>JBPCQO010000054.1:0-13836 GCA_050998035.1 Gemmatimonadaceae bacterium | reverse complement strand
TCTCGCCGCTGGAGCAGCTAACACCGGCGGTGGTGCAGTCCAATCTGCACCTGTTCACGCCGCGGAAAACATACCGGGCATCGTTCGTGGGCGGGGCCAGGACCGGTGCCGCGGGACACCCGCCACGGGCCGGCAATCCACCGTCCGGTGCGGTTATCTATTACTCGCTCAAGGCGCCGCGGCAGCTGGTCACGCTCGATTTCCTCGATGGTAATGGAAAGGTGATACGCAGCTTCAACAGCAACCAGGACTCGGCGGACGCGGCCGACAGCGTCGCCGGCGCTCTCAAGCTGCGGACGCGGCACGACAGTCTTGTCACCGCTGGTGTGAGTGCCGACAGCTTGCGGCGGCTGGAGAGCACGTCCGAGGAATCGGCGCAGCCGTCCCAGACACCGCGGCGTGGACCACCGCGTCCGCCGCGCGTGGCGAACAAGCAGGGTCTCAATCAGTTCGCCTGGAATCTCAGGTACCCGGACGCCGTGCGGTTCGACGGGATGATACTGTGGGCGGGCGACCTGGAAGGGCCGACGGTCCTCCCCGGCACGTACACGGTCCGCATCACCACAGGCGGCGAGAGCCAGACCGCCAGGTTCGACGTTGTAAGAGATCCGCGCGTCACCGCAACGCCGGCCGATCTGGCAAGCCAGTTCGACTTCCTGTTGAAAATCCGCGATACGCTCAGCGCGGCGAACAACGCGGTTCGGCTCACTCGTAATGTCCGAACCCAGATCGAGCGGCGGCGCGACTCGCTCCCTGCCGCCGATCGTGCCGCGTTTGAGCAGGTTGCGGCCCCGGTAGTGGCGCAGCTGTCTTCAGTCGAGGAGCAGATCTATCAAGTCAATAACCGCGCGAGCGAGGACCCGCTCAACTATCCGATCCGGCTCAACAACAAGATCGCGGCGCTCGCGGGCGTGGTCGCAGACGCGAGCACGCGCCCGACGGACCAGTCCTTCGTCGTCTTCCGGCTACTCTCGGGTCAACTGGACACGCAGCTCCAGCGGTTGCACGGTGCGCTCGGCGGCCTCACCAGTGTGAACGCGTATCTCACGTCGCATGGTGGTGCGGCGATCGTGCCGAGTACGGCGGAGCTGACGCATTCCAAGATGGAAGAGGACGCCGAGGACGGGACGAGCGGGATGGACGCGGAGGGTGGTAGCGATTGGTAGACGCCTGGGCGGCTGGGCGGCCGGGCGGCTGCACCACGCGCTGGCGCGCCGTAGCCGCTCGGTGTTAACTTAGAGGCCTGCGTGCGTAGCTCAGTTGGATAGAGCGTCGGCCTCCGGCGCCGAAGGTCGTGGGTTCGAGTCCCGCCGTGCGCACCTGACGCAAGATGCCCCCTACCGCTTGGTAGGGGGCATCTTGCGTTTCGCGGCGGAAGCAACGATGTGGCTAAACCACATAGGGTTCAGGGTGGACACGTGTAGTGTCGGAGACAGGCCGTCCATGAGACGAGTGGCGGTCAATCAGTGGAAGTTATGTGCATTGTGAGTGAGCGCCCCGCCATCCATCTGCTTGAATCTCCGCCCCACAACGTTCATTCCTGCCCCGTCGCGCTCGAACTTCCCCTCAATGATTATGAAAGTCGCAAACCTGACGACGTCTGAATATCGCTCGACAAGTTTCTTAGGCACCACGACGTTGATGAATCCCCACTCGTCTTCCAGCAACAGGAAGACGACGCCCTTTGCGGTTGACGGGCGCTGACGTACCGTAACCAGCCCCGCCACCACCACGCTTGCTCCATCACGCAGCCGCTCAAAGTCTGCACTCGTGACCACACCGGCACCGCGCAACCTGTCACGCAGGTGCTGCATTGGGTGTCCAGTGATGCATATCCCGGTCGCGTGATAATCCATGAATATCAACTCGCGCTCGTCCAGCGGACGCGGATCGTATGGCGCGGAACGCGACGGAGCGAACGGTAGTCTGTCTCCAGCAGCGCGTAGTGCCTCCCATGCCGCGCGCCGGCGGTCCGGCTCCCACACACCAAACGCCGCGGCACGCGCAAACTGTAGCGACTCGGCGCGCGTGAGCCCCACACGATCGACCACGTCGGCAATGGAGCTGAAGGGCGCCATGGATCTGGCATCACACAGCCGCTCTATCGTTCGTTGTCCAACACCCCGGATGTGCCGCCACCCGATGCGCAGTGCTGGCATCTTGGACCCGTCCGAACTGTCCTCCGTGGTGCACAACCGATCGCCGCTAACCAAGCACGGCGGCAGGACCTCGACACCGTGCCTGCGTGCATCATGAATGAGAGTTGACGCTGGATAGAAGCCCATCGGTTGCGCATTCAGCAAGCCCAGATAGAAATAGGCCGGATAACGACATTTGAGGTACGCGGTCGCGTACGCTATCAGCGCAAAACTCCACGCATGCGATTCCGGAAATCCATAGTTCGCGAAGGTGATGAGATCACTGCTGATCTGCTCGGCAACTTCCTGCGAGACACGTAGCTCCAGTTTGTCATTCTCCACCATTCGCCGAGTCAGCTTTTTCAGTACCTCCTCGAGTCGTTCCTTCTTTCTGATATTGCCCATGGTGCGACGCAACCCATCCGCTTCCGCCGCGGTGAAGCCACCCAGCATGGACGATATCGCCATCGCCTGTTCCTGGAAGATAGGTATGCCATAAGTGCGCTTCAGGATGGGCTCCAGCAGGGGATGAGCATAATGAACGGCTTCCTGCCCGCGCCGCCGACGTGTGTACGGATGCACGAAGTTCCCCTGAATCGGGCCCGGTCTGATGAGCGCGATCTGCACGGCGATGTCGTACAACCCATCCGGTCGCGTATTCACTATCGAAGCTATCTGCGCGCGGCTCTCGATCTGAAATGTTCCGATGGTGTCACCGCTGGCTACCATCGCGAATGTCTCGCTATCTTCTGGAAGGCCGTACATCTCGGGTCGTGTTCCCATGCGATGTTCGATCGCGTCGAACGCATGCCGTATGTGTGAGAGCGCGCCCAGCCCCAGGAAGTCGAACTTCGGCACGCCGATGATATCCAGATCATCCTTGTCGAACTGAACGATGGTACGCCCCATGTTGGTGTGTTCGATGGGGAGGTAATCGCCCAGTGGCGCCGCCGACAGCACGAAGCCTCCCACGTGCGTGGAACGAATGCGCGGGATGCCCTCGAATGCACGCATCGCCGTGAGGAGCGCCCGCGCCCTGTTCTGCGTCAGGTCAAGACCCAGGCGCTTTGCCAATGTATCCTGCACGATGTTGGCGCCCTCGGCTGGATCGTATCTGTGTAGCCGCTTGGAGAGCGCCAGACTCAACTCTGGCGGGTAGGCCAGCGCGCGCATGGCGTCCAGGAGAGCGTTGGGCGCCTGGTACGTCTGCACGGTGCACGTGATGGCGGAGTGCTCCCGTCCATAACTTCCGTACACGTAATCGAGCACCTCCTCGCGCCTGTCGTGCTCGATGTCCACGTCGATGTCCGGCGCTTCGGTGTACTCGCCGCTTGCGCCAGGGACGCGCGCGCCGGAGAGAAATCTCTCGAAGGGAAGCCCATGCTTCACCGGATCGACGGCCGTAGCCTTGAGACAGTATGCGACGGCGGAGTTGGCCGCACTGCCACGTCCCTGGCACAGAATGTTCTGCTGCCGAGCAAAGCGCACGGCGTCCCACATCACCAGGAAGAAACCAGCGAAGCCGAGTCCCTGGATCACGTTGAGCTCGTGTTCGATCTGTGCACGCTGGCCGACGGTGAGATCGCTTCCCCAACGTTCACTAGCGCCTTCGTACACCCGGACACGCAGAATGTCGTTAGCGTCGCCGTCGAACTTGGCCGGAAAGTCAGGCAGCGGTGGACGCAACCAGCGCACAGAGAAGTCGCACTCACCGGCGATGCGCTCGCTCTCGTGTATCCCCTGCTCTCTTCCGGCCCACATGCGTGTCATCACAGATGGGGAGATCAAGCGCCAAGCGCCATTCGGGTGTAGCAATCCGCGCCGGGCGGCGCCATCCAGGTCGGTGCCGGCACGCAACGCTGTGAGTATCTCGTGCACCAGCCGGCTCTCGTCATTCAGATAGCGCGGGTTGTTGGTGACCACCCATGCGACCTTGGCCCGCTCCGCCAGATCGATCAGCGCGCCAGCCAGTGCACTCTCGTCGCCGCTGCCCTGATGCAAGTGTACTTCCACCGTAATACGCCCGCTGAATGCATCCCGCCATTGGTGCAGAGTGCGCAGTGCATCGTCCGGGCGTCTTTCACGTACGAGGGTCGCAATGATCCCGGATGCGGGTCCGGTAAGCATGTGTAATCCTTCAGCGCGCTCGGCAACGCACGACCACGATACATCCGGCATACCACGGCCGTGGTGCCTCTGACGTGCGGCATTGTGTATCGATGCCGCGGGCCATTCACTCAATGATCCAACCCGGGATCTCGTTATCAACGCTGCCAGATTGCGACATCCAACGCTGTCACGCACCAGCAGCGCCATTGGCCTGCCATCGACACGTAGCTCCGCACCAACAATCAGTTTGATCTGCTGCTTAGCAGCCTCGACCGCCGCGCGAGCAACCGCGCCGAGGTCGGCTGTATCGGTGATGCCGATGGCGCTGTATCCGATGTTGGCAGCGCACTTCAGCAATGCTTCCGGTGTGACCGCGCCATCCCCGAACGAGAACGCCGTATGTGCTCTCAATTCCACGAAAGACATCGCGGTCCTAGTCCCACCAGCCATGTAGATACCAAATATTCGTTCTGGCCTCGCGGTACAGCCAAACGAGGATGCCTTCCTCCATCACGCAGCGGAAGTACTCGCGCGCGTACGGCTCATCCCACCGTCCGCCGGATACACGGTCCGGCCCAGCAGCATCGACGATGATATGAGTGATCTTCTCATCACGATAGGAACGCGGTATCTCCTCATCGCGGCGCTTTACAGTGGCCACCGATATTCGCTGTGGCTTGGGCAGAAGCTGTAGAGTGAGCACGGCGAGAGCGCGATTGTCACGATTATCATGATTGTCACGTCCCGTGGCATACATGTGCGCCCGCTCCATCACGCGCGCGGCCGAGAGCGACGTCCACGATGTGCGCCGGTCCAGCAACGGATGCGCGCTATTCTCGGGCTCGACCACTATCGCTCCCTGATCGTCCATGAGCTGCGCCAACGCCTCCTCCGCGGCGGATTCCGTTCCGGCGCCACGATCGACGATGTCTGTCTGTCTGGTGCCAGTTCCGGATGTGGCATCCACACGTAGTGCAATTCCAGTAACCGCATCGGGCAGCGCAATCCGGTCCAATTCCAGTCGCACCAGCCGCATCCACGCCGTCTGGCTGGCAGTCGCGCGCGCGACACGCATCGGATGCTCGATAGACGTGCGATTCATCAGCGCGAACGTGAGCGTTACCGCGAGTGCCCCGTCGCCACGCGTCCTGAGCGCCTCGCACACGCTCCCGAACAGTGCGTTGATAACGAACACCAACCGCTCGGCGCGTTTGATGGCGTAATCCGTCCACTCAAGCGATGCTTCAGGAAGCGAGCGCGGAACCGGCGCAAAGATGATGCGAGGATCGTCCGCACGCGCGAGCCTCCAGAGCCGTGATCCATCCACACCGAAACGAATCTCTACATCTTCGAGCGTGAGCCGCGCAAGGTCGCGGCATGATTCCACTCCCGTCCCGCTCAACAGGTTGGCTAGCACAGAGTCGGGACGCAGCACCGCTACAGGAAAATGCGCCAGGAACTCGCCGTCATAACCGTCGCGCACATACGTCACGGACTGCTGCGCATGGCGCGCCGCTATCTCGGCCACAATGGGCGTGTTTGCAACGCCGCACTTCACGGTGCTCGCCAACGCGTTGCGCGATGTGAATGCATTGCGGATCCGCTCCGTGGTCTCACGCACCGGAAGGCCACGTACGTCGGCCCACACTATGTCGCCCTGCGCCGCGATGCGCGGCACTATGGTCAGGAGCGGCGCGTGCAGCGTGGCCGGTGGCTCCGTGAGCCAGGCAGGATTGTGCAGACAGAGGAATGGCATTGCGATGCTCAGAATATGACCATAGATTTATGACCATAGTCATACATGGATGACCTATGCCCAAACGTTCTACATATTCCCGAAAAGCCAAGCCGTCGCTCACTGTGAAGGAAACCGCGGTGGCACCGTATAACCCGCTGCCGAATCAGGAAGTGATGTCCGCCAGTTACTTCAAGGCACACTGTCTCGAAGTAATGGACAACGTCCGCGCTACCAATCGGGAAGTCATCATCACCAAGTACAATGTTCCGGTCGCCAAGCTGGTCCCGTGCAAGGATGACCAGCCTGGCATCATCGGCTTCATGAAAGGGACGGTGACGATATTGGGAGACATTGTCTCGCCCGATCCGGAGTCGTGGGATGCGGACAGCTAGAGTCTGGAAGCCGATAGAGAAGCCGGAGTTCGATGGTCCGATCCTCATCGACACCCACATCATGCTCTGGCAGTTTGACGGGCCACTTTCCTCAATGTCAGACGCGAGCGTGGCACTCATCGAGCGCTGCAGCAGAGGGAGAAAGGGAGGCGTATTCGCCTCGGATATTTCTGTGTGGGAGCTTGGGAGCAAGACAGCGAAGAAGCAGTTGATTTTGTGTATGACTTTGCCGGCGTGGGTTGCAGCTGTCGAGAAAGCTCCAGGGTTTAGCTTTCTACCAATCGGTAGGAATGTGCTACTGGAAAGCACCTCCTTGGCGGAAGCGCATGGCGACCCAGCTGATCGCATCCTGATTGCCACAGCGATCCTGTACGAGATCCCGCTACTTACCGCCGATGCAAGCATCATCGAGTACGCGCGCTCACACCGTGAGCTAATGGTGTTCGACGCGCGTCCTTGATTGCGTTACCCGATCTTGCCAGTCTCACGCCCCGACGATCCGGCAGCTCCAGCGCGAGCGCCATCCTCAGCTCGTCGCGCAGTACCGGAATCACAAGGCGCGTACGTCGATTCCATCCCAGTGACATGACGCGCACATCCAGCGTGACCGCATCTACCGCCGCTGGATCACCGTGCGGATCTCGGCGCCAGATGTAACTGCTGGGACAGATGCTGGATTGGACGCGTAGCGCCGACGTGCTGGCACTGGCCGTGAGCGCGACACATGCACCACCGCCCTCGTGCGCGGCCCGCGAGAGGCGCACGTTCTCGGTTCCCTCTGGATCTGCACCCGATAGCACGACCATGCCGAAGCCGCCGGAGCGCAACAGCGACTCGGCCGCGCGTAGCGCATCCAGACGGCTTCGGGGGCGAATGAGAATCGGCCCTGCGTCCCAGAACGCGCCAGCGATGGTACCGCCCCCATCTATCCAGACTGCACGCTCCCCAGTGGATACGGCAGAGCGACAGGCCGATCGGAGCACGGCTGTGGCACCGCCACGCGGCGCCCAGATTGAGAGCCGTCCTTTGGGGAAGCCACCGTTCGGAAGGATGCGGTCCAGTTCGCCGATTCCCGTCGCCACGATCTCGGTACGCTGCCGCGGGACGGGAATGGCGTCCGGGAAGCTGCGTCCGAGGAGGTCGCGAAGATCGCGAAGTTTGGTGGCGGTTGCCGCGGCAGACATGAGCTTGACTACAGGTGTTTGTGTGAATCGTACCAGGGGTTGCTACGATATACCGAACAAACACCGAATGCAAGCCTCAGTCCCTGAGCGTACTTGGCGGCTCTCTATGCCAACTCACGATCGAGCAGTGAGCGCTTACGTTCCACGCCCCAGCGATAGCCCGAGAGCGCACCGTCTCTGCGGACAACCCGGTGGCACGGAATGGCAACAGCGATCGAGTTGGACGCACATGCCTGTGCCACAGCCCTCGCCGCTTTCGGTGCACCGATGCGTGCGGCAACCTCCGTGTAGCTCGTCGTGGAGCCGGCCGGGATCTCGCGCAGCGCCTGCCACACGCGCTGCTGAAACGCAGTGCCACGCACGTCGAGCGGTAGATCGAGCCCCAGAGCAGGTGCCTCAACGAAGCCCACGACCCTTGCCACGAGCTGCTCGAAATCGGCATCACCGCCGATTAGCTGTGCCTTCGGGAAGCGATCCTCGAGATCGCGCACGAGAGTGTCAGGATCGTCCCCTAAGAGAATTGCGCACACACCCTTGTCGGTGGCCGCTACGATGATGGAGCCCAATGAGCATTCGCCCACGGCAAACCGCACCGACGTACCGTTACCGCCGGAACGGAAGTCTGTTGGTGTCATGCCCAGTACCTCGGAAGATGTGGCGTAGAAGCGTCCGCTGGAGCTGAACCCAGCCTCATAGATCGCTCTTGTGACAGTGGCGTTGCGCGATACATGCGACAACTCATCGCGCACGCGCCGAGTACGACAAGCGGTCGCGTACGCTTTCGGCGTCACGCCAGTTATCGCCTTGAAGACGCGATGGAAATGAAACCGGCTCATGTTAGCGGTACTGGCGAGCGCATCCAGGCCTGGAATACTGTCAGCGGCCTCGATCACGCGGCATGCCTTGGCCACGACCGCGGCGTGTTGTTCGGCGAGGGAGCGCTCATTCGGGCGGCACCGCTTGCACGGCCGGAAGCCCGCGCGTTCAGCTTCCTCAGCTGTTACATGGAAGCGGACATTCTCCCGTCGCGCCAGCCGAGATGCACATGATGGCCGACAGTACACGCCTGTCGTTCGCACGGAGTAGTAGAACGCACCATCCGCGTTCGGGTCGCGCTGCAGCACGGACGACCAACGATCATCATCTGTTGTAGCCGGAGATGAAGCTGCTTTCGTTCTCCGCTCGGTTGTAGTCACTGAATTCATAGTGATATCCCCCTTCACCCTCTTCAATGCCGGCGAGCAGGTGTGCCCGTCTTTCAATATTGCAGATCGCGCGTCCGTACACACCCCGACTCTTGCTCTCCAATTCAAGCGACGGCTTTCTGCGCTGATCGATCATGCTTTATCGAGTAACTGCTCGATCCGGATCGGAAGGTTACGAATGCGCTTGCCGGTTGCATGATAAACCGCATTCGCGACCGCTGCATTGGTGCCGACGTTACCGAGTTCGCCCAGCCCTTTCGCACCGACACCGTCGACCTGATTATCAACCTCGGGCACGAGGATGACCTCGACGTCGAGCACATCGGCGTTCACCGGTACGAGGTAATCGGCGAGGTTGTCGTTGACGTAGCGCGCCGTCCGCGTGTCGATCTCGGTCGCCTCGTACAGCGCCGAGCTCAGCCCCCAGATCAGGCCGCCCATCAGTTGGCTGCGAGCTGTGCGCGTGTTCATGATGCGGCCCGCGGCAAAGGCGCCCACCAGTCGTGGCGCGCGGATCTCCCTGGTTCGAGCGTGGATGCGTACTTCGACAAACTCCGCGCCGAAGGCGTACTGGATGCGATCGTCCAGCTTGGAGCCACCGATGATTTTACTCTTCCCCTTGTAAAGGCTCTCCAGCGCGTCCGGCGAGCTGCCGTGTGGAATCCACTCTGCGTATTCCTCCACCGCGGCCGCGCCGATACGCTTGAACGCATCGTCGATCTTCTCCGGTTGGCCATTCGGATTGGCCAGCCTGGCGATGATCTGGTCGCATGCCTTAGCGACTGCCGAGCACGAACTTCCAGTTGTGACGGAGCCGCCCGCGATCGGAGATGGCGGCAGTAACGAGTCGCCGAGCGCGACCTCAACTTTTGACATGTCGACGCCCAGCTTTTCCGCGGCCGTCTGGCCGATCACTGTGTACGCGCCGTTGCCAATTTCGTGCGCCGCCGTTTCGACCCGGACGTCACCGTTGGCGCGGAACAAGACGCGCGCGGCGGCAGGCGCCAGTTGGGTCGGATATGCGGCGGTGGCGCAGCCCCACCCAATCAACCAGTCGCCGTCGCGCATGGATCCCGGCTGCGCATTGCGCCTGGACCAACCAAACGCGCTGGCCGCTTCATCGTAGCACTGCATCAGCGACCGGCTGGTGTACGGAAGGCCCTTGATCGGCTCGTGCATGGTATCGTTCACGCGCCTGAGCTCCACAGGGTCCATGCCAAGCTCGACCGCGAGCTCGTCCATTCCGCTCTCGAGCGCGAACATGTACGGCAGTTCGGGCGGAGAACGCATGAATCCCGGCGTGTTGCGATCCGCGTGCACGATCGACACGTTGGTGGTAACATTGGGCGACGCGTACAACCGGGCCGTCAAATCGGTGCCGGAAAGCATGAAGTTATCGGGGCGCGATGTAATCTCCCACCCTTCATGGCTGACCGCGACAAGCTTGCCATCGCGCGTGGCGCCGAGCCGCAGGTGATGACGCGTCTCCGCGCGGTAGGTCTCGATGGTGAAACACTGGTCCCGTGTCGCGACGAGTTTCACCGGCCGACCGAGTCGCTTCGCCGCGATGGCGATGAGCGCGGTGCGCGGCGTGACCGATCCCTTAGAGCCGAACGCTCCGCCGATGAATGGACTGACAACGTGGATGTCGTCCGGCGACATGTCAAGCTGCTCGGCAACGCCGTACTTGAGTCCGTACACCATCCGGCTCGGCTCATGGATGGTGAGCTCGGGACCAGACCAGACGCAGGTGGTGCTGTACAGCTCAATGGGATTGTGGTGCTGCGTGGGCGTAGAGTATTGTGCATCGATCGTGACATCGGCCGATTCCAGCGCGTGCTCGGCGTCTCCGACTTCAGGGTCCTTGTGCGTCTTGCTCGCCTCGGACCCCGGTTGAACTTCGACGCCCGGCGAACCGAAGGTGGAGGATGGTGCTTTGGTATCGTAGCGTACGTGAATTCTGTACGCCGCCTCGCGCGCCGCTTCAAAAGTCTCAGCAACGACGACGCCGATGATCTGGCCATCGTGCCAGATGCGCGCTGATTCGAGTGGGCGTATACTGGTACTGGCGTAACCGCCGTTCAGGCGGAATTTGGATGGCGCGACTGCATCGTGCGTGTTCTCGTGCGTCATGATCTCGAGCACGCCGGGGACCGCGTTCGCCGCAGCAAGCTCCATGCTTGCAATACTGCCGCGCGAGATCGCGCTCGTCAGCAGGAATGCGTACGCTGGATTGCCGACCGAAAAGTCCGAGCCGTAGCGCGCCGCGCCCGTGACTTTTTCCCGCCCATCAAGGCGCGGCTCGGGTTGGCCCATGTTCTCCTTCGGCTGAGGCGCTTCAGTCGTCGCTTCGATCGTCGTTTCGGTCGTCATGTCATTGCTCCAGCGCCGCGGCTTCGAGCAGTGCACGCGTGAGCGTCTCCGTCCCGAGCGGCACTTTGAAAGCGTTGTGTTCGTGAGTAGTGGCCGTAGCAAACGCGACTTCCGCCGCGGCGCGTGCGGTAGCCTCGTCGAGGCGTTTACCCGCGAGCGCGGCCTCGGCGTCGTGCGCCCTCCAGGGGACGGTGGCGACGCCGCCGAGTGCGATGCGAGCCTGGCGCACCGTATCTCCGTCCATGTCGAGGGCGACCGCGGCCGACGCGAGCGCAAACTCGTACGACGCGCGGTCTCGGATCTTGAGATAGAGTGAGCGTCGCGTCCAGGGACCAGCTTGAATGGTGAAGCTGGTGATCAGGTCACCGGGCGCGAGTGTGGTTTCCAATTGTGGCGTCGCGCCGGGCGCGCGGTGAAGTTGTGCGAATGGGAGACTTCGATGTCCGCCGCGGCCAAATACGTGGACATCCGCGTCGAGCGCGATAAGCGCCTGAGCAAAGTCGCCCGGATACGTCGCGATGCACACCTCGCTCGTTCCGAGGATGGCGTGCATGCGGTTGAAGCCGCCGATGGCCGAGCAGCCTGAGCCGGGCTCGCGCTTGTTGCACGTCCATGTCACATCGCGAAAATATGGGCAGCGAGTACGCTGGAGCACATTGCCACCAAGCGTCGCCATGTTGCGGAGCTGCTGGCTCGCGGCAAGACTGAGCGACTGGGCAATAACAGGATACTCGCGCTCGATCGTGGCGTGGTTCGCAACATCGGACATGCGCGCCATCGCGCCGAGTCGCAGGCCATCATCGCTCACTTCGATCGCGTCGTGATCTTGTTGCAGCGCATTGATGTCGACCAGACGCTCCGGTCTCATAACGTCCAGCTTCATGAGATCGAGAATCGTGGTGCCTCCAGCGAGGAACTGGGCGGGCGCACCCGTGGGTGGCTCCGCGTGGGTAGCGTGCCAGGATGCCGCATCGACGGCACTCTGGACGGAGGCGACGCGCTCATATGCGAACGGTCTCACGTCACGCCTCCATGTGCGGCTTCGCCTGCTTGATGGCGGCGACGATGTTGGGATATGCGGCACAGCGACAGATATTACCGCTCATGTATTCGCGAATGTCCGCGTCGCTATCAGCATGATGCTCCTCGACGCAAGTCACCGCTGACATAATCTGACCCGGTGTGCAATAGCCACACTGGAACCCGTCGCTTGCGATGAATGCCTGCTGCATGGGATGGAGTGAACCGTCAGCATTGCCCAGTCCCTCAATCGTCGTCACCGCGCGGTTCTCCACCGCGGCCGCTAGCGTCAGGCACGAAAGCACGGACTTGCCGTCGACGTGTACGGTGCAGGCGCCGCACTGGCCGTGGTCGCACCCCTTCTTGGTGCCGGTAAGGTTGAGGTGGTCGCGCAGCGTGTCGAGCAGCGTAGTGCGAGGATCCAGCGCCTGGAGCGAGTGCGTCTGACCGTTGACGCGTAAAGTGATCGCTACCGCTGGCATGAGAGCTTGAGTCGGCATGAATGGGCTACTCCGGGGTGAAAGGCCGCATCATTCCGACTGGGATTCGATGAGATGAACGGCGTATTCAGGAGGGCGCAATACGAGGGCCAGCTTGTATGTGAATCGCCGATTATCGTTAGCTTCACCTTGTACCATGACTCGGCGATAGATTCTTCCAGAAACCTGTTGGCCTCTACTTCCGGCCCTCGTCCAGTCGGGTCAATTCTGCAACGCAAACATCACGCAGTGGTGTGAGACCGTACTCGATCGTATCCCAGATCACGTCGTCATGGATATCGTCGTAACCGTGCCGCAGCACGTTGCCGAGTGCCCTGAGCCGCCGCGCGGGATCACTAGAAGGCACGAACTGCGCTCGCTTCCGCACCGGGCCGAACGTGTGGCTTGAGCCGCGAGCGACGGGCCAAGTCGATTGGCTGGCCGATCCACTCCTGCAGGTCGGCCGCGATTCCGGCATACTCGAAGAGGTTGATACGCGCCCCCGGATCGAGGTCGATGAGCACGTCGACGTCGCTGTCCGGGCGCTGATCGCCACGAGCGACGGAGCCGAACACGGCAGCGTATACAACCCCTCGACCCCGCAGCTCTTCCTCATGCTGCTGGAGCGCCATCAGTACCTTGGCCAGGAGATCCATGCGATACAATTTACGCGGTGACAGCTACCTGGCACCTGAAGTGGAACGATATCGCCATAAGTTGCGTGGCGCCCCTCTTCAATCCTCCGCGTGCCGGGCGAGCGCGTGCTGGATCAGGGTGCGCTACCGCTCGCGCTGCTCAGGCGAGCGGTACGGAATGACTTCGGGCTCAGCAACTAATCACGACGTGGCGGATTATCGATCTCCTCGATCCGCCGCAGATGACGACCGCCATCGAATGGAGTGTTGAGCCACATCTCCATTATCGCCGTCGCATCGACCTCACTCACCATGCGCTCGCCGATGGATAACACATTCGCGTCGTTGTGCGCCCGGCCCAATCGAGCGGATTCGAGCGTCCAGCAGAGTGCGCAACGCACGCCGGCCACCCTGTTTGCGACAATCGCCTCGCCGTTACCCGAGCCTCCCAGAACTATCCCTCGCTCCGCCTCGCCACGCGCGACAGCTTCGGCAACAGGGCGACAGAAGAGCGGATAATCCACCGATTCCTCGGAGTCAGTTCCGAAGTCGATGACCTCATG
>JBPCQO010000034.1:0-19029 GCA_050998035.1 Gemmatimonadaceae bacterium | reverse complement strand
AGGATCTGCGCTGATCCGTGTTGTCAGCCCGTTTCAAACCGTGGGATGTTCCTGTCTTTCTCGCCAAGTACGCGTATCTGACAGCCGTTCGGAAGCCGATCCTCGTCCACTTCGAGGTGACGCTGCGATGCAACGCGCGCTGCGATTTCTGCGACTACTGGAAAACTGACTCCGCCGATCGGGCCCGTGAGCTCACCAGCTTCGCCGAGGCGGCGGTGTTCTTCAATCCGATGATGATCACGTGGACCGGCGGCGAGCCAACGCTGCGTCGCGATCTGGAGGATCTCGTCAGCGCCGTGGATCGCGCCGTCCGCATCAAATACATGACGCTCATAACCCACGGCGGCATGCTGTCGCCCGAGCGTGCGCTGTCGCTATGGCAGGCCGGCATCAACCAGTTCAACATATCGCTGGACTACCTGGACCAGCGGCACAACGACGCGCGTGGGATTCCCGGGCTTGTCGAGCGGATCATGCGCAACGTGCCGGCGATGCGGGAGCGGGGTATCGACGGCATTCGTTTCAATACAGTGATCAAGCGGTCCAACCTCGATCAGTTGATGCCAATCGTGCGCCGGGCCGCAGAGATGGGTGTCGGCGTCAATTTCAGCTGCTACACTGACAACAAGAACGGGAACCCCGAAGGGATCATCGGGCCGGAGCAGTTGGCGGAGTTGGACTCTGTGATCGCGGAGCTGCTCGCGTTCAAGCGCAAGCGACGCGGGATCATCACCAATTCGGACTACTACCTGGCGCAGATCCCCCGGTATGTGCGCGGGCAGACGACGGAGCCTTGTCGGTCGGGGATGCGCACCATTCACGTGGACCCCACCGGTCACGTGAAGCGCTGCCCGGATTTCCCGAGTGATTTTCACTGGCGCGACTTCAGGAAGTACTCGCCCATCGCGTGCAATGCGTGCTTCTACGCCTGCCGCGGCGAGGCTCAGGCTCCGCTGCGATTATCGCGAATCCGGGACGTAATGGCATCGCCGACGGAGTGACAACACCATGCGCCTGAGTGTCAGCGGAGAGTTAGACTCAGGATCGGAGCCTTATGACCCCGTAACAATCCAGGTTGATACTTGCACGCGCTGCGCCATATGCGTACTATAAATATGTCAAATGGCGGAGGCGACCATGGGAGTCGAGGCGGTAGCACTTAAGCTGGGCGGGGTCAAAGTACTTCATCGCCAGATCACATCAGAACTTGACCTGGCGGAAGCGGTCCGAGAGGGGCTCCCCTCGGAATCGCTCGACTTTGTCGTCGAGGCTGTACGTGGGTGGGTCGGGTCTCGGGACGCGGTCCTGGACATCGTGGGAAGTAGTCGCACGCTGCAGCGGAAAACTGGCGGCCGCAAGGCCTCCCTCAAACCGGCCGAGTCGGACCGGCTTGCTCGATTGACCCGGCTGATCGTACGCGCCGAGCAGGCCATAGGCAACCCGGAAAAGGCTCAGCGCTGGCTTATGAAGCCGAACAGGGTGTTGGGCGGCGAAGTGCCATTCACGTTGCTCGATAGTGACGCCGGTGCTTCCGCCGTGGAGCAGGTGCTCGGGCGGATCGAATACGGGGTGTACAGCTAGCTCCAGTTCGAGATGATTGTTTACCGGATCACGCGATCGGCCCACCAGGAGATCGACGGTGAGGGCGCTCGGAGGAGCGGGGGGCGATGGAATTCGCCAGGGACGCCGGCCGTGTACGCCTCAGGTACTCGAGCACTCGCGGTGCTCGAGTACCTCGTACACATCGACGTCGAGGAGGTCCCGGACGACATCGTCTTGCTCAGCCTTGAAGTCCCGGACGACCTGCCCGTAACATCATATGTGGCGGATAGCCTAGTGCCCGGTTGGGAGTTCCTTGAGGCAGCACGGGAGTGTCGTATACTTGGCGACAATTGGTTGAAGTCGGGGAGCACGGCGGTTTTGTGGGTCCCATCAGCGCTGATGCCGGAGGAGCACAACTATGTACTCAACCCGCGCCACCCGGCTGCGGGCGTTGTACATGTCCTGCACGTGCGCCCGTTTGCCTTTGATCGACGCCTGCTGCTTTAACGGCGGTCTATCGTGTAGTCAGAGTGGAGTTACCCCGACTCGGTGGAGAGTTGACGGTGGACAGTTGACGGCTTGGGAATCAAGCCGCCTCTTGTAGCTTCTTCTGTAGCATAGTACGCTCGTAGGTGATCGGAGACCGTTGGCTGAGCGCAGAGTGCCGATGGTGCGGGTTGTACCAGCCTTCGATGAAACGGAATGTCCCGAGCTTTGCTTCGGTCTGCGTGCGGAAATGACGCCGGTCCAGGAGCTCGCACTCCAGCGTAGCAAAGAATGATAGACGTTTTTGCACGAGCCCTCACCTGTGAATGGAACTGAGTGGTATTCCGGCAGCACCAGTCGCCATTACCGCCTGTAGCTACAATTCAGTGTGGCAGCGCGCGTAAGCGCTCATCCATGACGAGCGCCGCGATTTCGCGTGCTTTGACAATGTGCTGAAGTACCGAGGTTCACCACCGGTCGCACTTGTCTTTGGCCCGGGCCAGGGGGCTTATGAGGTTGGTACGCACTCGGAAGTGTTGGCTCCAGCGATTCCGAGTCACGCTTGGTCCGGAAGAAGGTGCAGTCGGCCACTCTGCGCCGCAATAGCGAATTTGAGCCATCACAAGCTGTTCTCGGACACCGGTCGCAACAGCAGCGAGGCACGGGCGCCGCTCAGACGGTAGTAAATCCGTGATGTCATGGCGTCCCCGCGCGTCTTATATCGGGCTGCGCCGGGGCTGGTCACTCGTGGCGAGCGTCGCGGCGAGCCGCCCCGACGTTGCGCGCCCTGGCGTGTTGGCCCCCCATCGTCTTAGCGTTAACTTCATCACCCTATGTCAAAAGCTGCACAGCGGAAAAGAAAGGCCGCGGAGTTCGAGCAGAAGCGCCAGTACGACCGTGCGCTTCCGGCGTATGTGCAGGCTATCGAGGCGTCGGCGGGGATACCGGACGAGCTGGATATCCCGCTGTACAACAGGGTGGGTGACCTGCATCTGCGGCTTGGTAAGCTGGATCAGGCGGTTTCGTACTACGAAACCGCCGTCGATCTGTATGCGGAAGGCGGCTTCTTCAACAATGCCATAGCACTCTGCAACAAGGTCCTGAGGCATGCGCCGGGACGCAGCGTCATCTACTACAAGCTGGGTAAGATCAGCGCGCGAAAGGGGTTCACCTCCGACGCCAAGCAGAACTTTCTGGAGTACGCCTCGCGCATGGAGCGCGGCGGCGATATCACGGAAGCGTTCCGTGCGCTTAAGGAGTTCGCCGATCTGTGCCCCGGCGAGGACGACGTGCGCCTGATGTTGGCCGAGCAGTTGGCGCGCGCTGGGTGGACTGACGAAGCGCTGGACCAGCTGCAAACGGTGTACGAAGCGATGCTGGCCGACGATCGCACAGTAGAGGCCGCGGCGACGTTGCAGCGAATCCGCACTCTGGACCCCACGTTCGAGCCGCGCACCGGACGATCCCGCCGGGAGGAGAAGCGCGAAGGTCTGGTGTTTATCGACGTGGATTACAGCGCGCCCTCGCAGCCTGCATCCGCAGCAGCTGCAGGAGTCGAAGGGCTGGAGCCGACGAGCTACGCTGCAGCGGAAGCGCGCCCACTCACGGCGGAACGATTTGGAGAGGTAGAGCTTCCAGCCCCCGCCGACGTACGCGCGCAGCGCACCCTCGACGAGTCGCCGCTGGCGGGTTTGACCCCGCTGGAGGATCCGCTGATCACGTTGGCAGCCGAGGCCGAAGCGCACGGTGCGCAGATCAGCGGGATCGAGCGTACGTCATTCGATGCGATGGAACCCTCCGACGCAACAGCTATTCAACCGCTCGGTGTAGAGCACACGTCGTTCGATGTTGTCTCGCCCGTGACGCTCGGGCGGGAGGTTGCCGCGGAAGAGAATTCGGTGCCAGCCGCGGAGCCGGCCGAAGGAGCGGGGCCGGCGCAATCAGCACTGGAGCCCATCGTCCCGCCAGCGCCGCTCGCGGTCGAGCTGGGACTCCCGGAATCGCTTGGTGACACTGTCACCGGGTACCTCGCTTCGCTGTCGTCGGACGTGGGACAAATGGAGGGAGGGCTCCCGGACGACCTGGCGCTGCTCCCGCCCGAAGCGGTCGCGGAGGAACAGGGTGGTGCGTTTGGCGGGATGGCGCCCTCAGGATCCGATCGTACTGACGATCACTTCGTGGATCTGAACGAGTGGCTGCTGGAGACGGAACAGCCGCGCAACCCGCGCATGACGGGCGACGACGAGTCGCAGAGCGGTGACTCCGTTCAGACAGACTTCTCGCAGATGCTGGAGACGTTCAAACGTGGCGTTGCGCAGAACGTGGATGACGCGGATCTGGACAGCCACTACGACCTCGGCGTCGCATATATGGAGATGGGGCTGCTGGACGAGGCGATCACGCAGTTTCAGAGGGTCATGCGCGGCGACGCGACGCCGGAACGGCGCGTGCGCGCGTATGAATCGCTGGGGCAGAGCTTCATCGAAAAGGGCGATCATGGCGTCGCAATCGACTCGCTCCGCGGCGCGCTCGCTGAGCCCGGACTGAACGACACCAAACTGGTCGGGGTACTCTACCTGCTCGGCTACGCCTCAGAGCGGCTCGATCGCTGGCCGGATGCGGAGGGATACTACCGCAGGGTGTTCGCGGTGGACATCCACTTCCGTGACATCGGCGAGCGGTTGAAGCGCGCCGAGCAGTTGCGGTGACAGCTTCGTCCCCGGTCGGTGTTAGTGGCGCGTCACAGGGGCGTGGGATGTCTCTCACCGACGTGCAGGCGCCCGTCCGCGCGAAGCTGGATAATGTGCTTCGCGCGATGGAAAAGGCCGTAACGGGCGACGTTCCGCTCCTCGCGCAGGCGGCGAGGCATCTCCTGGCGATGAAGGGAAAGATGTTTCGTCCCACTCTCGTCCTGCTGGCGAGTGAGGCGGACGGCACCCCGACCGATCGCGCGATCATTACGGCGGCGGTCGTGGAGATGGTACACCTCGCCACGCTGGTGCACGACGACGCCGTGGACCACTCGGAGCTACGCCGTGGGATGCCGACGATCAACTCGCTCTTCAATGACCAGATCTCGGTCATCATGGGTGATTTCCTGTACTCCACGGCACTCACCCAGCTTATCACCCTGGACGACATGCGCGCCATCCGTGCTCTTGTCGACGCGTCCACGCAGATGAGCGTCGGGGAGTTGCGGCAGCTATCGACAGTGTCGCCGCTGGATTTTTCAGAGGCTGATTACGAGTTTCTGATTCGCTCAAAGACGGCGTCGCTCATCTCGGCGGCGTGCCGCGTGGGCGCGCTGTGCGGTGCTGAGAGGCACGTGGATGCGCTCGCGCAGTACGGCGACGCGCTGGGGATGGCTTTCCAGATCACCGACGACCTTATCGACTTTACCGAGGCGACGGAGACGACGGGAAAGCCGAGCGGACTCGACCTGAGGGAGCACAAGGTAACGCTGCCCTTGATCGCTGCCCTGAGGACCATGTCGCCGGCTGCTCGACGGCAGGTTCAGGCGTTGTTCCAGGCACCGGAGCCGTCCCCCAAAGTTGTCGCCGCGGTGGCCACGATCGTGCTCGAGGCAGGTGGTCTGGACTACGCGCGCCGGCGGGGCGAGGAATACGCCGACCTTGCTCGCCAGACTCTGACCTTGCTCCCCCCAACTGATGCGCGCGACTCGCTCGGCGCAGCTATTTCTTACGTTATGGAGAGACACTCCTGATGCCACCACGCGGCGCGGCCCGAAAGAGCGCCTTATTTCACGCTATTGTGCTCGCTTGTGGCTTCATCACGGGCGGGGTGCTGACGCAGGTGACCAGGCGGTTTCTGCCGCCCAGCGCTGTCAAGGAATTCTTCACCACGGGCGTGACGCCCTCGCTCGGACCGCTCACGGTAGATCTGGTGGTGCTCAAGTTCGCGCTCGGGCCACTGGCGATAGATGTGTCTCTTTTGAGTCTGGTCGGGGTATTGTTGGCGTATCTAATAGCGCGGTCGTTATTTTAGATAAACCGGGCGCGCAGCGTCCCTTTCCTTCTTCGGAGTTGTAGCCATGCCACATTTCGGTTTCGCGGAGCTGGTCATCATCATGGTGGTGATCCTGCTCCTCTTCGGTGCCAAACGCATCCCTGAGATCGCTGGCTCCATGGGGAAGGGGATCAAGGAGTTCAAGAAGAACATCAACGAGGCGGAGCAGAGTGTCACCGGTGCGAACGAGTCGTATCCTCCCCCGCGTCTCACGGCTGAAGACCTCCAGCGTCCGTCCTCCACGACGACGGCCCCAGTCGAGGCAGACAGACCTGAGCCACGCCGGCTGATCTAGCTGTCTGAGCTAACACTTTTACTTCTCCCGCGTGGTTACGCGCCGAGAGATAGCAGTGGTTTGAAACAGAAAGGGCGGCCAATTTGGCCGCCCTTTCTGTTTCGTCACGTACGAAGCAGGGGATTGGATCAGCTGTTCGTCGTGCGCATGGAAGACTGGATCTGCTTCCGACGATCGGTAATCTTGGCCGTCTGATGCAGTCCGGCGAGGTACTGTTGTACTCGCGCTCGCTGCATCGAGGCCGCCGCCTGCTGGCGCAGAGCGGCCTTCTGGGCATCGAACGCCTTGCGATCGGCCTGCGTGCGCTTGTCAACACGAATGACGTACACCGCCTCGTCCGTCACAATCGGTGCACTAACCTGGCCCAACGGAAGCGCAAAAGAAGCGCCGACCACGCGACTGGAGCTGGGGAGCTGCGGCAGTCCCGACACACGCGAGAACGACTCGGTGGTCGCGACCTGCGTGTTGAGTATGCGCCCCGCCTGCTCGAGTGAAGATCCAGCCGCAGCGACGGCTAGCTTGCGTGCCGGATCGAGCAGACTCTCGACGGCTTTCTTACGGGCGAGGAAGCCGCGAATGTCGTTCTTCACCGCGTCCAGCGTCGGGACGCCGCCCGGGGAGACAGACTCAAGACGCGCGAGATAATAGCCGCCAGCGTCGTCGAACAGATCGCTCGCCTCGCCCGGCTTGACGCCACTGAACGCCCATGCGGAGACACTCGGGACCGGCTGCCCGTTGATGACGAGTGGTTGTCCTTCGATCACCTCGCCGTGAGTAGCCGTGAGACCAAGCGCCTTCACAGCCGAGTCGAAGCGCGCCGGGTGATCGGCACCCGCGGCTAGCTTGGAGAGCCGGTCTGCCTTGCGATCGGTACGATCCGCAGCCGAGTCGCTCTGGACGATGGGGAGAAGGATGTGGTGCAGTGCGAGAGTGTCTCCGCTGCGTGAGTCCAGACGGATGAGGTGATAGCCGAACGGCGTGAGAACCGGCTGCGATATCTCACCCGGTTTGAGCGCGTTGGCCGCGGCTTCGAACTGAGGCACGAAGCGTCCGGCTGGACCCTTACCGAGGTCGCCGCCATTGACCGCGGAAGTGGAATCGGACGACTCGCTCTTGGCGATGTCCTCGAACTTCTCCCCTTTCAGGATCCGGTCTCGCAACGCTGATGCGCGTGCGCGGACGGCTGCCGAGTCCGCGGCTGTGATTTGGCGCGGTATCTCCGCGACTGTGACGACTGCGTGTCCCGATCGCTCCAGATCCTGTTTGTGCGCGTCGTAGTACGCGCGCATCTCGTCGTCGCTCACCTTTGTCGCGGCGATCGCCTGTGTACTCGGCCGTAGCATGGCGTAGCTGATCTGCGCGCTATCACGCTGATCGCTATAGCTCCGCCACAGAAGAGCGTCGGACGGGTACACCGCGGCCGTTATCTGCTGATACAGCTTCTGCTGCGGGATTGCGTCGCGGTAGTAGCCCTCCAGCTGATACAGCAGCCCACTCTGCTTGGCGCTCGGGCTCGCGAGGAATCGCTGATACTTGGCAAGATTGAACTGTCCGTTGGTCTGGAGTTCAGGGTCCTGGAGTAGCTGCGGTGGCGGGCTGAAGCGCGCTGCGTTGGCAATCTCGTCGTCGGTGACGGTGATGCCGCGCCGGCGAATCTCCTGTTGGAGCAGCACCTGATCCACCAGTTGGTTGTAGGCCTGATTCTCCAGAGCCTGGCGCGCGTCGAGCGAGGCCGACTGGCCGCTAGACTGAGTTTGCTGTTGCTCCAGCTGCTGGGCCAGCGTCTGCCATTGGGTAACGAGGATATCCTGGCCGTTGACCGTGGCGACGGCCGACGTGGAGGTTACCGGTGCGCCTCCGAACAGTCCGGACGATTCGTACAGCAGGAAACCGCCGATGAAAGCGACGGTCACAAATATCCAGATGTATTTCGCGGCAACCCGCATCGATTGTAGCATAGCCCGGTAAGCTGTTCCGCAGAGTGGACAAAATCAAGGTAGAGGAGGTATCTTCACGCTTTCGCACCGTCTGGGGCGGAACGGGCGTTTCCCTTCGAGAGGACCGTAATGGCCGATTCTGGCCGGCTAGACGAGCTCAAGCGGAAGTTCGACGAGAATCCGCGACGCTATTTCGCGCCCTTGGCGAACGAGTACCGGAAGGCCGGCGACACTGATCGCGCGATCGAGCTTTGTCGCACGTATCTGCCGCAGCAGCCATCCCACATGAGCGGCTACATCGTATACGGGCAGTCGCTCTTCGATGCTGGACGGGGTGATGAGGCGGCTGCCGTGTTCAAGCAGGCGCTGACGCTCGATCCCGAGAACATCATCGCGCTGCGATATCTGGGCGACGTCGCGCGCGCTGATGGTGACAACGCCGGCGCGATGCAGTGGTATGGCAAGGTGCTCGAGCTGGATCCTCGCAACGAGGACATGGCCAATCAGATCACCGCACTGGCGTCGCCGTCTACCCGGAAAACTCCGCGCAATGAGCGGGTCGCGCCGCCAACCGTGCGTCCCGAACCGGAATACGACGCCTCAGCTGTCGCGCTGGCGCAGCTCGTATCGGAGCCAGACAAGCCACAGCCGGAGATTGCGCGTACTTCCGTCCCGCAAGAGGAGCCGAACCGGGCAGCCGGCCAGCAAGAGGAGAGGCAGGAGGAGGAGCGAACGAATCAGCACGGCTCTGATCGCGACACACAACGGACACCGATGCTCGTGCTGGAGGAATCGTTCGAGATAATCTCCTGGCCCACTCAAATGGCAGGCTCAGAGTCAGCAGCCCCGCGGCCACCAAAGCTGGCTGAGCAGGAGCACAGCTTTGCCGCTACTGAACCAGACATGGATCAGAGCAGCGAATTGGTGGCCGATGATTGCGGGGAAGAGGAGCACGACACCAGTCTGGAGCAGGAGGCGCGCAGCTTCGCGGATTTCCTCCCGGATGAGCCCGCGCCGCTGACACCCGCTGCGGACGGCTTCTTCGACATTACATCGGTGCTGCACCGCAGCAGCCTGAAGCAGAGCGGTGACCAAGCGGAAGGCGAAGATGAGGAGGCGGACGGTTCGCCTCCCGAATCGCCGTTCGTTACTGAAACAATGGCTGAACTGTACGTGCAACAGGGGCTGGCTGATGACGCCCTGGTGATCTACCGTCAACTGGTGCTGCGCCGTCCCGATGCCAGGCTGCACCAGCGCATCGCCGAACTGGAGGGGAACGGGCGTGCGGGCAACGAAGCCACGTCCGCTGCGGAGCCGGAGCCGTCGACACCGCCATCGGCTGTGCCGCCGGTCCCATCTGCGGAAGCGCACGCGCCTTCGGCGAGCCGTTCCGAGAGCAGTGAAACGGTTCGGGACTTTTTCGCCCGCATTGGTGCAGTAACGGCACAGTCGCACCCGCACATCGCGGCCGAGAACGAAGGCGGCTTGAGCGCTATCTTCGGGTCGGCGGCCGATGACGCTGCCGATCTGAATGCGGCGCAGTCGCTTGCCGGCGCATTTGGCTCCGCGCCGCCTGCTGCTGTCACACCGCGCGACTGAGAGTAGAAGTGAATGATGCCCAGCCTGCTCTGCGGGTGACCGTGATCAACGGCCCCAATCTGAATCTGCTGGGTGTTCGCGAACCGGAGATATACGGACGCGAGAGCCTGGCAGATATCGAGCAGCATCTGCGACATGTGGGGAGAGAGCTCGGAGTGGACATATGCTTTTTTCAGCACAACGGCGAGGGGGATATTGTGGACGCCGTCCAGGCACTCAGGGGGACCGCTGATGGCGCGCTGGTCAACGCTGGCGCGTACTCGCATTCGAGCCTTGCAATTCGCGACGCGTTCGCGGCGGTGCGCGTTCCGTTTGTCGAGGTGCATCTGTCCAACGTTCACGCTCGTGAGCCGGAGCGCCGGAAGCTTGTGCTTGCCGGGAGCGCTGTCGGTGTGGTGTGCGGGCTTGGATCGTACGGCTACGAGGCCGCGCTACGTGGTCTGGTGCGGTGGCTGCGCCCCGAATGACTGATTCACATGAGTGATCAACGTCCCGTGCGCGCGGCGCGCATTGTTGAAGCACTGACGGAACATCATCTCGACGCGCTGCTGATAACCGGACGCGCCAACATCCGTTACCTCACCGGTTTTTCCGGATCGAGCGCGCTCCTGCTTGCCTCGGCGCGCGAGATGGTGCTGATCACGGATTTTCGGTACCAGACGCAGGTACATGAGGAGGTCGGCGATTTCGCGCGGATCATGATCGAGGGGACGAGTCTGTGGGACGGACTCTGGCGGGAGCTTCCGCAGGTCCCCCGCCGCGGCGTAATTGGCTTCGATTCAAATCACGTGACCCACAGTGAGTTCCAGCGTTTTCTGGGCGAGTCGGAAGGCGGGCGCTGGCAGTGGCGACCGCAGAGCGCGATCGTGGAGGCTCTGCGCGAATCCAAGGACGCCGGTGAGCTAGCGCTGATCGTGGAGGCTGCTGGAATGGCGACACGCGCGCTCTCCGATACGCTGCAGCGGATTCGCGCTGGTATGACCGAGTTGCAGGTGGCGGGAATCCTGGAGAAGGCGCTTCGTGACGAGGGAAGTGAGGCACACCCGTTCGAGGCTATCGTGGCCTCCGGCCCCCGTTCCGCGCTGCCGCATGCCAGGGCCGCTCGCCGGACGATTGCGCCGAACGAGTTCCTGCTACTGGACTTCGGCGCAGAGTGCGACGGCTACTGTTCTGACATTACCCGGACCGTGGTGGTCGGACGGGCTAGTGCGGAGCACCGCGAGATCTACGACATCGTACGTGTGGCCAACGAGCTTGCTTCGGCGCAGGTTCGCGCCGGCATGACCGGACGCGAAGCCGATGCGCTCGCGCGGGACTACATTGCCGACAGAGGATACGGGGGCGATTTTGGTCACTCCCTGGGCCATGGCATCGGCCTGGAGGTGCATGAGGCACCGCGGCTGGCCCAGACCGTCGAAGCGAAACTCCCGGCCCGTACGGTCGTCACCATCGAGCCGGGGATCTACCGGCCCTCGTGGGGCGGCGTCCGGATCGAAGACGATGTATATCTCGGCGCGGATGGCCCGCGCATACTCACCGATTTCACCCACGAACTGCTGGAGCTGACCGCGTGATTGACTTGCGCTACGTGAAGAAGCTCGTCGAGATGTTGGACGAGTCAACGGTTGATTCCATCGAGATATCATCCGAAAAGGGGATGAGGATCAGGCTCTCGAAGACCGCGCAGCAGCGCGGCGGCCTCGCAGTGGGTCAGCAGATGGCCATGCAGGTTCCCGTGGCGCAGCAGGTACATGCAGCGCCTGCTCCGGCTGCCATAGCCGCGGAGGCCGAAGCTACAGCGGCGCTGGCGGCTGCGGCTCGTGCCGACGACGTGAGGGCCGCGTATCTGGAGGTGAAGTCTCCTATGGTCGGGACGTACTACTACGCACCGGAGCCCGGCTCCAAGCCTTACGTCGCTGTGGGTGACACGATCGGCAAGGGGCAGATTCTCTGCATCATCGAAGCGATGAAGATCATGAACGAGATCGAGTCGGAGTTCGACGGCGTGGTGCGCGAGATCATGGTTGATAACTCGCAGCCTGTCGAATATGGCCAGGTTCTCTTCCGTATCGACTCGAAGGCTTAGGCGGCCCAATGAGCAGTACCATCGATAATACCGCGGGTCCCGCACAGGCAGCTCCCACGGGCGGCGCTGTCGCTTTTGATTACCGCCGCATCCTGCAGCAGATGGTCCAGCGCAGCGCGTCGGACCTGCACATCAAGGTTGGCCGTCCACCCACGTTGAGGATCAATGGTGGGCTCGTTCCGCTAGACATGCCGCTGGTCCGCGCGGAAGAAGTGCGGTCAATTGCGGAGCAGACGATGACGGCGAAGAACATGAAGGAGTTCGCCGAAGCCAAGGAGTGCGACTACGCGGTGAGCGTCCCCGGGGTGGGCCGCTTTCGCGTGAACGCGTATCAGCAGCGCGGCACAATCGCGTACGCGTTTCGCGTGGTCCCGTTCCAGGCGGCGACCATCAGGGAACTGAACCTGCCCGTCGTCTGCGAGCAGATCGCGCTCGCCCCGCGCGGTCTGGTGCTGGTGACCGGAATCACCGGCTCCGGGAAGTCGACGGCGCTCGCGGCGATGGTGCAGCACATCAACCTCAATCGCTACGCCAACGTCATCACGATCGAGGATCCGATCGAGTTCCTGCACCGAGATGTGAACTCGCACATAAATCAGCGTGAGGTCGGTACGGACACGACAACCTTCGCTCAGGCTCTGAGGCGCGTGCTGCGTCAGGATCCGGATGTGATCCAGGTGGGCGAGATCCGTGACATGGAGACGCTCGACACCGCGCTGCAGGCGGCCGATACGGGTCACCTGGTGTTCTCCACGCTGCACACCACGGACGCGACGCAGACCATCAACCGCATTCTCTCCTTCTATCCGCCACACCAGGCGGCAGAGGTGCGCTTCATGTTGTCGACCGCGCTGCACGCGATAGTGTCGATGCGGTTGGTGCCGCGGAAGGACGGTCTGGGACGTGTGCCCGCTGCAGAAGTGCTCATCAACACTTCAGCGGTGCGGGACAACATTCGCGACACCGCGAAGTCGCTCAACATTCCCGATCTCATTCGGGAAGGGATGGTGCAGTACGGCATGCAGAGCTTTGATCAGAGTCTGATGCAGTGGTACACCAGCGGCGTCATCACGTACGAGCACGCAATGGCGGCAGCGACCAGCCCGAGTGAGTTCGCGTTGCGCGTACAGGGCGTCGCCGGAACGAGCGACACCCACTGGGACGCGTTCACGCACGCGAGCGTTTAAGAGTGTTTACGAAAGTTCTGATCGCCAATCGCGGCGAGATCGCGCTTCGCGTGATCCGTGCCTGCCGCGAGCTGGGTATACAGACCGTTGCGGTGTACTCGGAGGCCGACCGTGAGTCGCTGCACGTTCGTTTTGCCGATGATGATGTATGCATCGGACCGCCGCCGGCGCGCGAGTCGTACCTCAATATTCCCCGCATCATCGCGGCCGCGGAGATAACCGGCGCCGACGCCATTCATCCCGGGTATGGTTTCCTGGCGGAGAACGCGGAATTCGCGGAGACGTGCGCCGCTTCTGGAATCACATTCATCGGACCCACGCCGGAGCAGATCCGGGTGATGGGCGACAAGGCCTCTGCCAGGCGGGCAATGCAGGACGTCGGCGTGCCCATCGTCCCGGGTTCGCCGGGGCCGGTGGAGGACGTGGACGAGGCGCTTGCGTTCGCGACCGAAATCGGCTTTCCCGTGATCATCAAGGCCGCGGCCGGCGGCGGCGGGAAGGGGATGCGCGTCGCGACGGATCCCGATGACTTTGCCCGTGCGTTCCAGCTCGCGCGCTCAGAGGCACTGTCCGCGTTCGGCAACGGCGACGTGTACGTGGAGAAGTATCTTGCTCGTCCGCGTCACATCGAATTCCAGATCCTCGGCGATGCATTTGGCAACGTCATTCACTTGGGGGAGCGCGACTGCTCGGTGCAGCGGCGGCACCAGAAGCTGATCGAGGAGGCGCCGAGCCCGGCGCTGACGCCGGAGCTTCGCAAGGCGATGGGTGACGCCGCGGTGCGGGGTGCGCAGGCCATCAACTACGTGGGCGCGGGAACCATCGAGATGCTGCTGAACGAGGACAACTCGTTTTACTTCATGGAGATGAACACGCGCATTCAGGTAGAGCACCCGGTCACGGAGATGCTCACCGGCGTGGATCTCGTGAAGGAGCAGATACGGGTTGCCGCGGGTGAGAAGCTGTCCATTTCGGCCATGCCTCCGCTCCGCGGGCACGTGATAGAGTGCCGCGTCAACGCCGAAGATCCCGCGCGCAACTTCCAGCCGTCACCCGGACGGATCGAGGTGTTCCATCCACCGGGAGGTCCTGGCGTGCGGCTCGACACGCACGTGTACACAGGTTACACCGTGCCGCCGTACTACGATTCGTTGCTGGCCAAGCTCATCTGTCAGGGGCGTAATCGCGAGGAGGCGCTCCGTCGAATGCAGATCGCGCTGGAGAGCTTCATCGTGGAAGGCGTGACGACGACAATCCCATTCCTCGCGCGGGTGATGCAGAATCCCTCGTTTCAGGCTGGCGACATCGACACCAAGTTCATCGAGCGCGAAGGTGCCGCGCTCCTTCTGGAGCTTCCCAGGACATAACCGTGCGGCTGGACGTATTTCTCACCGCAGGCGAGATGGCGCAGGGCGAGCTCGCTGGGCGCGTTGTGGCCGTCATAGACGTGCTGCGCGCTTCCACCACTATCGCGGCAGCGCTGGCAAACGGCGCCCGCGCCGTCATCCCGTTTGAGGACACCGACGAGATGCTCACGCGTGCCAAGCAGTTCGAAAATGCGGCCGTGCGATTGGCCGGCGAGCGGAAGATGCTACCAATTGCAGGTTTCCATTTCGGTAACTCGCCGCTGGAGTTCACCGAAGAAGCGGTGAGAGGAAAGACAGTGCTCCTCTCGACCACAAACGGAACGCGTGCGTTGTTGGGAACTCAGGGTGCGGCGGAAGTCGTGGTCGCGTCGTACGTAAACAGTGCCGTGGTGACCGCGCTGTTGCGTGCTGCACTTCGTGGCGGTGCGGACATCGCCATAGTGTGTGCCGGCCAGGACGATCACTACGCGCTCGAAGACGCCGCATGTGCAGGCAGATTCGTGCGCGGCGCAAAGCGTCGCATGGCCGACGTACACCTGAACGACGCGGCGCACTCGTGTGCACTGCTCGCCCGCAACTATGGCGACGATATCGGGACGGTGTTTCTCGACTCAACACATGGGCGCGCCCTCGTCGATGCTGGCTTCCGTGCTGACGTGGAGCTATGTGCCCAACTGGACGCATTTCCGGTGGTCCCGGTGTACGTCGATCGTCAGATAACGAAGCTCGGTCCGGAGCGGGAGCGTTGATCTGATCGAGGATCCGGCCCCACTCAATACAAACTCCGCAGCGCATGCGACGCTCAAACGCGAGGTGCAGGCCATAGCGCTGCTCCTTCTCGCGGTCTTTGTTGCGGGCGCGCTGGTGCTGCACGCGATGAGCGCTGTCCGCGGTACCGCGGCACCGATGGGTGGGTTCGGTGCGCTCGGCACTGGCATCGCCTCCGTCCTCGTCGTTGTGTTCGGCGCGGCTGGTGCGGTGTTCCTTCCGCTCGCATTGGGCGTGCACTCGCTCAGGCTGTTCGGCCGCCTGGGCGGGCGGATCGATAGATCGTGGCTCGTTTTTCTGCTCGGTCTAACAGTGGTGATTCCATTTGGGATTGCACTGGCCCGGGGGGCGACGCGCGACGAGAACGTCTGGGCTGGTCAGATCGGCGGCATCACTGCGTTCTACGCCGTACACTTTGGGGGCGCGGTTGGTGGCTGGCTACTGTTCGTGCTCGCTCTGAGCGTGCTCACGGCGGCGACGCTGTCGTGGAATCCCATCCGGATGCTGGTCGGGCGACGGCACGTCCCCGAGCGCGTGCTGCAGCCGGCGGCACTGGATGAGGATGATTACGCGCCACCGCGTTCCAAGCGGAAGCAGCTTGTCGCGCCGAAGCTTCTCGCGCAGAAGCTGGAGCCAGCGCCGGAGGAGATGCCGACCATCGAGGAGGGAATCTCCGCTCCGTTCGAGACGCGCAAGGATCGCACGCGCCGCCGGCGTGGAAAGGATCGCGACACGAGCGAGGCGGACACACGTGTGGCGGAGGAGATCGAATCGACGGAGCACGCGGGAGACCGGTTCGACGACGCGGACCTTCCACCGTACGATCTACTGTCACCGCCGCAGCCCAAGAATGCGGACCTCGGTAAGCGCGAGCTGGACGCGGCCGGACAGCGACTGATGGACGCACTGCGCACGTTCAAGGTGGAAGGGACGCTCGTGGGTCGCACCACTGGGCCCGCGGTCACGCAGTTCGAGATCGCGCCCGCGGCTGGAGTAAAGGTCCGGCAGATCGCGAATCTGTCGGACGATCTGGCGCTCGCGATGCGGGCGCAGAGCATTCGCGTCGTCGCACCGATTCCGGGGAAGGGCGCGGTGGGCGTCGAGGTGCCGAATCCGATTCCGGAGATGGTGGTGTTCCGCGAGCTGCTGGATTCGCCCGACTTCCGTAACGCGCGCGCGGCGCTGCCGATCGCACTGGGCAAGGACCTGGAAGGGCGTCCGGTAATTGCCGACCTGGCCAAGATGCCGCACCTGCTCATCGCCGGTGCTACGGGATCGGGCAAGTCTGTCTGCGTCAACACGCTCATCACGAGCCTGCTGTATCGGCACACGCCCAAGACGCTGCGCTTTTTGATGGTCGACCCGAAGATGGTTGAACTGTCGGTGTACAACATGATCCCGCACCTGCGGCATAAGGTCGTGACGGACAATCGCGACGCGGCTTCGGTGTTGAAGTGGGCAGTGCTGGAGATGCAGGATCGCTACGAGCTGCTGGCCGCGAACAACGCGCGCAATTTGCAGGACTTCAATCGCAAGGTCACCGAAGGAGCTCCGCTCAAGCGACCGAAGACGCCGAACGTTGCGTTCGAGGATCTGGAGTACAAGGACGGCGTTCTCCCGTACATCGTCGTTATCATCGACGAGTTGGCCGACCTGATGATGACGGTGCAGGGCGAGGTGGAAACGCCGCTGGCGATGTTGGCGCAGAAGGCGCGCGCCATCGGGATCCATCTCATCCTGGCAACGCAGCGCCCGAGCGTGAATGTTATCACGGGTCTGATCAAGGCAAATTTTCCGAGCCGCATCGCATTTCGCGTGGCGAGTCAGGTGGACAGTCGTACGATCATCGACGGCATGGGCGCGGAGTCGCTGCTGGGCAACGGCGACATGCTGTTCATTCCGCCGGGGAAGTCGGAGCCATCACGTATCCAGGGCGCGTACATATCGAGCGAGGACACGGAGGCGCGGATGCATTGGTTCGAGCAGAACCGGGAAGTGCGGCGCGCCGCATTGGGGCTGAGCGATGGGGCTTCGGAGGGCGACATCCTGGACGCGGTGCGCAAGCGCGAGGCTGAGGATGCGAGCACCGGCGACGGTGATTCGGAGTCTGACGGCGAGCGGGACAAGCTGTTCCGCGAGGCGGCGGAGATCGTGGTTCAGAACCAGAGCGGTTCGACCTCGCTTCTGCAGCGCCGACTGAAGATCGGATATGGGCGGGCGGCCCGGATTATGGACCAGTTGCAGCTCGCGGGTGTGCTTGGCCCATCGGACGGACCGCGCGGCCGTGATGTCCTGGTGGGGCTGGAAGATTTGGAGCGGATCGCGCCGAGGTAACTGTTGGGCGACCGGCCGTCCCCCCTACACACGCCTGCACGAATTGGTTATCTTCATAAGCTAGCCTTTTCAAGAGGTCCCTAAATGAAGCCAGATATCCATCCGTTGTACGCAACCGCTCAGGTTCACTGCGCGTGTGGTAATACGTTCGAGACGCGCTCAACGGTCCCGAACATCAGCACAGACATTTGCGCCGTGTGTCATCCGTTCTATACCGGCAAGGCGAAGATGGTTGATACGGCCGGCCGTATCGAACGCTTCCGTCAGAAATACGGCCGGAAGGAAGAAGTGACCGCGTAGCTCGCGGCGTGCAGCAGTCCCGAGGGCCCACGATATCGTGGGCCCTCGTCTTTTGGATACACCCTGATATTCCCGGATACTCCGCCGCGGTGATCCCGCTTCACTTCAGTCTTGATTTAGGGGCCCGACCGCGCGTATGATTGCACACCAGCCATGAGCCTTCGAGACCGCCTCGCATCTACTGTCGCACGTGCCGCGGAGGTCGAAAGCCTGCTGGCTGAGCCCGCCACGGCCAAAGACTCCAAGCTGCTCACCGAGCTCGGGCGCGAGCGCCGCTACCTGGACACGGTCGTAGGGCTGGCGCGGCAGTTGGAGCGCGCCGAGCGGGAGCTTGGCGAGGTTCGTGAGATGCTGGATGATCCGGAGATGGGCGAGGAGGCGCGGAGTGAAGAGCGGCGCCTGACGGACGAGATCGCGCAGCTTGAGCTGGACATCAAGCCGGCACTCCTGCCACCGGACCCCCTGGACGACCGGCCGGCGATCGTCGAGATCAGGGCTGGTACTGGGGGCGACGAGGCAGCTCTCTTCGCCGCCGAGCTGTGGCGCATGTACGCCCGGTACGCCGAGGGGCGCGGTTGGCGGCTGGAGATGATGTCGCTGTCGGATGCGACGTTGGGCGGTATCAAGGAAGCCATCTTCAAGATCAAGGGAACCGGTGCATTTGGTGTGATGCGTTGGGAGTCCGGCGTTCATCGGGTGCAGCGTGTTCCGCTCACGGAGAACCAGGGGCGCATCCATACGTCAGCCGCAACTGTGGCTGTGCTGCCCGAGGCTGAGGAAGTGGACGTGCGGATCGAGGACAAGGATCTGCGCATCGACGTCTTTCGCTCCTCGGGGCCGGGCGGGCAGTCTGTGAATACCACCGATTCCGCCGTGCGCATCACCCACATCCCGAGCGGGCTCGTGGTGTCGCAGCAGGACCAGAAATCGCAGTTGCAGAACAAGATGAAGGGGATGGAAGTGTTGCGCGCTCGCCTGCTAGATGCGAAGCTGGCCGAGCGCGAGTCCGCACGCGCGCGCATGCGGAAGAAGCAGGTGGGGACGGGTGATAGGTCCGCCAAGATTCGCACTTACAACTTCCCGCAGAGCCGCGTGACCGATC
>JBPCQO010000225.1:0-24511 GCA_050998035.1 Gemmatimonadaceae bacterium | reverse complement strand
GTGAACAACCCTGAGCGGTTGGAGGGGATCACCGTCGAGGAGCCGACCATCTCGGTGGACTTCCTGGTGAACAACTCGCCATTCGCGGGGAAGGAAGGGAAGTTCGTCACCTCGCGTCAACTACGCGACCGGTTGTACAAGGAGCTGGAGCGAAACGTGGCGCTCAAGGTGGAAGACACCGAGTCCACCGACACATGGACCGTTTCGGGGCGTGGTGAGCTGCACCTCACCATCCTCATGGAGACGATGCGGCGCGAGGGGTACGAGTTCCAGGTTTCCCGGCCGCGCGTCATCACTCGTGAAGGGCCGAACGGCGAGCGGATGGAGCCGTACGAGGAGCTCGCGATCGATGTGCCGGAGGAGTTTCTGGGCGCCGTGATCGAGAAGCTCGGGCCGCGTCGGGCTGAGATGATCGAGATGAAGAATCCGGGGCAGGGATTGACCCGCGTGATGTACCGGATTCCCGCGCGCGGCCTGTTCGGCTACCGCTCCGAGTTCCTTACGGATACGCGTGGCACGGGGCTCATCCATCACCGGTTCCTGGAGTATGGACAGTGGGCCGGTCCGTTGGCCGGCCGTTCACGCGGTACGCTCGTCTCCATGGAAGCGGGGAACATCGTTGCGTTTGCGCTGGCCAATCTGGCGGAGCGCGCGACGCTCTTCGTGAGTCCGGGCGACCCGGTGTACGAAGGGATGCTCGTGGGTGAGAACTCACGTCCGGGCGACATGGACGTGAATCCGACAAAGGAAAAGAAGCTCAGCAACATGCGCTCCAAGTCCACGGACGAGAACATCCAGCTGGAGCCGCCGCGGCTGCTAACACTGGAAGGTGCGCTGGAGTACATCGAAGAGGATGAGCTCATCGAGATCACTCCGGCGGCCGTGCGGCTGCGCAAGCGTCACCTAGGTTCGAACGACCGGAAGCGGCAGTCGCGTGATTCCAAGCGCGAGCGGGTATCGTAGTCGGGTATCGTAGTAGGGTACCGTAGCGTTGGAGCATCGTTGTGTCGTGTGCTATTTGCTGGGCTTGTCCCATATTTGCATGTGCGGTACGATTCTGAGCGTCGCGGACGCGTACTCACTGAACTGATTGCGAACCAAGTGTGATTTTGATGGAGACGGAAGACATGCTGTTGGAAGAGCTCGAGATCCTGACGCTTCGAGCAGCGCCTCTGGCCAACGAAGGCTCCGTTCGTGCGCGCTCGTTCGATGAGGATCCGGAAGACGAGAGCCTCGTAGACGATCTGGCCGACGACGATGCGGATGATGGGGACGACGACGTAGATGACCCGTTGGGAGACGAGGACGACCTCGACGACGAGGATGATGAGGATGACCTCGACGAGGACGAAGACGACTTCGACGAGGATGACGAGGAAGACGACGAGGGGTTCGACGCCGATCTCGACGACAGCGAGGAGCCGGCCGATCCGGATCTGGACTGAGCGATGAGGTTGCGCTGAGAGCCGCTCGTCTCTAGCTGACGAGAAAACAGGAAGGGCGGTCCCAATGGGGCCGCCCTTCCTGTTTGTCATTTATCCGGGCTGTGCTTCCTGCGCTCAGGCGCGCTCGCGGCGCGCCCAAAGACATCGGAGACGGCGCGTCCGAGAAAGTCTGCGACTCCTTGCTCGACACGCGCACTGCCCACGCGCTCGCCATTGAGCACGAGGGCGAGGTGATTGTACGAGACGCCCAACTGTTGGGCGGCCTGGGCCATGGTGACTTGCGCGAGCGTCACGGCCGCCTTGAACGCCGCCTTGCGCTCCAGAGGCGTCATCGCCATCGTTCGCATCCTCGACGTTGTTTTTCTAACGGTTAGATTCACCACGCAGATCGCGCGGTGTGGAATATGATACTCGTGCGTAGCAAGTCAAGGGACATATGATACGCGACGAGAAGGATGGAGCGGGCTCGTTCGCCGAGCGCCTGCGTGCGTCGCGCCAGCGGCTCCGAACATCAGATGGGCGGCGCTGGACCCAGGGCGATCTGGCGGCAGCTGTGGGAGTGGAGCGCAACACGGTGAGCCGGTGGGAGAACGGCGGGATACTGCCCAAGGACCCGGGCGTGCTTGCGGCGCTTGCGCGGCCCCTCAAGGTGACCACGGACTGGCTACTGGACGGCTTCGCTCCGGCGTCCCCTGATGCGGTCGAGCCACGCTCCGCGCTCAAGGAGGGGGCGAACGCCGGCCGCGGTTACCGCCCCGACCCGGTCGCGCTGGCGGCCTTTCCGGCGGGTGCTGCTGATCTGGTCCGCGGCTATTTGAGGCGACTGAGTCGAGCCGGTTGCAGTCCTGATCAGTTGCGCGGTGCCGAGTCGATTCTATTGGCCGGCGCGATGCAGCAGGTTGGGAGTAGTCCATTCGGAGAGCGCAGCGACGCGGAGATTCTCGCCGATGTGGATGCGGCGTGGGACTTTGTGATCCAGGTGTTGCGGCGCGAGGGCGTGCGGCCGTGAGCCAACGCATGAACCAACGCGTCGCTCCGGGTTGATCGCGGTGATGCGCAGATTTAAGTTTATCTGCTATTGTATTGCGCTGGCGTTACGTCGGTCACGATACGAGGGCCTGTAGCTCAGGTGGTTAGAGCGCACGCCTGATAAGCGTGAGGTCGGAGGTTCAACTCCTCCCAGGCCCACTAACATGTAACCCCAGGCGAGATCAGCACCTAGATCTCTCCTGGGGTTCGTGTTTTCAGGACCGAAATGGCCGCGGTGACAATCGTGGGAACACATAGGTTCGGTCGGACGGCGGTGGGACACTCTCAGGAGTTTGACAGATACGGAATCAGGCCAGTTTAGCAGGTTGTCATCGTCATGTAAGGATCTGTTTTTACCTTGTACTGAACTCAGTAAGACTATGCATACGCCGTATCGGAAGCGGCGCCCGTCACCCGCCTCGGCTCCAACTCAATACCGCCACTTTGCTTCCGGCGAAGCGGGCGTTCCACTTTACTTCGCATTGTGACAGCCAGAAAGCGCTCGGCCGTGTTAGTCGCGTGGATGTTACTCGGACCCTTTTCTACAGCTTTCCCGCAGCACTCTCCTCCGGTAGATGCCGGTATATCGGCCGGGGATATTCGCGGTCAAATCATTGATGCGGCCACCCACGCACCGCTCGGGATCGCGACGGTTGACGTTTACCCGCTGACCGGTAGTGCCGCACCATCACACGCTTCGGCCGACGCCAACGGTCGCTTCACCGTGCATGGATTGCGGCCGGGCCGTTACCGCTTGCGACTCCGGGCGCTCGGTTACGCGTTACGCAACGTCACGCCTGTTACAGTCACCGCGGCGGGTAGCCTTGACCTGGGAACGCTGCAACTGACTGGGGTGGCGACTGCGATGCAGCGGGTGGTCGTAACGAGTCAGCGACAACAGATCCAGCTTGCACCGGATCGTAATACGTTCGTCGTGCGCGACATGCCAACCGCCAAAGGCGGCAGCGCGCTCGACGTCCTACGGACCGTCCCCGCCGTGGACGTGGACATCGACAACGTCGTAAGCCTGCGCGGCAACTCCGGCGTCACCATCCAGATCAACGGCCGTCCCAGCCCGCTCAAGCCGGCACAGCTCGGCGACTTCCTCGCGCAGCTGCCCGCTGACATGGTGGACAAGGTGGAGGTGATCACCAATCCATCCGCTCGCGATGATCCGACGGGCGTGGCCGGCATCATCAACATCGTCCTGAAGGAGAAGGTGGACGCCGGCACGAGCGGTGGCGCGACGCTGGCGGGCGCTACTACCGGGCAGGCGAATGCAGGGGTCAATGCCGGGTTTGATCATAAGGGGGTGTCGCTCTACGGCAGCTACGGTTTCCTTCGCGACCGCCGCCCGCGCGCCGAGGCGCTCTTCCGCGAGAACGACTACACCACGCCGCTCACCTATCTGGACGAGTTCTCGACCCGTACTCAAGCGAGGCAGATCCATACGCTGACAGGCAGCGTCGGCTACACGCTCACGCACCATGACGACCTCTCCCTTGACCTGCTGATCAGCTCGCGGCACGACGACGAGGCCAGCGGCATTACTTACCGCGCGCTCGACGCCAGTCGTGGCTTGACGGGCCTGTCGAACCGCCTCAGCTCGGGAACGAACCAGGAGAACGACTTCGACGCAACACTGGCACTGAAGCACGCGTTCCCGGACAAGGGACACAAGCTGTCTGCCGAAATCCGAGCGCTTCGCCACTCCGAGGGTGGCCCGAGCACGGTCGCCGCACATGCTTTGTCGAAGTTCGGGACGCCGCTTGTCACCACCGACCAAGAGAGGCTGCGGAACCTCGAGCGCCCCGTAAACAATTCGGTCAAGGTGGACTACGTCCGCCCCATCGCGGGTGGCCTGCTAGTGGAAGCCGGGTACAAGGGCATGTTCGATCATTTCCATACCGCGCTCGACACGCGCGTGCTCGACGCCGTGAGCGGGAGCTACCTCCCCGACCCGAGCCGCACGAGCGACTTCGTGTACCAGCAGGACGTCAATGCCGCATATTGCATGCTCGTAGGGCAGCGGGGCAAGCTGCAGTTCCAGGCCGGCATGAGGGTGGAGCACGCGTCGACGCAGTTTCACGTAGCGTCCGTGAACGCGACGTTCAGGAATGCCTACAACAACCTTTTCCCGAGCGGACTCGTCGCTTACAGCGTCGACGACGCCACTCAGGTGAAGCTCAGCTACTCCGCGCGCATCAGGCGTCCCGACGATGCCGACCGACTTGATCCGATCCCGCACTATGCTGATCCGCTGAACCTGTCGCGGGGCAATCCTTACCTGAAGCCGGAGCACACGAGCGCCTTCGAGCTCGGCGTGCAGCATACCAGGGGAAATACGACACTGCAGGTGACGCCGTTTTTCCGCCGCACGTTCGGCGCGGTGCGCACGCTCCTGGCCATCGACAGCGCCGGCGTCACGACACGTACGTTCGCCAACATAGCGACGAGCGATGCCTATGGCGGCGACGCCACGCTGGCTGTGAGTGGAACGCGCCTGAGCGGCTTCGTCGGCAGCAGCGCATTCCGCCAGACGAGCAACGCCAGCAACGTCGCTCCGGACCTCTCACTCAGCACGTTCGGATGGAGGGCACGCGCCAACGGCGCGTATCGCGTGTCGAACACGGTGGACGTGCAGGCGCTGTTCACGTATGAGGCAGCGATGAAGGTGGAGCAGGGCACGCGCGGCAGCCGTACGCAGTTCAACCTGGCCGCGCGGCAAAAGCTCATGCAGGACCAGTTGAGCCTGACCTTGCGCGTCATCGATCCGTTCAACACCTCGCATGAGCGGGGCACGACCTTCGATCCTCATTTCTTTCAGACGTCGGATCGTTCGCGGGCGGTTCGCGGGCTGCTGCTCAGCGCTAGCTGGACGTTCGGGAAGCCGGAGAAGGGGAAGGATACTATCGACTTGAGCGGAGACGGTACACCGTGATTGGCGCGAAGCCGACCTCCGGGCTCCTCGTATACACCGCCCCCAAAGGATAGCAATGCCCTCCTCCTTGATCGCGGCGACATTCCGCGATTATGTAGTCGGGTGACGAAATAGATTGCGTGCATGCATTTCGTGCAGTGATGGATTCGATCACCGTGACCCTGGGAGGCGTCGCGTGAGCGCGAAGAACGTACCGCCCAGACCAGCTCCAGATCTTGACGAGGTGCACGATCCAGGTGTCGCGGAAGCCGGCGCGCGTGCGGAGCGCGCGATGGCGAATACTCCACCTGATCTCGTAGGCGCACCGATCCCGTGGGGTGCAAACGACGATCACAACATCAGAGTGGGCACCGCGTCCTGGACAGACCCCACGATGACCCGCTCGGGCGTGTTCTACTCGCGCGGTACGTCCAGCGAGGAAGATCGACGACGCTACTATGCCAGCCAATTTTCAGTGGTCGAAGTTGACTCGTCCTACTACTCGCTCCCAGAACGCCCTACGGCCGCTCTATGGGCCGAGCGCACGCCTGACGACTTTGTTTTCTTCATCAAGGCGCACGCGCTCATGACAGGCCAGCCTACCGAAGTGTCCCGTCTTCCCGATGGGTTGGTTGATTTGCTGCCGACAGATCTGGCAGAAAAGCCACGGCTCTATGCGAAAGATCTCCCGCTCGAGTTGCGAGACGCGGTGTGGGCGCACTTCCTGGATGCGCTCGGACCGTTGGTCCAGGCCGGGAAGTTGGGCGGAGTGCTGCTGCAATACCCGCGCTGGTTTCTACCCACGTCGGAGAACAAGCATGAACTGGCAGAGTCCGCCGAACGTCTTACTGGGGTTCGGGCCGCAGTGGAGTTTCGGAATCACTTCTGGTATGCGAGCGAGAAGGCGACCCAGTGGACGCTCGACATGCTTCAAGACTTGGGGCTGACGCATGTCATCGTCGACGGTCCGCAGGGGCTCGATAGTAGTGTCCCTGCAGTGCCTGCCGTAACAACGCCGAGTCTATCTATTGTCCGGCTGCACGGCCGCAGAGCGGCAACATGGGAGGCCGCAAAGGTACCCACCGTCGAGCGCTACAGGTACCTGTACCCGGCGGACGAGTTGGCAGCTGTCGCTGCCAAGATCGAACGGGCGGCGTCCGAAGCCGAACATACAGCGGTTCTGCTCAACAACTGCTACGCCAACTATGGCTCGACAAACGCCCGCGAACTTGTAGCCGCACTCAGCTCGACGTCTTAGCGAAAACTGATTGGAGGGGGTGTTCGCAATAATCGTCCTTCGCCAGCGCCGTGCCCTCGTCGGGACGCTTGGCCACTGGTTAGCCCCTGGTTAACAGGCACAAAGGGAGGCGGCAGCGTAGCAGGTCGGGTGAGTGTAAAAGTCTCGCCAATGGCCCTGACACCGTCGTCATACGCTACGAACTGCACGCCGCCGGATCGGCTCAGGAGCGGTATCCGTGAGTCTGCATCTGATCTGAGCGCGTTAGAACAAATCGTCTCCCGTGGTTCAACCGACTTCAGCGCAACCGCGTGGTAACACAAACGGCTACACACCGGCAGCGCTAGGCGCCGCCAATCGGCACAAGCCGGCGTGCGCCGATGCGCTAATTCGTTGATTTTAAACGGTGTTCGGCGCCTACCAGCGCTGCCCAACTGCTGATGTCTGCCTGATAAGCGTGAGGTTGGAGGTTCAACTCCTCCCAGGCCCATTTAGCATTCGAAGCCCCGTTTGCAACCAGAGGTTACAAACGGGGCTTTGTCGTGCCGTGCTGCTCTCCAGGTGTGCTCACCGGCTGATGCAATCGATCAGGAGAGTGTATTCATCCTCCGCGCAGTGGCGGTCGAGCACGTGTATTGCAGTCCCTTGCCCCAAAATCAAAGGTTGCTTTAAAGATGCGCATTGCTAACATCTGAGCGGGACGTTTACCTAGCGGATGCGCTTTCATTTCCCAGTGGAGAAGCGGACATGGGCGCGATCAAACGCTGGTGCAGGGCGGTCGGAGTAGTCGCCGCGCTGACGACGATAGCGGCGCACGCAGGTGCGCAGACGTGGAGCACTAATCTGAGCGGTTTGAGCGAGTCTCCCGCCAACTCATCTCCGGGTACCGGGCACGCGGTGCTATCGCTCAACGGGAGTAACCTTTCGATCAACATGACCTTCGCGGACCTCACGGGTGCGACGACCGCATCGCACCTGCATTGCTGCACTGCCGTGCCGTTTGCCGGTACTGCCGGTGTAGCTACTGTCGTGCCCAGCTTCCCCAGTTTTCCGCTTGGAGTGACGAGCGGATCATACATGCACATCTTCGATCTTATGCTTGCAAGCTCCTACAATCCGGCATTCATTGCGGCTAATGGTGGCGACGCTGCGACTGCCATGGCCACTCTGATCAATGGTATGAATTCGGGTCAGGTGTATCTGAACATCCATACCGCAGCCTTCCCAGGAGGAGAGATCCGCGGTTTTGCGGTTACCACTACGCCTGAGCCGGGGACTCTGTTGCTGGTCGGCACTGGTCTGCCGTTGGTCTGCGCGGCGGTGAAAAGGAGACGGGCAGCGCGAGAAGGGTAATGCTCTGGCACTAGCGGAGGTTGTGGCTCCGGCCGGTTGGGTGGGGCCCTCTCAAGGAGGGCCCCACGGGCTCCTTCACCGGTCCAACTCGATTTGCATAGCTGTGCCTGAGTACGTCCGGCCTTTTCTCTCGTCTAGTGCAGCTCTAATCGAACTGCTAAAGCTACGGAGTCATCGCGTCTGCACCTACTGCCTGTTCCTCGCGTGCTTGTTCCGCTCGTGCTGAATCAGCGCGCCGGCTGCGGCACCGGCGATTGCATGGTGGCCGAGCATGTGGCCGGCGACCGCGCCCGCGGCCGCGCCCCCGAGCACACTGTGGTGCCTTCCGGTCATGGTGTCAGCGCGCATGGCGGTTGCGGTCGTCACTGGCGCCGCGCTGTTCGATGCGGACGCGGCGGCGTCATTTCCCGCCGTCGTGCTCCTGCCTCGCCCACATGCTGTTGCGGTGATGCTGCCCGCGGTCAGACAGACCATTGCGACGCTCCGAGCCCGTGTGCCCATAATTGCCTCTCGAGGAAAGTGATTCTGGTGGTATCACGGTCGTTGCCGTGCGAGGAAGATCAGGGCAGCAAGTGTGCCGGGACTCCCCGTGCTTGCGGTTACCGCGATGTGGCGGATTCTTCAGTAACCCGGGCAGCTGTGAGCAGCGTGACCGCAGTTTCCGCGCGACAGTTCACGAGTATCCACTTGCTGCCGCTCGCCAGGTATATCCGGGTTACCACGTCACCGACGGGCTCGATCATCACCACGTACAGGGGGTTCACCCATACGCGCTCATTCTTCTTGTACCGCTCGAATTCCACCAGCATGGCCGCCGCTCCTGAGGGGTTTATCTCAAGATACTCGCGCACTCGGCTCAGTCGCATCGTAAGTTGAGTGTTGCTGCGCGAATTCAAGCAACAATTAGACAACACGGGGGCGCTGTGGTGTTGCTGGGGTATTGCCGTGGTGTTTCGATCAACTTTCCAGAGGTCAATCGTGAGTCGTTGCCGCCGGGGCCCCACTCTGCTGGAGCACTCGCCCATGAAGGCAGTGCGTAAGTCGCTACCGCCAGCGAGCCTGGCGCTCGCGTCGTGTATCGCCTTCGCAGGCCGAAACTCGGTCGCGGCGGCACAGGGGACAACGCAGGGGACTGTCGGCACGCCGGGGTCAAGGCACAGCTGGTGTACCCGGACGAGGGACACGGCTCTACATTCCCGCCCACCGACGCGATTTGCTGGAGCGCACCGTCGGCCGGATCGACAGCTATCTCAAGTAGCACGCAACAGAACGTCCTAACATCCACTCAGGGGGAGCAGTGAAACTCATTCCGCCATCGGTGCACCGCGCACTCGATCTCGTCACGGTCGCGATATTCGCGCTCGCTCCAATCTTTCTGCACCTGAGCGGCCCGCCGGCGATGTTGTCGTACGCGCTAGCGGTGATCCACATGCTCCTCACGCTGGCCACCAAGTTCCCGGACGTGGGCAAGCGGCCGATCGCGCTCAAGCTTCACGGTCTGATCGAGCTCGTCGTCGGTATAGTCCTGCTGGTACTTCCGTGGGTCGTTGGATGGACCGGAACGGCGCGTACTTACTACACGGTGATGGGTGTGATAATCCTCGTCGTGTGGGCGCTGTCGAAGTACGAGCATGCGCACAAGGGTGAGTGAGCCGGCAATAGTGTTGTGATCATCTGCCGGTGATACACGTCTGAGCACCGATATCACGAGGCTGGTGATCTTCCTGATCACCTACGCCCTCGTCGCTCTGAAAGAGGTGCCATTCCTTCGGCTCACACGCCCCGCGACAGCGCTCATCGGCGCTGTCGCGATGATCGTGCTCGGCGGCTTCCCGCTGCGCCAGGCGTACGCAGCAATCGACGCCGATGTACTCGTGTTCCTCATCGGTGTGATGCTTCTCACTGCACACCTGGAGATCGGCGGTTTTTTTGATTGGGCGGCTGCGTGGCTGGCGCGCCGCTTCACCACGCGGCACGCCTTACTGGCTGCCGTGGTGGCAGTGAGCGGACTGCTATCGGCGTTCTTCATGAACGACACGATGTGTCTCGTTCTGACACCTGTGGTGCTGGCTGCACTACGGCCAACGCGCGCGCGTCCGCTGCCGTTCCTGCTGGCCATTGCGCTCGCTTCCAATGTTGGTAGCGCGATGGCGGTTACGGGGAATCCGCAGAACATGCTCATCGGCGTTTCGAGCGGAATCGCTTTTGGCCACTTCATCCAGTCGCTCGCGCTTCCGTCACTCGGCGGACTGATCATCGTGTACGGTGTGATCGCACTGGTGTGCAGAGGCGATCTGGCGGCCAGCGACGCTCCATCTGCCAAAATCTCGGGCGCTATCGGCGGCGCTACTGTCATCAACTCCGCAGTGCACAACGATACGGGACATCCCTTTGATGCGACCCTCGTCATCAAGTCGCTGCTGGTGTTCGCGGGAGCGTTGGTGGGGTGGCTCTCGGGTGCGTCGCTGCCGCTAGTCGCGATCACGGCCGGAGCAATTCTCCTCGGCATCGCGCGGCGAGATCCGACGCGTGCACTTCAACGCGTCGAGTGGCCGCTCATCGTCTTCTTCGCGTCGTTGTTTGTTGTAACCGCGGCGATTCAAAACACCGCACCCGTGCTGGCACTGAGTTCGTTAGCTATCCGGCAAGTCAACGGCGGTGCATGGCGCGAGGCCAGCGTTGTGAGCGCGGCGATGCTGGCGCTTTCAAACGTGGTATCCAACGTTCCAGCGGTGCTACTCTGGATTCCGGTGGTTCCCAAACTTCCCGATCCGCGCTTCGTCTGGCTCGTCATGGCGATGAGTTCCACCTTCGCCGGCAATCTCACGCTGCTCGGCTCTGTGGCCAACCTGATCGTCGCCGAACGCGCGCGCGGCCTGGGTGCGTCGCTCGGTTTCGTGGACTACCTGAAGGCGGGTGTTCCCGTCACACTGCTGACGATTGCATGGGGCATCGCGATGCTCGTCCTCTTCCACTGAAGCTCAGCGTCTCGATCACAATGCTTGCGGCGGTTTCCCCATGCTGGCTGGCCCAGGCGGAGATGTGACCATCGAAGTGACGCCCTTCACCGGTGAGGCCGCTGAGTGGGATGACTTCGTTCGCGCACAGCCCGGGTGGTCACACTGTCACCTGTATGGCTGGCGTAACGTCATCCGTGATTCGTTCGGGCACGCAAGTATTTATCTTGGCGCTATGATAGACGGGAAGCTCGCGGGGGTGTTGCCGTTGGTTCGGGTGAAGAGTGCAGTCTTCGGTCACTTCCTCATCTCGATCCCATTCGCAAACTACGGCGGGCCGCTCGGTAGCGCGGCCGCCGTGCAGGCGCTCGTGAACCACGCGCTAGCGCTTGCCGACGGTGAAGGAGCCAGCGTGCTCGAGTTGCGTAGCCGCTACAAGCTGCCGCTCTCGCTCGCGGTTTCCCATCGCAAGATTACCGTGCTGCTGGATATGAGCGGCGGCGCCGACGCGCTTTGGAAACGGCTGGATGGAAAGGTGCGCAGTCAGGTGCGCCGCCCACAGAAGGACGGCATAACTGTTCGGACTGGCATCGATGAGCTGGAGCCATTCTTTCGCGTCTTTTCGCGGCACATGCGTGATCTCGGGACGCCCACATATCCGCGGTCATTCTTTCGCGCCATTGCGCGTGAATTTCCTGACGATGTGCTGTTCGCGGTGGCGTACCACGAAGACAAGCCCATCGCGTGCGGCTGTGGCTTCCGCGGGCACGATGAGTTCGAGATCACCTGGGCGTCTGCGTTGCGCGAGTACAACCGGATGTCACCCAACATGCTGGTTTACTGGGAGATGATGCACGCCACCGCCGACTCGGGCGTGACGACTTTCAACTTCGGCCGATGCACCCCCGGGAGCGGCACGCACACGTTCAAGCGCCAGTGGGGCACCCGCGACGAGCAGCTCTGGTGGTATGAACGCCGCGCACCCGGAGTCTCTCTTCCGACGGAAGGCAGCGACGCCGCGCAGCTTGGCGCCAGGATCTGGAAGCGCGTTCCGCTACGCATCGCGACCGCGCTCGGCCCGCACATCGTTCGATGGATACCGCTGTGATGGAGACGACGATAGGGGCCGACGACGTCCTGCAGCTGCAGGACGCGAATGTCGTTGTGGTCGCGCCTCACCCGGATGATGAATCGCTGGCGGCCGGCGGTCTGGTGCAAATGGCCATCGCTCGCGGTGCATCCGTCACCGTGGTCCTGCTTACAGATGGCGACTGCAATCCGTGGCCGCAGCGAGTGGTAGAAAAACGATGGCGAATCGGCGCGACTGATCGCGCGCGCTGGGGCCGCCGACGACGGGCCGAGGCTGAGCAGGCACTGTCAACGCTCGGTGTTGCTCCGTCCGCGATCCATTGCCTAGGCTGGGCGGACATGGGGCTCACCGCGCGGCTTCTGCTCGATATGAATGCCAGCACGCGAACGCTCGCGACGCTCTTAACTCGCCTGCTGTCGCGGGCTTCAGCATCAGACATGATCGTGCTTCCATCGCTCACCGACCGGCACCCTGATCATGGCGCCGCGCGTGTGATGACGGAGCTGGCGCTGGCGTGTGCGGCGTTGACACCGCAGCTACTCGGCTACACGGTTCACGGGACCGTGGATCGCTCCGCCACCCGGATTCACCTCGACGATGCGTCACAGCGTCGCAAATTTGCGGCGGTGGAGCAGCACCATACCCAGTTAGTGTTGAGCCGTGGACGCATGCGGAAGTACGCTGAGCGGCCCGAGCACTTCTCACGGGAGCAGCACCGCGGCAACTTACTTATTGCACCGTATCACATATTACCGTGGAAGCTCGGACCGGTACTGAGGCAGATGTCGGAGCTTGTCGTCGCCACCGCTACGGGTGCGTGGCGACTTCCGCTGGTGGATGTGACAGGTGACTCGGTTCGTGACCGCCCTTCGATCCAACGTGATGGCAGCAGGCTCACGCTCGTGATTCCACAATCACTCCGTAATCAGACGCCTGTCTTCGTCAAGCTTTCAGCTCGTGTCCCTTCTCCCTGGATTTATGATCGGTGGGGATGGGTGCGGCTAGGCGCAACGGAGATCGTCTCACCACAGACCCGCTAGACCGCGACTGACCGTTGCGCAGATTGCGTGCGCACGCGCACGCTCTGTGCGATATCTGGTGCACGCACATGCGCTGCCAGTGAGCTGTCCCACGTCGCCTGGTATGTCGCCGCCCAATCGATCACATCGGCCGAAGCAAGTGGCTTCGAGAACAGGTACCCCTGCGCGAATCGGCAGCCGAGCGCACGGAGCTCGGCGCACTGTTCCGGCGTCTCGACACCTTCCGCCAACGTGCGCAGACCGAGCATCTCGCCGAGGGTGAGAATCGTGCGCGTCAGCGCCGCATCGCTGCCACCACCAGCAATGCCTTCGATGAAACTCTTGTCGATCTTGAGAACGTCTATCGGGAAGCGTTGGAGATAACTCAACGATGAGTATCCTGTACCGAAGTCGTCGATCGCGAGCTGGATCCCGAGCTCCTTGAGTGCGTGCAAACGCTGCAGCGAATCGCTGGTGCGGTCCATCATCACACGCTCCGTGATCTCGAGCACGATCTTGTTCGGCGTCACGCCCACGCTTTCGAGCGCGTGCTGCACGTCGCCATAGAAAGTGTCACTCTGGATCTGCTGGCTCGATATGTTCACGCCCATGCGCAGCTCGCGCGACAGGCCCGGAGCTCCTGCATCTCCCAGACGGTGCCAGCGGTGCAGCTCGCGACACGCCTCCTCCACGACCCAGCGTCCGAGTTCGAGCACGAGACCCGTCTCTTCCGCGAGTGGGATGAATGCCGCGGGTAAGAGCAGCCCGCGTCGCGGATGCCTCCACCGGAGCAGCGCCTCGAAGCCCTGGATCTCGCCAGTCTCGAGTGACACTACCGGCTGGTACACCTGCAGCAGCTCGTCGCGTGCGACCGCCAGCCGCAGGTCAGCCTCTAGCTCAAGCCGGTCAACGACCGCAGCATGCATCCTGGGTTCGAACACGGCATAGCGCGTGTTCTCGGAATCCTTGGCGCGATACATCGCGACATCGGCATTGCGCAACACTTCGTCGGCCGTGTCGCCCGGCAGCGCGTGTGCTACCCCTACACTCGCGGAGACCGTCACTCTGCGCCCACGGAGGGCGATCGTCGGCGCAAGCGCTGTCTCAATGCGCGTTATCACCTCTACCGCTTCGGCCGGGTTGTCCAGCGCTTCGAGGAGAATCGCGAACTCGTCGCCGCCCAGTCGAGCAACGGTGTCGTCCGATCGCACGGATTGGAGCAACCGGGCCGCAACGATTTCGAGAAGATTGTCGCCCTCGGTATGTCCCAGACTGTCGTTGATGGTCTTGAAGTCGTTGAGATCGAGAAAAATCACGGCAACCTCGCCTCCGCGTTCCACGCGCTCGAGGGCGTGCGTGACACGTTCGCGGAAGAGAGACCGATTGGCCAGCCCCGTGAGCGGATCGTGAAAGGCGCGATGCGTGAGCTGATTTTCAAGCAGCTTCCGATCGGTGATGTCCACGGCGAGGCCGAGCGTTCCTTCAATCTCTCCTGAATTACCCCGGAGTGGCTCGACGCTGCATGCGAGGCTTCGTCCCATCCACTCAAACTCGAACGTGCCAGAGTGGCCGAGCAGCGCCATGTGCGTCGCACGGACAGGTGCAGCGCCCTGATCCCCGTGACCGAAGTAGTCCTCAATGCGCACACCTACGAATTCGCCGGTCGCCAATCCCATTGCTGCAAGTCCGGCTCCCAGCGCGGACGTGAAGCGCGCATCACGGTCCGTTGCCCAGAGCACCGCCGGGATCTGCTGCATGACCAACCTGAGTCGCGCTTCCCGGTCCAGCAATGCAGCCTCTGCGGCGCGGCGCGCCGTCACGTCGCGGAGAACGCTCTGGACGGCTGGCGCTCCGTCGTGTGCGACCATCACCGAGAGGGCTTCCACGTCCACCGTGGCGCCGGATGCAGTGACCATTCGGTATTCCGCCGGCTTCGAATCGAATTCTCCGCGCGCCCTCGCCTTGACGGCCTCAGCAAGCCGGCCGAGAGTGTCGGGATGTGCGAAGGCACCGAGTGATTTGCCGACGAGCGAACTGGCATCGCCGGATTCGAAGAGATCTGCACCGGTCTTGTTGACGTAGAGCAGCGTTCCATCGCGGTGAACGATGATTGCTTCGGGCGACTGTTCCACCAGAAGCCGGTAGCGCTGCTCACCCGCTCGAAGTGCCTCCTCCGCGCGGAGCTGGTCGGTGACGTCGCGCGACACTCCCACCAGGCCGATCACATTACCGTTCGGGTCGGACCACGGACTGCGCGTTGTGGTGAACGTACGCGTAACGCCATGCGAATCGGTGGTGAACGCCGTATCGGTCACGGCTTCGCCACCGTCGAGGGCTTCACGATCTCGCGCACTGATCTCGGCCGCTGTCTCCGCAGAGAAGAAGCGATCGTCAGTGCGCCCGAGTATCTCGGCGGCAGGGAGGCCGAGCATGCGCGCGCCAGCCCCGTTAATGAGATGATATACACCGTCGCGTCCCTTGGCCCACACTGCGTCGGTGGTCCCCTCCGTGAGCGCGCGCATGGTTGCCGCCTGCTGCCGCAGCGCGTGGGGAGTGCGTGTCGCGTCCTCAGAGTTGCGTCCGGTGCGCCCGCGCAAAAAGTAGCCGCCGGCGGCGGCTACCGCTGTCGCAATCGCCGTCAGTCCACGCGACTCCCAGGAAGAGTGGAAGGGCGACAGTGCCGGAAAGCTTCTGACCACCTCAATCACTACCACGCCGCAGGACGCGCCCAGTGCAGTGACGACGGCCGGTCTGACTACTGCGGAACGGAGGAGCATCGGGCGAGCGGAAGGGGCAGGGGGAGGGGGAGGGGGAGGGGGAGGGGGAGCATGGGGTCCACGGAGAACGGCGCGCCTAGAGGAGTGCGCAGCTATACGCTACCGCGGACATACACTACAACAGTATCGGTCGGTGCGGGAGGGGCGATTAGCAGCGCCTGACGCGGCGTTCCCTGTTGCCGCGCTAGTGGGGCGAAGACTGGGGGAGCGGGGAGGGCTCGCCCTCTCTCCGACACGGGAGACTGAAGGCAAATACGGACCCGTTCTCCGGAAACTCAGCCCAGACGGTACCGCCGAGCGAGTGAATGGTCTCACGGACGATGCTGAGCCCGAGTCCGGTTCCTTCGACTCCACTGGCCGCCGCGTCTTCGGCGCGAAAAAACCGCTCGAACAGGCGCTGACGCTCTTTCAGCGGCACGCCAAGGCCGTTGTCCGCCACCTCCACGATCACCTGCCGAATCCCGTCGCCGGTGGTTTCCTCGACTTTCCCGCGCACCTCGATCCACCTATCTGGCTCTGCCGGGTCGCTGTACTTGATGGCATTAGATATCAGATTTGTGAGGCATAACTCGACTGCGGCGGCATTCACTTCCACGTCCGGCATGGTGGGTAACAGCCGCACCGTGACCTTATGGGAATGTGCCGTCTCGCGTAACTGTCGGGCAGCCTCGGCGGCAGCCTGCGGTAGGCGGACATGACGTTGCTGCCTGCTGTCGGAGCCAACGCGTGACAGTTCGAGGAGATTGTCCAGCACCACCTGCATTCCCTTCGCGTTTCTGACAATGACCGCGGAGAGCTGCTCACGCTTGTCGTCCGCGATTCCGCCCATCCCGAGTATCTGGGCCGCGCCGAGGGTGGCTCCGATGCGATTGCGGAACTCGTGAGTCAGCGTCAGGTTGAACGCTTTAAGGCGCTCTTCCCGCTCGGCGAGGCGTTGGGTCATGAGCTGGAGGAACTGTGTGGTTGTCGCCTCCTGAATGAGGGAAACGGCGTGGAATACACGCTGCGCGCACCCCAGTAGCTCGGCACGTCCGCATGGCTCATTCGACTGCTCGGCGACGCCACCGATGAAGGTGAGCAGGATGCCCCCCAAAATTTCGAACTCCTTCAGGATCTCGAACTGGTCAAAGCCCTGCGCGTGCCTGAGCGCGCCGAGCTCACGCGCCTTATCGATCACAAGCATGTCGGCCACGATCATCGTGGCCGGATTTTCGAGATAGGCCGCTATTCCATCGACGAGGAGGGGGACGTGGTCCAGCAGCTGTTCTGTTGGAAAGACGCGGTTCGGCTCGAGGGCGACCCGAGCGGAAATTCTCTCGAGCCAACGCGCAGTCAGCTCATCCCGTGCGGCGCGAAGATGCGTGGCGAGGGTCGCCGCTAGGGGGCAATGGGCCGTCAAATTCATCGTGCGTCGAATCTCCCGGGCGCCGGCTGTAAGCGTGTGTCATCGCGCGCGGCTCCAACGAACGCGCGGGAGGAGCCGAGAATATAACTCCGCAGTTGGGCCCCGAGTGCCCGACTGCGTCTACCGCGCCGTCAGTGGGAGCTGCCTTGGGTGTGTGGCTTGCCACCCAACTCGTGCGAGCTCCTTTCCTGCACGTCGATGCGGCACTGCTGTGCGGCCTTTTTGATGTTGGCGAAGGCACGGTCACCTTCGCTGTCCATCACTCCCGCAACCTGATCAAACCGGGCCAGTGCGTTCTTGACGTGGGAGGCGTCGGTTCAGCCGCCCGACGGTAGGCGGCGCACGGGTCGCTTGGGAGAGAGCGGCGGCTTGCCGCCCGCATTGAGCCGGCGTGGCTCGCGAGAGCCGCCTACGGAGCCACCGTCCTTGGCGAACTTGGAAGCACCCCGGTTCCTCACCCCTTTCTTGCCGTGCCGGTCATCGTCATGCCGGTCTTCGCCTGGACGGTCATGGCCTGGACGGCGCGGTGGGCCGTGGCCATGCGCCCCGTGTGCCGCTGGACGATGCTCGCGTGGTCCGCTGCCGGGGCGCGGCGAGTCAAACCGCGTACTCGGGCGCGTATCTGGCCGCGAGTCGGAGGCGGAGAGCTGGTCCCTGGCCACTGATCCAACGCGGAGGCCAGCCATGGCCGCGAGAAGCTCCATTGCACGCAGCCGCTCCGCACGCGGTGCGGCTGCATCGGCCGCCATGCTTTCGAGGAGCGAGACCTGGCGATTGAGAGCTTCGCGCGCGGCCTGGGCTGGGCCCTCGCGGTCCGGAGGACCGGAGCGAGCGTGGTCATTCTGATCATGCTGGTCGCGCGGCTTGGGCATGGGCTACTCTGGGTTGTGCGTGATGCGTTGCTGTTCGTCTTCATGTACAAGTTAAACGGCAAGCAGTGCTCGACGACAGAACGTAAGGCTCGGTGAGTCGATGTATGAGTGAAGCGGTCGCTTGGCCATTTGCTCCCCGATGCGTAGATATGCGTGCATGTATAGCTCTGCCGCACTTTTAGATGATAGCGATGACACTGCCGCCGGTCCGGCCTTCAGAGACTGCCGTCGACGGGCTCTGGCTGTAGCCACGGCACTTACCCTTGCCGCGGGCCACGCTGGTGTGGCCGGTGCTCAGCAGCAGCCGTCGCCATCTCCGCCGCGCACCGCAGCCGATACGCTCACTGCCGTCCGCGTGACGGTTCTGCGGACACCTTTCGACGTGACCCACGCGCCAGTGGATGTGGCCGGTGTGGCTGCACGCGACGCAACGGTCGCACGGCCCGGCTTTGCACTGGACGAGGTCCTCGGTAGCCTTGGCGGCGTCCAGGTACATACCCGGCTGAACTTCGCGCAGGGCGACCGCCTGTCAATCCGCGGCATCGGTGCCCAGGCGCAGTTTGGCGTCCGCGGCGTGCGGGTGATCGTCGACGACATCCCCGCAACGCTGGCCGACGGACAGACGGAGCTCAGCAACATCGACCTCGGCTCGCTGGGTGCTGCGGAGGTGATTCGGGGTCCCGCGTCGTCACTGTACGGCAATGGCATTGGCGGGGTGGTCACGCTGCAAACTCGCCCGGCACCGGCGGGCGAGCTCGTCCCGTCGCTACGCCTGGTGCGTGGCGCGGATGCGCTGACGCGAGTGCAGGCGGGGGCCGGCGGGACCGCCGGGCGCGCAACGTACACCGTAAATGGCGATCGCCTGGATTACGGCGGCTACCGTGCCCACAGCAGCGCACGCAACGCACACCTCAACGCGGTGGGAACGTACGACTGGAACCGCGCCTCGCTCAAGCTGGTGGCGAACGCCATGCAGTACAACGCGCAGGATCCTGGTGCGCTATCCGATTCATTATTGCAGGTGGACCGTCGGCAGGCGTATGCCACCAACGTCGCGCAGCACACGGGGAAACTGGGCAAGCAGGAGCAGTTCGGCGCGAGCACTCGCATCCGGGCAGGCGCTGGCGAGCTGCGGGTGTCGGGATACGCGCTACGCAGGTCACTGGACAATCCCATCCCTCCGCGCATCATCGAACTGCACCGGGCGGCGGGCGGCGGGCGCGCGGCGTACGCGCTGACGCGCGCGGGAAGTACCGGATCGATCACCGCCATCGTGGGCGGTGAGACCGACCTGCAACGCGATGACCGGCAGAATTTTGTGAACACGCGCGGCAAGCGCGGCGCGCTGGTGCTTGATCAACGCGAACATGTAACGAGCGTGTCGCCTTTCGCCCAGATCACGGCGGTAGCGGGACGAGCGACGTTCCTGGCTGGCGTGCGGCACGACCGCTTCCGGTTCAACGCGGACGATCATCTCATCACACCCACCAATCCGGACGATTCCGGCGTGCGGTTGCTGTACGCAACCAGCCCGTCGTTCGGTGCGAGCTACGCGTTCTTTCCAGCGCTGTCACTGTACGGTAATGTCTCGACCGGATTTCAGACGCCCACAACTACCGAGCTGGCCAACCGGCCTGACGGCGCAGGCGGCTTCAATCCAACGCTTGAGCCCGAGCGCGTTCACTCGCGCGAAGGTGGCATCAAAGGGCGCACCGGAGCCGTGGCGTACAGCGCCGCGGCGTACCAGATGCGCATCGACGGCGAGCTGATCCCGTTCGAAGTCGCCGCATCTCCCGGTCGGCAGTTCTACCGCAACGCCGGCGCGGCGAATCACCGCGGAGTGGATGCGGACGTGAGCCTCGCGCTCACACCGTGGCTGCTCACACGCGCGGGTTACGGCTACACCGACGCTCGTTTTATCAGCTACACCGCTGGAGGCACATCATACGGCGGCAACCAGGTCCCCGGCATCGCGCCGCATGCGGGGACACTCTCGGTTCAGCTGGGCGATCCAGATTCCAGATTCCTCGCTGTGGAGGAGCGAATCGAATCCTCTACGCCTGTCAACGATGCGAACACGGCACGATCGGCCGGATACGCGGTGACCAATCTTCGCGGCGAGACTCGGCTCGGCGCTGTCACGCTGCTCGGTGGCGCCGGAAATATTTTGGGGAGGATGTACAACACGTCCGTCGTCATCAACGCGGCGGGCGGGCGCTACTACGAGCCCGCCGCCGGCCGCACGCTGTACCTGGGACTTGGACTAGTGGCGCGTTGATTCCCAATCGATCAGAGGGGCATCGGTGATCGACTGCTGGACCGCGTCCGCGATTGCGCGGCGGAGCGGGCCAGCCTTCTCGTTGTTGCGCGTGGGATATACGCGATTGGTGAGCAAAACTACCCAGACACCGCGCTCCGGGTCGGACCAGAGCGACGTGCCGGTGAAACCCGTGTGGCCGTAACTGCGCGGGGAAAAAAAGTGTCCCGCGCTGGAGTGGCTCGACGGAGTGTCCCAGCCGAGTGCTCTGCTGGAACCAGGAGCCTGAATCGACGTCCAGCGGTCGATGGTTTCGGGGCGCAGTATCCGCACATTTCCATAGCTGCCGCCATTCAGCAGCATCTGTAAAAAGATCGCCTCGTCGCGCGCGCTGGAGAACAAACCGGCATGGCCGGAGACGCCACCGATGGCTTCTGCATTCTCATCATGCACGGTGCCCCATATCATCCCGCCGCGGCTCGGAACGACTTCAGTCGGAGCGATGTGGCGCCGTTGGGACGTGTCCGGCCTGAATCCCGTCTCAGTCATTCCCAGCGGGGCAAAGATGTGAGCCGTGGTGAACGCGTCGAGCGTCTCCCCACTTATGCGCTCGACGACCTGCTGCATGAGGACGAAGTCCCAATCGCTGTAGATCGTTTTGGTGCCGGGCGCATATGCCAGCGGGCGGGCATTGATCTTCTGCAAGTACTCCGCGCGTCCGTGGGTGTCCTTCCACAGTCCCGCGCCGGCCTCCAGGCCGCCGCTGTGTGTGAGCAGCATCTTCACCGTGATCCCCTGCTTCTCCGGCGCGTTGAATTCCGGCAGGTACGACACTACCGTACGGTTGATGTCGAGCTTACCCTGGTCCTCAAGTATCATCGCGGACGTGGTGGTCGCCACAACCTTTGTCAGCGAAGCCATGTCGAAGCGGGTGTGCTCGTCCACTGCCGCGGCGGTGTCCGAGTACGTGAGGTGGCCATAACCCTTGAGGTACACCAGACGATCATATCGCCCGATCGCGACCGAGATTGCCGGAGCTGCATGGTCAGCGATGGCCGCATTGATGATGGAGTCAACGCGTGCGGGCAGCGTTGGCGCGAGGTCAACCACGCGGGGCGGCGCGGCTACGAGGGTGCCCGTCGCGGGGAGCGGAGCCGGCGTAGCTGATGGCGTGGGAGCACAGGCGACCGCGACAACGACGGCGGTCAGACCGGAGGCGCGGGTTAGCCAGAGGTTGGCAAAGCGGCAGTCAAGGCCGCGACTTACAGATCGGTTCACGAGGCGTTTCATAGGCTCGGCATTCGGTGAGCATCGAACGTATCTCGCTGTGAACGCCGGTGTCAATGCATTTGCCGACCGCAGCGCCGCGCCAACCGCATCCGTATCCCCCCATTCGGGCGTAGCGTCACGAGCGGCTCCAGCACAACCGGACGCGCAGGGTCGTGCGTGAGCCGCCATTGTCGAGCTATGGTCGCAAGCACCAGCACGGCTTCGGTCCAGGCGAACTGCTCACCAATGCACACGCGCGGACCGCCGCCAAAGGGGAAATAGGCGAACTTGGGTCGCGCGGCGCCATCGGTCTTATCACCCTCTCCCGTCCAGCGCGCCGGCCGGAACAGCTCCGGTTCGGCGTACCAGCGCGGATCGCGATGTACGATGTACTGGCTCATGAGCACGATTGAGTCCGCGCTTACGGCATAGCCGCCGATGGTGACGTCCGTGTGTGCGCGCCGCCCAATCACCCATGCTGGCGGATACAGCCGCATCGACTCGGCGACCACCGCTCGCGTGTACGGCAGTTTCGCCACGTCATCGATCGTGGCCTGTCTCTCGCCGAGCACGCCATCGATCTCGGCGGTTAGCACCGTCGCGACGTCCGGATTCTGCGACAGCAGATACCACGTCCAGCTCAGCGCTACGGCCGTCGTCTCGTGGCCCGCCATGAGAATGGTCATAACCTCATCGCGGATCTGACGATCACTCATCCCCTCTCCGTCCTCGCTCGCGACGAGCAGCATTGAGAGCAGGTCGCCGTGGTCCGCGTCCGACTCTCGCCGCCTCCGAATCAGCGCGTAGATGAACTCGTCCATCCGAGCGCGCGCGCGCTGCATGTGCCGTACGATCGGGAGCGGTATCCGCTCGATGTGCTCACCAAACGGAAGCGTCGCGAACCGGAACAGGCGCAGCGACAGATTGATGACCTCCGCGACGTCGCGCGCTTCCGTCTCGATGTCCGCGTCGAAGAGCGTTCGCGCGGCGATTGCGAGCGTGAGCCGCATCATCTCAGAGTGGACGTCGACAGTTGCGCCGTCGGTCCACGAACGTGTCAATTCGTCGGCGTAGCGCACCATCACCTCGGCGTACGCGCCAAGTCGCGCTCTGTGGAATGCCGGCTGGGCGAGCCGCCGCTGCCGTCTGTGGAACTCGCCCTCGCTCGTTAGCAGCCCTTCACCCAGAAGTATTTTGATGCGCTCGACGCCGCGCCCCTTCCGGAAGTTGCGGCTGTCGGTAACGAGCACTGCCTTTATGTCCTCCGGATTGGACACGAGTACCAGCCGCTGACGCCCGGCATTCACCTGCACCACGTCTCCATGTGCGGCCATGCGTTGGAAGACGCCGAGCCGGTCGCGTACGAGCGCGGCGATGAACTCACCGGGGTAGCGAGCGCGTAAGCGTGGCGGAGATTCGAGGGCGGGCGTCATGACCGAGGCGTCTCCGTTCACATCTCTACGGCCGCGCACCACCGCTCGGCGATTAAGGCGTGCCCAGCTGGTGTGGGGTGGATGCCATCAGCGGTCCAGTACGCCGGACCCGTGCGCGCGCTCGCGGCGTTGAACGCATCCTGTAGCTGCACGAACGTAGCACCCACCCGCGAGGCCACGCGCGCCGCGGCTGCGCGACGCTCATCAAAGTCGGGGAACCAAGTAGCGTCCACCGAGCGGTAGCGCAGAACGAAAGGCTCTAACACGACTAGCCGAAGAGCGGGGAACACCCGCCGCGTCGTGGTTAGAGTGGCAACATACTCGCTCTCGTAATCGGCAGTCGTTCCGGTGTATCCTTTCAGTCGCTTGTGCCAGAAGTCGTTTACACCGACGAGCACGCTCAGAATATCCGGCCTGAGCGCGATCGTATCAGCGCTCCATCGCGCCTGGAGATCGGGGACCTTGTCACCGCTCACGCCTCGATTGAAGAACTGCCAGTTCCGCTCCGGCTCCGCACGCAGCAAGCGGGACGCGATCAGGAGAGGATAGCCCGTCCCGAGCGCGAGCGCGACGTTCGCAGCCGTGATACGGCGGTCGCGTCCCGCATCGGTAATTGAGTCGCCCTGGAACAGTACCACGCGGCCGGCGATCGTGGGCGCCAATGCGTTTGCCGGCATGCGCGAAGCACACGCAAGTCCGGCAGCGGAAGTGACGGAAATCCGGAAGAAGTCGCGTCGGGTGAAAGCCTCAATCATGTGACTCGCATGGCCGTCAACGGATGAAAATGTCAGCCCAAAAGGTACAACCTAGACAGCCCCCGGAGGGATGCTCACCCGCGCCCGGGGTCACCCTGACGATCGCGTCGTGCGACGCGGCCTGCGAGCTGATGGCGAGGAGCACGAGTAGCGAAAGAATATTTCTCATCGCATCTTCAGTAATCAACCGGAAGCAGTAACGGATACGGGATCGGCACCGATGGAATTTGCCAAAGTCGTACGAACGCGTACAACTTCAGTTACAACAGGTACACGATAAGAAAATAAAATTGCCTCCGTCACATAGCGGAGATCGCAAAGAAGCAGCCCGGGATGGACCCCGGGCTGCTTCTTTTCAACTTGGTGGCTATCAGGCTGATCCTACACCCGGAGCAGGCGGGGTCAGCGAGCCGACTATGCCCCTGGTGGGTTTCTGTTCAGCTCCGCGGCCGACTCCGGGAGGCACGTCTGATCACCGTAAGTGTCAGGCGCAACCGGATACGCCCCCTGCTGGAATTCATCGATCCCGTAAACATCCTTGTACCGCCTGAGGTCGCCCAATCTGTGCGCGTTGAAGTACAAGTCCAGTTTTCGCTGATCACGCACCGCGGTGAAGAAGTCCGCGGCGCTCACACTCGACGAGAGCGGAGCAGTGCCACCGACGGCCCGGCGGGAGTTGATGAAGGCAATGTT
>JBPCQO010000191.1:0-29817 GCA_050998035.1 Gemmatimonadaceae bacterium | reverse complement strand
ATGAACACCTCCATTGTCGCTACGGAGTCCGGAACGTTCGATGAGTGTTCGGTTCGCGGGGGTTCTTACGGTTGTCCCCCTGTACCCGGCGCTCGCGATCGCGCGCGCAATGGTGGCGGCAGATTCGCGGGTGCAGCCATTCTTCATAGGTGCCAGGCGCGGCATCGAACGCGACGTGCTTCCGAAGGCCGAGTTCCCGTTTGAGCTACTGGAGCTGCATCCATTGTATCGAACGCGTCCGTGGCTCAACTGGCGCACGATCGCGGGCGGAGCTGGCGCCTGGCGCCGGATCGCCCGCGTTGCTGACGAACGTGGTACTTGCGCCCTGGTCGCAACGGGCGGGTACGCGGCCGGCGTCGCACTGGGCTTCGCGGCGAGCCGCAAATTGTCGATCGTTATACAGGAGCAGAACAGCTTTCCCGGGCTCACCGTCCGGTGGTTTGCACCCCGCGCCGCACAGATCCACCTCGGCTTTCCCGAAGCCGCGAGTAGGCTGAAGCCGGGCCGAACGACCGAACTATTTGTCTCCGGCAACCCAATTGAGCCCCCCCCGCCGGATCGTCCCACACGCGTGGCCGCGGCTGATGCGTGGGGCTTTGACGCCGTTACCGCTCCAACTCTGCTCATCTTTGGCGGGAGTCAGGGCGCGGAGGGGATCAACCGGGCTGTCTCCGACTGGCTCTGGTCCGGCGGTGCGGAGAAACGGGGTGTGAATGTAATCTGGGCTACAGGGCCGGCCAACTTCGAACTGTATGCGGCGCACGAGAGCGCCGGGGTGCGCGTGCGCCCATACATTTCTGCCATGCAGCAAGCCTACGCCGCAGCCGACATCGCACTAAGCCGTGCCGGCGCAATGACGACGGCGGAGCTGGCGGCATGGGGGCTGCCGGCGATTCTGGTGCCGCTCCCCACAGCCGCGGCAGACCACCAAAGCGCAAACGCGCGCGCATTAGCAGCGACGGGTGCGGCGGTGGTGCTGCAGCAGGACAGGTTCGATGCCGCCACTCTGGACCATGCGCTGAGCGCTCTGCTGAGCGCTCCGGGCGCCCTCGCGCGAATGGCGCACGCGGCGCTAGAGCGGGCGCGACCAGCTGCCGCGCAAGACATTGCCGCCCATATACTTAGCATGCGGTGTTTCAAGTGAACTATGATGTACTGACGGACGCTCGCGATCCGCGCCCGGTCCATTTTGTCGGTATCGCGGGGGCTGGGATGAGTGCACTGGCGGAGCTGTTCGTCAAGCGCGGTGTGAAGGTCTCCGGATGCGACAACAATCCTGGCCCAATGGCGGAGGATCTCGAGCGGCTTGGAGTGGAGGTTTTCGCGGGACACGATCCGGCGCACGTAATTGGCGCGCGCGCGGTGGTCTTCACGTCGGCGATGCCCAAGGACAGCCCCGAACTGGCTGCTGCGCACGCTGCCGGCATCGCTGTTGTGCGCCGCGCTGAGGCGCTCGGCGCTGCGGTATTCGGTGGCGACGTTATCGGAGTAGCCGGAACTCACGGCAAGACGACCACGACCGTGATGACGACCGATGCGTTGCGTGGCGCGGGCATCGACGTCACCGGGATCGTCGGGGGACGGGTGGCGGCGTGGGGTGGCAATCTGAGCTTTGGGTCGGACAAGCTGTTCGTGGTGGAGGCGGACGAGTACGACCGATCCTTCCTCGCACTCCATCCAGCTGTCGCCGTCGTGACCAACATGGAGGCAGACCACCTGGACATCTACCGCGACATCGACGACATCCGCGACGCGTTCGCGGCCTACGTCAGTGGGGCACGTGTGGTGGTGCTCTGCGCCGACGATCCGGGCGCCAACACCCTCCCCGTGCCCAATTCCGCTGAGGTGATCAGGTACGGAATCAATTCGCCGGACGCCAGGCTTGTGGCCTCGGACATCACGCCCGCTGGGCGAGGTGTAACGTTCAGCACGCGGTACGACGGTGCACCGTTCGGAGATTTTCGCCTGAACGTGCCGGGGCTGCACAACGTACGGAACGCGCTAGCGGCGATGGCGTCTGGCATCGCGCTTGGGGTTCCCGGCGTGCGGCTGGCGGCCGGCCTGGAACGATTTGCCGGGGTGGAGCGCCGCTTCCAGTACATCGCGGACGTGCGTGGCGTCACCATCATTGACGACTATGCCCATCACCCAACGGAGATCGCCGCGACCGTGGATGCCGCGCGGGCGGCGTATCCTGGGCGCCGGCTCGTCGTCGCCTTCCAGCCGCACCTGTACACCCGTACCCGTGATTTCGCGCCGGAATTCGGTAGAGTTCTGGCACAGGCGGACGTGCTCTTCCTGGCCGATCTCTACCCAGCGCGGGAGCAGCCCATCGAAGGCATCTCCGCGGCGCTCGTCCGCGATGCCGCGGCGGCGTGTGGCAATGCGGTAGCGTGGGAAGGCAACAGAAACGAGCTTGCCCAGGCGCTCGCGCAGAGCGTGCAGCCGGGTGATGTTGTTATCACCATCGGCGCCGGTGACATCACCAAGACTGCCGGAGAGCTGCGGGATCTGCTGGCCGAATGAAGCTTGCTGAATGAAGTTTCTGTCCCGACTAAAGAAGCCCGGATATCGCTACCTCGGCGCTGTCATCGTAGTTGCGCTGGTGCTCACATCCCCGCGCTGGTCCCATGCAATGCTTCACCACCTCACGTACTTCCACGTCCGCAAAATCGAGATTCGCGGTACACGGTATTTGCAGCCTGAGGATGTGGTCGGCAGGTTGCGGGTGGACACGCTCCACTCCATCCTGGACGATGTTGCGCCGTTGGAGCAGCGTCTGCGCGCGCACCCACAGATAGCTGAGGCTCACATATCGCGGCGACTTCCGGGCACGTTGGTTGTGACCATACGAGAGAACTTTCCGGTCGCGCTCGTGCCAATTGGGGATGGCCTACAGCCGTATGATTCGGCCGGACGGGCACTACCGATCGATCCAAGCCGTACGCAACTCGACCTCCCCATCCTAACCGCGCCCGATCGGGGCGCGCTGGCTCTACTCGGCGCGATGAGAGTGGAGCAGCCCAAGATCTATGACCAGGTGAGCGAGGTGGCGCCAGTGGGCCGAGACCTGGTCTTTACCCTTACTCCCACGTTGCACGTTCGCACCACGGCGGGGGTAGCCGCTGATCGCTTCCGGGATATCTTTCCCGTTGAATCCGACCTGGCCCGCCGCAACGAGCGGGTTGCAGAGTTGGACATCCGTTATCGCGATCAAGTGGTCGCAAGGCTGCAATGAACCTTGAACGCGTGGTAGCTGGGCTGGACATCGGGTCGGCGAAAACCACGGCAATAATCGCGGAAGCGATCGGCGACCGTAAGCCTACAATCCGCGTGTTGGGAGTGGGGCAGGCGCGCACCACCGGACTCCGCCGCGGCATCGTTTCCGACATCGAGGAGACGACGCGCTCGATTCAGAAGGCGTTACAGGACGCCGAACGCATGGCTGGCACCAAGATCGAGTCCATTTACGCGGGGATTGCGGGCGAGCACGTGCAGGCGTCGTCGAGCAAAGGCATTGTCGCGGTCAATGGCGACGAGATTTCCAAGGCTGACGTCGACCGCGCCAACGATGTTGCCAGGGCGCAGGCAATTCCGCAGGACCGCGAGTTGCTGCACGCGATTCCGCAAGAGTACACGGTTGATCGCAACGCGGGTGTGCGTGACCCGATCGGTATGATCGGAACGCGGCTCGAGACGGAGATGTATCTCGTAACGATCGGCAGTTCGCCGGCGATGAATCTGCGGAAGAGCGTGGAGCGTGCAGGCTATCGTGTGCGCGAGCTGGTACTGGAGCCGCTCGCGAGCTCGCTTGCAGTGCTTACCGAAGATGAGAAGGAGCTGGGCGTTGCACTCGTGGAGCTTGGCGCCGGCACCACGGACATCGCGATCTTCCACGAAGGGAAGATCCGGCATCTGGCGACGCTCACGTACGGTGGCAACATCGTCACCAACGACATCGTGCACGGGCTGGGCGTCACGCAGGCTGATGCGGAGCGACTCAAGGAACGGCTCGGTAGTGCGTACGAGCCGCTGGTGGATCCGTCCGAGGTCATCCAGCTCCCGAGTACCGCTGCTCAGGGAGACCGTGAGATTCCGCGCGAGCTGCTGGCGCATATCATCCATCAGCGCATGGACGAGATCTTCGACATGGTGCACCGTGAAATCCAGTCTGCGGGATACGGCGGCGTGCTATCCGGCGGTGTGGTGATTACGGGTGGCGGTGCGGCAATGCAAGGCATCACGGAGCTTGCGTCGAGCGTGTTCGGTACAGGCGTTCGGATTGGCGCGCCGGGCGAGCACATTGGCGGTCTGAGTGATTCAGTGGAAGCTCCGCGCTTCGCCACGGCCGTCGGGCTGGCGCTGTATGGTGCGAACAGACTGGTGCTTGCGGGCTCTGCGCCGAGTGCCAAGCGAATGACGCTCAGCACGCCTGGCGTCGACAAGATAGCGCAGCGGATGAAGGCGTGGCTCGAGGATTTTTTCTAGGCCGAATGCATGGAAACATTTCGGGCGAAAGATTGTATGTCCGCGCGGTGCGCGCGGTGTTACGTTGGGTGACCGGCTTGAGTGTGCGCAACAGCGCGGCTCCAGTCGGTCACCTTGTCGTTTGTAGCGGTGCAGTACTCCAGTGTCGTCGCAATTACAGTAGCCCGTGCACGAAGCGAGAATTGCAACTTATGTCTCAAAGCTGTGACGTCACAAATGGGTGTGGAAAACAGTTGGAAAATCAGGTTGTGATCATCTCGAAAATCGTTCGTCTTTTGGCCATGGTCTGATGCGCTGGTTTCACGTATATTAGCGCGTCAATTGGAAGTGTTGTGGAAGTCTTGTCGTCTACCCGCCTAGGAGTGCCCGCCGCGATGATATTTGAGTTTGAGGAGAGCACATCGCAAGACGCCCGGATGAAGGTTGTTGGTGTTGGCGGTGGTGGCGGTAATGCTGTGAATCGGATGATCGAGGAACGCCTCGAAGGCGTGGAGTTTGTTTCGGTCAACACCGACGCGCAGGCGCTCCTCAACTCCAAGTCGGACGTCAAGCTTCAAATTGGCAAGAAGCTGACGCGCGGCCTTGGCGCTGGTGCACGGCCCGAGATCGGCCGGCAGGCGATAGAGGAGAACCGTGATGAAGTTCTACGATCGCTGACCAACGCTGACCTCGTCTTCGTGACGTGTGGCATGGGTGGCGGCACAGGTACTGGTGCCGCGCCAATCGTGTGTGAGCTTGCGCGCGAAGCCGGTGCGCTCACAGTTGGCATCGTGACCAAGCCGTTCCTCTTCGAGGGACGCAAGCGCATGCGCCAGGCGGAGCTCGGCATCGCGGAGATGCGGAAGAACGTTGATACGATGATCGTCGTTCCCAACGAGCGGCTGCTCGCCGTGGTGGGGAAGGGGATACCGTTCCAGGAAGCGCTCAAGAAGGCCGACGAAGTTCTGCTGCACGCAACGCAGGGCATCTCGTCGCTCATCTCCGTGACCGGCCTGGTAAACGTCGATTTTGCAGACGTGCGCACGGTGATGCAGAGCGGTGGTTCGGCACTTATGGGAACGGGAATCGGCCGCGGTGAGAACCGTGCCGTCGAGGCGGCGCAGCAGGCGATCGCCAGCCCGCTGCTTGACAACGTCTCCATTTCCGGCGCCACCGGAGTGCTCGTCAACATCACCGGCGGCGAAGACCTCACGCTCGGTGAAGTGCACCAGATCAATGAGATTGTACACGAAGCCGTTGGTGAGGAGGCGGAAATCATCTTCGGTGCGGTGCACGAGCCCGCAATGCAGGGTGAGATTCGCGTCACGGTCATCGCGACTGGCTTCGATCGCGGGACGGTTGGTACCACTGCACAGCCCGCAGTAGCGTCAACACACCCCTTGCGCGGATCGCCGGTAATTCCGCTCCATGCGAGTCGCACAGTTCGTCCCGGCATGCCAGGAGCGCCGGTCGGCGGCAACCCACGCACTTCCTCGGGGCCGCTCCCCGAGATTGGCAGGCGCGTGACGCCGGCAGTCCCCAGTTCGTCTTCGAATGACGGTCGGGATCAGGAGCTAAGTGATATGGAAATCCCGACCTTTATTCGGAGACAGATGGATTGAAAGCAACTGCCGCACGCGGCGTCACGTACGCCATAATCGGAGCAATGGCGTGGGCAGCGATCGAGCTCACGCCACAGATTGCCCCACGCTCCCTTGGATCGCTGTCCACGGCTTCATCCGTAACACCCGCACCATCCGAATCACCGGTAGATTCGGTTAGGGCTGAAGCCATGCCGGCGCTCGCTATCATGCCGCCGGTGATCGTTTCGATCCCAGAGTCGAGCGTGCCCGAACTCCGGTTTCAGCCGGTGATCGTCAACGCAGAGCGTCTCCACGGCGTCGATACAGTCGCGCTGAACGGAACGATTCACAAGTCGTTACTGGCATCTCTGGAAGGCGTCGGTCAGGCGGAGCTGCCAAGCTCCCAGCGCAGATCTCTGGCGTGGAACCTCGCCGACATCTTCGAGCATCGCGTGGACATGGCGAGAGACGTGGATGAGGGCGACAAGTTCCACGTTCTGGTCGAGAGGCTGCAGCAGCCCAACGGCAAGATCATCATCAACAAGATTCTCGGAGCCAAGCTCTCGCTGGGTGACCGCGTGGTGGAGGCGGTGCACTTCAAGACGCGCAATTCCAGCAGCGAATGGTTCGACGGCAAGGGAAAGTCGCTGACAGCGTCGTTCCTTCATGCGCCGGTGGACTTTCATCGCATTACTTCCGTCTTCGGGCTGCGTAATCACCCCATCTTCGGAACGTGGCGCAATCACACCGGGACCGACTATGCGGCGCCGATGGGAACACCGGTGCATGCGATTGGCGACGGCGTGGTGGTGTCGGTTGGACGACGTGGTGGATACGGGAACATGATCGATATCCGTCATAGCAACGGTATGGTGAGCCGGTATGGTCACATGAGCCGCTTCGCGTCGGACGTACACGAGGGAACCCACGTGAAGATGGGATCCACCATAGGCTACGTCGGCATGACGGGTTGGGCGACCGGACCGCACCTCCATTTCGAGATTCGTGTCAACGGTATCGCGCACGATCCGGCGACCGCGTTGCGTAACATGACCAACGATCCGCTCACGGGTCCGGAAGGCCGGCTCTTCCGCGAAGTGCGGCATCAGACGCTGGCGGACATGCAGACGGATAACGGCCCGGAGCGGGTCGCCACCCGCTAGTCAATAGCGCGGTGCCAGACCGGGGCTGCGCTACGGTTTTTCAGGCGCCGCATTCGGCGCGACTCGCCATTATCTTTCGTTACGCCGGCCCGGCATGTCGCCAGGTCGGCGTTTTCTTTGTGGTATCAGTGTCGTATCAATGGCGTTTCTATCGAGAAAAGAAGGCGACGTTCCCCAACGATCGCTGTGGCAGAAGATCAAGGACGTTGCCCTCACCGACGTGGCGGTCATCGCGCGCGGTGGAGTCGACAAGGGATCGCTGGAGCAGATTGAGGAGATACTTCTCCAGGCCGACTTCGGCGTTCCAGTCACGCTCCGGCTGGTGGACGAGATCTCCCGTCTGGCCCAGCGGGGGCTGATCAGGAGCAGCGACGAGTTCAAGAGCGCACTGAGCGCGGGCATCGAGTCCGCGCTGCGCGCCGGCAACTCTGATCCGGACGTCCGGATCTTAGGCGAGCGACCGTTCGTCATTCTCGTCGTCGGCGTCAACGGCGCGGGAAAGACGACGTTCATAGGAAAGCTCGCGACCGTGCTCGTACGCGACGGCCTGACCGTGACCGTTGGTGCGGCCGACACGTTCCGCGCGGGTGCTATCGACCAGCTGCGCGTGTGGGCCGAGCGCACGGGCGCAAATTTTGTGGGCGGCGCGGCGGGAAGCGATCCGGCGTCGGTCGCTTACAACGCGATCGATGCCGGTGTCCAGCGCGGCGACGACGTGGTAATCGTGGATACGGCGGGGCGGCTGCACACGAGCAGCGGCCTCATGGACGAGCTGCGCAAGATCAAGCGCGTCATAGAAAAGCGGCTGCCGGGCGCTCCGCACGAAACGCTATTGGTGCTGGATGGAACGATAGGTCAGAACGCAGTTAGCCAGGCCAGGGTATTCGCGGCAGCGGTGCCGGTGAGTGGGCTCGTTGTAACCAAATTGGACGGCACCGCGCGCGGTGGCGTGGTCGTGGCGGTGCACGAAGCGATTGACGTCCCGGTAAAATTTGTGGGTGTCGGTGAGAAAGCGACCGATCTGGCGTTCTTTGACGCTGCGAACTTCTTGCGTGAGGTGGTTGGGGACTGATGGCGCGCGGGGGTGCGTTCACCGAGGGTGCTACCCACCGCGTTCGGCTGGACACGCCTGTCACCTTTCTCAAAGGTGTGGGACCGGCGCGGGCTGAATCGCTGCGCAAACTCGGGATCATCACAGCGGGACATCTGCTGTGGCACGTGCCGCATCGTTACGAAGACGCGAGCACGGTGCGGCGTATTGCGTCGCTGGAGCCTGGAATGGATGCGACGGTTATTGGACGCGTGGTGTCCAAGGGCGTGATCCCGACGCGCAAGGGCCTGCGCATCTTCCAGGCGGTCGTACGTGATGACAGTGGTATCATCGAGGCGTCGTGGCCCGGGCAACCGTTTCTGGACAGGGTCATAAAAAAGGACGATACGCTACTGCTCACTGGCAGTGTGCGGTTCTTCCACGGGCGGCAGCTCAATCCGCGCGAGTATGTGAACCTGGGCAGCGATGGCGACCCGACGCTTGGAGGCCTTGTGCTGTCAGTTTATCCTGCGACCGACGGGCTCTCATTCAAGGCCATCCGCGGCCTTATCGACGCGCATCTCGATTCGCTGCTGCCGCTGGTGCAGGAGCAGATGGAGCCGGCGCTTCTCAAACGCGCGGGGCTCGTGACGTTGCGGGATGCGTTGCGCATGGTGCATCGCCCGTCATCGATTGCGGAGGCGGAGAAGGGGCGCGAGCGGCTAGCATTCGACGAACTGTTCTTTGTGCAACTGCTTCAACGCCGCGCAAACCAACTGGCGCGGCAGGCGCGTAGCGGAGTACAATTCGAGAACAAGCGCGAGCTGACCACCGCGTTGCGTGAGGCGCTCCCGTACACGCTCACCGGTGCTCAGGCGCATGCGCTGCGCGAGATCGTCACCGACATGTGCAGCCCGCGACGGATGCACCGCTTGCTTCAGGGGGATGTTGGAAGCGGCAAGACGATCGTCGCGCTTTTCGCGGCGCTGTTGGCGCTGGAGAACGGGTATCAGGCCGCTATAATGGTGCCGACCGAACTTCTGGCCGAGCAACATCTGCGCACATTCAAAGGGTTGCTCGAGCCACTTGGGATCGAGCCCGCGTTTTTGAGTGGGAGTCTTGGCGCGAGAGAGAGAAAAGCCGTTCTCGCACGGATGGCATCACGCGGGCCGCTGCTGGTTGTCGGCACCCACGCGCTTGTCCAAGCCGCTGCTTCTTTCGCCAATATCGGATTCGTGGCGATCGACGAGCAGCACCGCTTTGGCGTGGAGCAACGCGAGGCGCTCGCCGGCAAGGGAGTTGCGCCGGATACGCTGCTGATGACCGCGACGCCGATCCCTCGATCGCTGGCGCTGACCACCTACGGCGACCTTGACGTGAGCACGTTGGACGAGCGGCCGGCCGGGCGACTTCCCATCAGCACGGTAGCGCGCGCTGAGTCCGGACGTGGCCGGGTGTTCGCGTTCGTGCGCCGCGAGGTCGAGGCTGGGCGGCAGGCGTATGTAGTTTATCCGGTGATCGAGGAATCGGAAAAGATCGACCTCAAGGCTGCGACGGTCATGTACGATCAGCTCGCTACATCTGTGTTTCCGGACCGGCGCGTAGCGCTGTTACACGGCCGCATTCCCGCCGCCGAGCGCGATGAGATCATGCGCCGATTCCGCGACGGCGAGATCGACGTGCTCGTTGCAACTACAGTAATCGAGGTGGGGATCGATGTGCCGAACGCGACGGTGATGCTGATCGAGCACCCGGACAGATTCGGGTTGTCGCAGCTGCATCAGATGCGCGGTCGCGTGGGGCGCGGCGCCGCTGCATCGTATTGCATTCTGCTTGGCGATGTGGGCGAGGAAGCAGCTCAGCGCCTGTCCGTTTTCACGTCAACCGATGATGGGTTTGAGATCGCGCGCGAGGATCTACGGTTGCGCGGAATGGGCGATCTGTTCGGGCAGCGTCAGAGCGGTGAGCCGATGTTCAAGATCGCGGACCCAATTCGCGATGAGGCGCTCAACCTGGTTGCGCGCGAAGAGGCGGAACGTGTGCTGGCCAAGGACCCTGAACTGGAGTCAGCGGAGCACAGCGGAATCCGGAGCGTGTTGCACGATCGGTATTCACGCGCGATCGAGCTGTTTCGGGTGGGATAGAGCGTTAACACGACGAGTCGCTTCGACAGGTACAGTCAGGAGCGCGGGTTCGCCAGTCTGCGCTTGATCCGGTCCAGCTCCGCAAGCGCGCGCGCGAGCTGATCCTTGAGCGTCGTGATCTCGACGTCGCGCGCCTTGAGTAGTGAGTCCGGTGTTGCGGGCATAAGATTGATGGGCGCCGAGCGCCTGGCTGCTAGCTCGCTCGCCATGCGCAGCGAGTCGGCGCGTGACTGCGCGCGCAGAGCGTCGATCTGCCGCTCCAGGGAAGTCATGGTCGCGGAGTCAGCCGCGAACCTCTGCGCCGTGACATCGCTGCGCTTGACGATGCGGTAACCGCAGCCGGTGGTCGCGACCAGCACGATGAGGCACGTGGACGTTGCCACGAAATTTCGGGTCACGCAGCGCTCCGCGCCGGGAACTGCCCACTGCGCCGGAAGTCAGCCTTGCACGGCAAGACTATGGTGAATGTGGTGCCGGAACCGATGGTGCTCTCCACGTCGATACTTCCGCCGTGCGCCTCGACGATTTCCTTCGCGATGGCGAGGCCCAGACCGGTACCCTGGGCGGACGCTTTGGACTGATTGTCCGCCTGGAAGAACTTTTGAAAGATGTGGGGCAGCTGCTCGGGCGGGATTCCAGCTCCGGTGTCGGACACCTTGATCACGATCTCATTGCCGTGTGCGCCGACGTCTAGATCGACGCGGCCACCGCGCGGGGTGAACTTAAACGCGTTCGACAGCAGGTTACCCACGACCTCGTTCATACGATCCTCATCCCAGCGTACCTCTGGCGGGAGACTGCCGCCGCGGTGTACCTGGAAGTGTGAGCCACGCTGCATCGCGAGCACCCCGAAAGATGATTCCAGTGTATCGAGGAAACGACCCAGATTCATCTGTCGATAATCCAGCTTACCCCCGCCGGCCTCAAATCTACTGACGTCGAGCAGCCGCCGGACAAGCCTCGTGAGATTACGCGCCTGCGATGCAATGGTCTCACACACCTCCCGTTGCTGATCGTTCATGCTGCCGTAGATCCCCTCCTGCAGCAGCTCCACGTAGCCCAGGATTACGTTGATCGGAGTCTTCAGCTCATGCGACGCGACGGAGATGAATTCGGCCTTGAGTTGATCGAGCTCCGCCAGACGCGTCGCCATCGAGTCGAAGCTGGTGGCCAGCCGCCCGAATTCATCCTGCCGGTTGGTTGGTATTCGAAGGCGATGCGCGAACTGGCCGCCGGCAACTGCCTGCAGCCCTGCTTCAAGGTCGTAGACAGCACCGCTGATGGAGCGAATCACCCATGTGCTGATGAGCGCCGCGAGGAGCAACGCGACGAGCATCGCGGTGAGTGCGGTACGCCGCGCGGCGTCGGTGTCTTCGCTGGCCGCCGTCACGCTGTCGCGCGTGCGCGTGCGCAGAAGCTGCTTCGCCGAAGCGACGGTCTGGTCGATGACCCCTATGCGCGGACGCACCCACTGCGAGGACACTACCTCCGCGGCCGCCGCGGAGCCGGAGGACGCCTTGAGGTATTCCTCCTCGCTCAACACCGTGAGCGAGTCGAGGGCGAGCCTCACTCCGGTCGCGGCGGCCCGGAGCGAATAGCCATCCAGCGAGTCGGCCATCTGGCGCATGTTACCCAGTTGGTTCGCCATCCTATCACGGCTCACGCTGTCGTGCACGAACAGAAGCGCGTCCTCGGCGCGGCGCAGATCGTCCGTTCCGGCGCGGAGCCGCCCTATCATTAGCGACGCGGCGAAGGCGCCATTGCGGAGGTCGAGCGTGGTCTGGTGTACCCGCTCCAGTGAGCGCACCGCCACCAGGAGTGGCACCGCTAGCACCAGCGCGATCCCTACGGTGCCGATTGCGAGCCGGCCGCGTAGCGTCAACGTCCGCCTCACGCGTGGTTGCCCCGCAGGTGAGTGCGGCGTATTCTATCTGGCTGCATACGTCTCTCTCGACCGCCCAATGTCATCCCCGTATAGATCAATCTCCAGCCTGCCGCAACACGTCGGCGAGACAGTTCGCGTCCGCGGCTGGGTCATGCACCTGCGCTCCTCCGGGAAAGTTGCCTTCGTCGTGCTTCGCGATGGAAGTGGTACCCTGCAATGCGTTGTGGTGCAAAAGCTCGTTGACCCGGAAAGCTGGACCGCGTACCAACGCCTGTCTCTCGAAGCGTCGGTAGAAGTAGAAGGCGAAGTTCGCGCCGACGACCGGGCGCCCGGAGGCGTCGAGGTCGGGATCACGAAAGTGATCGTGCTCGGTGAGAGCGGGCCAGAGTACCCGATCCAACCCAAGGAGCATGGGATCGATTTTCTCCTGGACCACCGCCACCTGTGGCTGCGCAGCCCGCGCCAGGTGGCGATCGCCCGGGTCCGCGCTGAGATAGAACAGGCGATCAACGACTTTTTCTACGAGCGCGAGTTCGTCCGTGTGGATACGCCAATTCTAACGAGCGCGATCGGCGAGAGAAGTGGATTGTTTTCCACCGAGTACTTCGACGAAGGGACAGCATATCTGGCGCAGACGGGGCAATTGTATGGCGAGGCCGCGGCTGCGGCCTTGGGTAAAATCTATACGTTTGGCCCGACCTTCCGTGCGGAAAAGTCGAAGACTAGGCGGCATCTCACCGAATTCTGGATGCTCGAGCCTGAGATGGCGTTCTACGACTCGGCTGACAGCATGCGGCTGCAGGAGGAGATGGTCGAATACATCGTTCGCCGCTGCATTGAGCGCAGGGCGGCCGATCTCACGGCTCTGGATCGTGACCTGACCAAGTTGGAGACGGTGCGCACTCCGTTCCCGCGCGTAGACTACGGGGATGCGGTGGCAACTCTCCAAACCAAGGGGAGCGAGATCAAATGGGGCGACGACTTGGGCGCAGAAGACGAGGCGCTGCTCGTGGCGGAATACGACCGTCCGATTTTCGTCGTGAACTATCCCAAGGAGGCCAAGGCCTTCTACATGAAGGAGAACCCGGCCGACCCGCGGACTGTACTGTGTAGCGACATGCTCGCGCCGGAAGGTTACGGCGAGATGATCGGCGGATCCCAACGCGAGGACGATCACGACAGGCTGGTTGAGCGCATTAAGGAGGAAGGGTTGCCGCTGGAGGCGTACGACTGGTACCTCGATCTACGGAAATATGGGACGTTCGTACACTCCGGGTTCGGACTCGGACTGGAGCGGACGGTGGCGTGGATTTGCGGATTGCCGCATGTGCGCGAGGCGATTGCGTTCCCGCGCATGATGTACCGGCTGCGGCCGTAGCAGTCGGCAGCCGCATTCCGTCTACTGCTCCAGGCCTAGTGAAACCGGCCTAGCGCTCGCCCTCAGTCGCCTTTACCAGGTCCCATAAGGCGTCCAGCTCGTCCAGCCCGGCCGAGCTGGTACTGATGCCGCGTTCGCGCGCCATTTGCTCCACCTGTTCGAAGCGACGCTGAAACTTCGCGTTCGCCTGGTCCAGCGCGAGGGCCGGGTGGACATGTGACTTACGGCACAGATTAACGCAGGCGAAGAGGAGATCGCCCAGCTCGTTGCTCAGCGCATCATGCCGCTGGTCCAGAATGGGAGCCCCGGCGGGGCCGACGCGCGGCGCTTCCTCGTCCAGTAGCTCGCGCACTTCTCCGAGCTCTTCGGTGACCTTGGCCGCAGGGCCATGCCAGTCGGGCCAATCGAACCCCACGCCTGCGGCGCGATCCTGCAATCGCTGCGCGCGATGGAGCGAGGGGAGCGAGGCCGGCAGCCCCTCACCGATCGACTGCCGCCGCGTGGACTTCATCTGCTCCCACGACTGCTTGACTCCGCCGCCGTACAGGTGAGGGTGGCGGTCTCTCATCTTCGTGATCAATCCCTCGGCGACCTCCGCGAACGTGAAGGCGCCGCGCTCCTCCGCCAGCACTGAGTGAAACAGGACCTGAAGCAAAATGTCACCGAGCTCCTCGCGCATGAGCGTGTCATCGCGCAGCTGTATGGCCTCGTCCAGCTCGTGAGCCTCCTCCATGAGGTAGGGGCGGAGCGAATCGTGGCTCTGCGCGGCGTCCCAGTCGCAGCGCTTGCGCAGGTCGCGCATGAGTTCCAGCGTTTCTGCCAGGCCAGCGGGTGATGACATTATCTTTGACGGCTGTGGATGGGACCCAGATATACCCAGCGCCTTCGCGCGCCTGGCTCGACGTCGACCTCGCTGCGCTGCGGCGCAACGCGGGCGCCCTTGCGCGGCGTGCGGGTGTTCCGCTCATCCCGATGGTGAAGGCGGATGCGTACGGAGTGGGCGCGGGCGGAGTGCTCGCTGCGCTGGAGGCGACCGATCCATGGGGGTACGGCGTTGCGACGATCGCCGAGGGCGCCGCTCTGCGTGGGCTGGGCGTGGGCCGGCCGATTGTTGTGTTCACGCCAATCCTTATCTCCGGTCACGCCGCTGCGCACGCGGCGGACCTCACGCCCAGCCTCTGTTCCGCCGCAGCTATCCGGGAATGGGGACCAAGCGGCCGGCCATATCATCTGGCCATAGACACGGGGATGAACAGGGCGGGCGTGTCCTGGCGCGATATCTCCAGCGTGGCGGAGGTGGTGAACGAGTTTCCCCCGGCCGGTGCGTACACGCACTTCCATTCGGCGCAACTGGATAGCGGCGACACGGCGGTGCAAGACGAGCGTTTTCGTGCCGCATTGCGTAATCTGGGTACGGACATTCCGTTCCTCCACACCGCCAACAGCGCGGCGACAGCGCGCAACGGTGCTTCGGGTTGGGACGCGGTCCGTCCGGGTGTTTTTCTGTACGGCGTCGGGTGCGGCGCAGGCGCTGGACTTGAGCCAGAGCCGGTAGTCCACCTGAAAGCACGTGTTGTCGATTTGAGGTGGGTCGAGGCGGGCGACACCGTGAGCTACGACGCGACGTATGCGGCGACGTCGAAGGAAAGAATCGCGACGGTAGCGGCGGGTTACGGGGATGGCTATCCGAGAGCGCTGTCCAACCGCGGGCGGGCGCTTCTTAACGGCGTACGGATCCCCGTTCGCGGACTTGTGACAATGGATATGACGATGTTCGATGTAACAGGCGTACAGTGTGAGATTGGTGACACCGTGACCCTGATGGGCAGCGGTGATGGCGGGTTGATCACTGTCGAGGATATCGCGCGGGAAGCGCAGATGTCACCGTACGAGGTCCTCACTGGTCTTGCTCCCCGCCTGGATCGACGTTACCACGGCGCAAGTTCAGCCGCATGAGCGTCCTGTGAGCAGACGGGCGGTAATCCTGATCCTGGACGGCGTTGGGATGGGTGCGGCGCCGGACGCGGCGACATACGGCGACGTTGGGAGCGACACGCTCGCGCACGTGCTTTCCCATGTACGCACCGCTGCACTCCCCCACGTGGCGGGCAGTGACGCGCCCGCGGCTCTCCCAAACATGGCTGAATGCGGGTTGGGCAACATCAAACCCCTGGACGGCGTGCTGCCCTCCGCCCAACCTGCCGGTGCGTTCGGGATGATGTCTCCGGCGTCTTCGGGCAAGGACAGCACCACGGGCCACTGGGAAATTGCTGGCGTGCACCTGGCGCGCCCTTTCCCCACGTATCCAGAGGGCTTTCCGGCGGAGTTGCTGGCTGAGTTTTCCCGCCTAACGGGGCGGCGTGTTATCGGCAATATCGTCGGGAGCGGAACCGACGTCCTGACGCAGTTCGGAGCTGAGCACGTGCGAACCGGCTTCTGGATCGTGTACACGTCGGCCGACTCTGTCTTCCAGATTGCGGCGCACGAGGACATCGTGCCACGGGCCGAGCTGTACGCCGCGTGCGAGGCGGCGAGGTCAATGTTGCTTCCTCCCAATGATGTGTCGCGCGTGATCGCGCGCCCGTTCGTGGGCGCCGCCGGCGCATTTCGCAGGACCGCGAACCGACGGGATTTTTCGCTGCAGCCGCCGGCCGAGACGCTACTCGACGCGCTGGAAGATGCGGGTGTGGCTCGATCGGGAGTGGGAAAGGTGGACGATCTGTTCGCCGGGCGCGGCATCTCGGCCAGGCACACGGAGTCAAACGCTCAGGGGATCGATCTCATAACCGATTGGCTCGAGGGTGACCGAGACGGGCTTCTATTCGCGAACTTGGTAGATTTCGACCAGTTGTATGGCCACCGGAACGACTCGGATGGCTTTTACGCGGCGCTGCGCGAATTCGATGCGGCGCTTCCTGCACTCCGACGAGCCCTGCGCCAGGACGATCTGCTGTTCATTACCGCCGACCATGGGAACGACCCGACGACCGCCTCTACTGATCATGCCCGCGAAAACGTACCGCTTCTGGTGCTTGGTCCGCGCGTGAAGGCTGGTACTCCGATCGGCACGCGCGGTACATTTTCCGATCTGGGCGCGACCGTGGCAGACTGGCTGGGCCTGGACTATCGCGGTGCCGGGCAATCGTTTCTGACCCAGATCGCCGTTTGAGCGATGTATTGAGCGACCAATCGCTTCGGGCGGCGGCCGAGGACGCGATGACGAATGCGTATGCGCCTTACTCGAACTTTCGGGTGGGTGCGGCGGTAAAGAGCGGCGATGGAAGGGTGTTCGTCGGGTGTAACGTGGAAAACGCGTCGTACAATCTGGGAATCTGCGCAGAGCGGTCCGCTATCGCGAGCGCGGTGACGGCGGGCTCGCGGACGTTCGAGTCACTGGCGCTGGTGAGCGACAGTGACTCACCGGCATCGCCGTGCGGCGCGTGCAGGCAGGTGCTGGCGGAGTTCGCGCCGGGCCTGCGTATTACAAGTTATGGGCTGAACGGCGACGTAGCGGAGTGGACGGTCGCTGAGCTATTGCCGCATCAGTTCAGACTCAACAATGGCAACGAGACGAACGAGTGAATTTGAATAGATGGCGGCTGCGGCGTGGAGCCGTGGCACTTGCTGGTATCCTGTTGGCCGGCGCTGGCGTTACGGCGTGTACTGAGAAGCTGGACGGCAGCGCGGCGTGCCCGCTCACCTGCACTGATGCGACTGCGCAGATTCAGACGGTCACGCTCGATGCCGTCGCGAGTAGCGCCACGGTCCCGGGCGGTCTGGGCAAGGGAACCGAACAGCGAATGTTGCTCTCGAGCCGAGGTGACACGCTGGACACGCGTGTCATCATACGGTTCGATTCGCTCCCCACCCGCAGCCGCGCGAACGCGTCCGACACTACGACGACTCTCATAAACGTGGCGGACAGCGTTTACCTGAAGCTTCACGTGGATAGCTCAGCGGCCCGGGCGAACGTCCCGGTGACGCTGTCGATATACGACGTGGACACGCCCGAGCAGAACGACACGGCGGCATCGGTGCTCCAGCCGCTGTTCGTCCCCAGCAGGCTCATTGTATCGCAGCAATTCGCGGCTGGAGCCCTGGCCGACTCCGTGAGCATTCGTCTGCCGAACAGTGTGGTGCTGGCCAAGGCGCGTGCGGGGCAACGATTGCGGCTCGGCCTCCAGATCGGCGCGACGGGGTCCATTTCGTTGCGCGTTGCCTCGTCCGAGGCCCCTTTGATCGGCCCCGCTCTATCGCTGAGAACGTCGGCAGATACCTCGGTGGCGAAGGTTGTGCTCACGCCGTACTCGGCGACGCCTACGGACAACAGGTCGATCGCGCAGAGCCTCGGAGACTTCACACTCGTGGTGAAAGGGACGCCCGTGCCGAGTGCTGGGCTTCTCGCTGTGGGTGGATTGCCGTCAACACGCGGCTACCTGCGGTTCAACATTCCGTCCCGCATAGTGGATTCGTCACTGGTGATTCGGGCCACTCTGCTATTGACGCAGCGGGCCAGCGGAGCGCCCAATCCGACGGACACCATGCTGGTTCGACCGCTCCTGGTATTCGCAGGTCCGTCGGTCACGGATCCTGCCAAGGCTGCCCAGATCACAGCCGACAGTTCCCAATTCGCACCGCTTGCCACGCTCCCCGGTACGTCGGGTGTGCGTGAGGTAGAGATCGCACCTGCGTTCAGATTCTGGTCAGCGCAGAGTGACGCGCTGCTTCCCAGAGCGATAACGCTAAAGGGTAGCCAGGAAGAGTTCTCTCCCCAGCAGGCTTTGTTCTATTCTGCCACGGCATCTGACCCGACGCTTCGTCCCAAGCTCCGAATTAGCTATACCTTCCGCGCCCGGATCGGCATCCCATGAAGTGCAGTACTTGTTTAGTAGCTCTGTCTATTTTGACCTTCGCGGCCGCCGCAACGGCGCATGCGCAGGGTACGCTGAGTTCCCAGTCCCTCGGCTACCCGCCGGGACAGCTCAGCACGAGGGCTCAGGGGACTGCTGGTGCCCTGGGCGACGTCGATGGGCGTTCGCCAATCAATCCGGCGGCTCTGGTGCTCAGACCGGTACCGGAGATCTACGGCCAGTACGACCCGGAAATTCGCTCCGTCACCGGGCCGACCGGATCGGCAAATACGACCACGGCCCGATTTCCGAATGTCGGTGCGGTGCTCCCGGTCAACAATCATTTTGTAGTCGGTGCGAGTGCGTCGACGCTGCTGGACCGTACGTGGGTGACGCAGACGCAGGCGAGTCAGGTGTTCGGTACTGATACCGTGCCATCTACTGAATCGCTGCGAAGTGAGGGCGGGATTACCGACTTGCGCGTAGCGGCGGGATACGCGCCGCTATCGAGGGTGCGCGTCGGACTTGGCCTGCACGGCTTCACCGGGTCGACCCGCGTGACGTCTCGTGACGCGTTCGCGGATACGCTACGGTACAGGAACATCAGTCAGACGAGCGAGCTGAGCTACTCTGGGACCGCGATATCGGCCGGCCTGATAGTAGACATCGTTCCGCAGCTGAGTGTCGCGCTGAGCGGCCGGAAGGGCGGCAACGCGACGATGTATGCTGGCGATACTGTTCTGTCGCGGGCTCGAATTCCTGACCAGTATTCTGGAACCGTAACCTTTCAGGGACTTCCGGGAACGCTGATCGCGGTGCGTGGCTCGCGCGAACTCTGGACTCAGATCGGGTCGCTCAGCACCTTCAACGCGCCCGCCGTCGACGCAACAGATGTGAGTGTGGGCATCGAGTCGGCGGGACCACGCGTGGGCGGGCTGCCGCTCCTGATTCGCGCGGGGGGGCGCCACCGGACACTGCCGTTTTCCGCTGGCGGCAACACCATCACTGAAACGTCGTTCGGAGGTGGCCTTGGGATTCCGATCGCGCTGGACCGGGTCACACTCGACGTCGCGGTGCTGCGAAGCTCGCGTACCGGCGTGCCGCAGATCAGCGAGCATGCCTACAATCTCAGCTTCGGGCTGCAGGTTCACCCTTAATCCATGAAACAGGCCGGGGAAGCCGCGCCGCCGCTCATTCTCGTCGCAGACGACGTGCCGGCGAATGTCGAGCTTCTGGCCGATCAGCTGCAGACGCTGGGCTTCCGCACCATCAGCGCTGTGGACGGACCGACCGCTGTCGCGACTTGCGTCGAACACCGGCCGGACCTGTGCATTCTGGATGTGGCGATGCCCGCGGGAGCGCTCGGCGTCGATGACCGCGGGACCGGGTTCGAGGTGTGTCGCCGGATCAAGCGGGATTCCCGGACGTCACGGATTCCCGTCATCTTCGTGACTGCGCTCAACGATACGTCCGACCGGATCAAGGGCATCGAGGCCGGCGGCGACGACTTTCTGACGAAGCCGCACAACCGCCTGGTACTCGGCGCCCGCGTGCGTAGCCTGCTCAAGCTGAAGGCTGCGACCGACGCGCTGGAGGAGAGCTACCGCAAGCTGCGTGAACTCGAGAAGGTGCGCGACGATCTGATGAAGATGATCGTGCACGACCTCAAGACGCCGCTCAGCGCGGTCGTGGCGACGCTCGAGATGGTCTCTGACGGTGATTTTGGGCCCGTCACCCTGGAGCAGAAGCGCGCGCTGGGTGACGCCGAACTGAAGTCGGAGGAATTGCTGGCCCTCATCGGCGACTTGCTGGAGGTCGCCAAGATCGAGGAGACCGGAATGGTGCTGGAGACCCAGCAGTTGGCACCTGGCGCATTCGTGGCCGAGCTGCTGCACGAGTGGGATGTCCGGTTCACTCAGGAGGGGGCAACCGTCAGCGCCGCGATCGCCGACGATGCACCCACTTTTGAAGGCGACAAGCCGCTGCTCAAACGTGTCTTCTCCAATCTGGTGCAGAATGCACTGACCCACTCCGGTCGCTCGATTGCGTTGAAGTTTACCGCGCGCGGGTCCGAGGACGGCGTATTGTTCGGAGTGCAGGACAATGGGCCAGGAATCCCAGAAGAGTTTCAGGAACTCATCTTCCAGAAATTTGGCCGGGTGAAGACCGCGCACGTGCCCCGCGTAAGAAGCTCCGGGCTGGGGTTGGCATTCTGCAAGCTCGTGATCGAGGCGCACGGAGGACGGATCTGGGTTCGGAGCGTCGCCGGAGAAGGGAGTACCTTCTACATCCAGCTTCCCGTGCACCGGCGGGTGCCGTGAGAGTAATCTGGCCCCGGCAACCGGCCCGCCACCGCAGCGTCCGCACTTGCGTTAAAAACAGCAGCAGAGTCGCCGTTCCGAGCGTCGTCAGTTTCACGCGTGACCCAGCAAAATGACCCGTCCCACCGTCTACATAGAGACCTACGGTTGTCAGATGAACGTGAGCGACACCGAGCTGATGCTCGGCAAGCTGACGTCCAACGGCTACGACGCAGTCGATAGCCCGGATGGCGCCGACGTAATTCTTGTGAACACCTGCGCAATTCGGGAGCACGCGGAGCAGCGCGTGGTTGGTCGGCTGGGTGAGCTCAAGCGACACATGACGCCCGGTTCCGTGATGGGTGTCACCGGCTGTATGGCGCAGCGCCTCGGCCCCGCACTTCTGGCCCGGACGCCGCACGTTAGCATCGTCGTCGGTCCGGATGGGTACAGGGCGCTTCCAAGTCTGATCGAGAATGCACGCAACGGATCCCGGTCAGCCTCGACCGATTTCGATCTGGAAGAGCACTATGAGGATTTCACCCCGCGGCGCTTCGACAATGTCAAGGCGTGGATCCCCGTCCAGCGTGGCTGCGATTATCGGTGTACCTACTGCATCGTACCCTACACGCGGGGTCCGGAGCGGAGCCGCGCGCTGCAGGACGTTGTGGCCGAGATCGAGCAGGTTGTGGCCGACGGAATGACAGAGGTGGTGCTGCTGGGCCAGACGGTAAACTCGTACACCGATGGAACGCACGATTTCGCGGATCTGCTGCGCGCGGTGGGTGTGATACCGGGGATTCGGCGGGTGCGCTTCACCAGTCCCCATCCCAACGATTTCAGCGACCGTGTGATCGCCGCGATGGCCGAAACCGCTACCGTGTGCGAGCACGTGCACCTCCCAATGCAGTCAGGCTCCTCGCGCACGCTCAAGCGGATGCTCCGGCGCTACACTCGCGATTCGTATCTGGAATGCGTGGATCGTTTACGCGCGGCGATACCGCAGCTGTCGCTCACCACCGACATCATCGTTGGCTTTCCCGGGGAGAGCGAGGCCGACTTCGACGAGACGTTAAGCGCGGTTCGCGCGGTTTGCTTTGACGATGCTTTCACATTCAAGTTCTCGTTGCGTGAAGGCACTCCAGCCACGCGTCTGCCGGCGAGCGACACGATCCCCGACGAAGTCGCGAGCGAGCGACTTGCCCGGCTCATTGCCACCGTACGCGAGGGATCGCGCGGCCGCAATCTGACGCGATTGGGCCAGCGGTGCGAGGTCCTGATTGAGAAGGAAGCTCGGCGCGGTGGCCTGCTGCAGGCGCGAACGCGTGATTTCAAGACAGTAATCATTCCCGGCGATGCGGCGATGATCGGGCAGTACCATCACGTCGAGATTACAGGGACGACGGGATCTACCTTCACCGGCAGCGTGGTTGCCGCGCGAACCGCGCTCCCGATGCACTGACAAGTGCACCGATAGGTGCACTGATTTGCTCAGGCGATTTCAAGTTTGATTCAACTTAGGGGCATCGCTTTGCGGTAGGATTGACGGCGTCGTTAAATCGGCGGCGCTGTCGCCAAACCGAGTGTCTCAGCGTGCCCTTAATAGCGTGGGCTGTCGCGTCATTTGCCGCAGGGTTGGTTGCTGCGATGAGCGGGACGTGGGAAGCTGCGCTTGTAGCCGCCGCGCTGCTGGCGTGGTGGTCCGCTGAAGATATCGCACCTCCGGCCTCGCTCATCTGTTTTGCAGCGGGCCTTCTCATTGGAATGTCAACCAGCGTTCCGCGGTCGCACTTCGGCAACGCTCAGCTTAAAGCCGATTCCACGGCATTCACCGAGCGTAGCCGCCTGCGCGCCGCGCACAACATCGACGTTGCGTTCGGCGATGATGCTCCGCTCGCGAAGGCACTCCTAGTCGCGGACCAGAGCGAGATTCCACGGGAGATAAAAGACCTCTATGCAGATGCTGGGATCGTGCACATGCTCTCCATCTCCGGCATGCACGTCACGATCATTGCGGGTTCGGTTGCGCTCGTAATGCAGCTGCTCCGTTTACCCACACGTGTCGCATCAATTGCTGCCGTCTGTGTGGTTCTCGCGTACGTTTGCATGCTCGGCTTTCCTCCCCCGGCGGTTCGGTCCGCCGTAATGGTGACCGTAGTGGTCGGATCCAAGGTGCTGCAACGTCACTCATCCCGATGGGCGGCGCTGGCGCTGGGCGCTTTGTTTCCGCTGCTCAGGCCGGAAACCGTGCTGGATCTGGGCTATCAGTTGAGCATTGGAGGGATGGCTGGCCTGATCGCCGGTGCCGCAGTGGCCCGCAGAACACCACTTGCGAAGTACCGAGATTGGCGCGGCACGCTTGGCCGCGCGCTTCTCATATCAATTGCGGCGACAGTCGTGACAGGTCCGCTAGTCGCTTCGGCCTTCGGTCGGTTGAGTGTGATCGCGCCTCTCACCAATCTGGTGGCGGATCCTGTATTGGCGCTCGCGCAGCCGATGCTTTTTCTCGCACTCGTACTCGCGCCGTGGCCGGCGGCCGCTCATTTCGTCGCAATTGCGGCGCACCCGCTGCTGCAACTGTTCAACCTGATTGCCTGGGCCGGGGCAAGCGTGCCGTATGCCGCTGTGGCGGTGGCGCCGAGTAGGGCGGCTACGCTGCTGTTGGGAGTTGCGTCGGTGGCGATCGTTGTCGCCTGCGTCAGCCGGTTTCCAGCGCGAGCGGCGCTTGTAGCGACCGGAGCTATTGCTGCCGCGGCCTGGATCGTGTAACGTCGGCGATGGAATTGCTGGATGTGTTCCGGCTTGCCACCATCGGCAAGCCGCTCCGACTGCCGCCAGAAGTAATTGCCGCGTATCCAGCACTCGCCGACGCCCACTGGCGCGTGGGCGGGTTCCCGCTCAGGGTTGGAGGGTGGTTGCTGGGGCAGCGCGGCGTGGCCGGTATCACGCTGGGATCGGCAGTCTTCCTTGCCAATGCAGAGCGCTCATCCGCGCGCCTTCTGCTCCACGAGGTTGCGCACGTGAGGCAGTTCCGTCGGGACAAAGCTTTTCCGATTCGTTACCTTTGGGAGTCGATTTGCCGCGGGTACACACGGAATCGGTACGAAGTCGAAGCCGATCAGTTCGCAGAGAGGGTTTTATGGTCAAGCACACTGCCACGTCCGTCGTAACGATCGAGCGGTACATCATCGAGCAGGAGCGGCTCTACCCGGAAGCAACGGGTGAGCTGTCCGGGTTGCTGTACGATGTCGGACTCGCGGCGAAGATGATAGCCAACAAGGTGCGCATGGCCGGGCTGGCCGACATCATTGGCGCCACCGAGCAGGAAAACATTCAGGGTGAGATCCAGCAAAAGCTGGACGTGATCGCGAATGACATCATCGTCAAGGCAATGGATCACGGCGGCCGCCTCTGCGCGATGGCGTCAGAGGAGGAGCCGGACATCATCCAGATCCCCGACAACTTCCGTTGCGGCAAATACTGTCTCCTGTTCGATCCACTGGATGGGTCGTCCAACATCGACGTCAACGTACCCGTCGGAACGATCTTTTCCGTGCTGCGCAAGATTACTCGGGGCGCCCGCGGCGAGATGGAAGACATGTTGCAGCCCGGCCGGCGACAGGTGGCGGCTGGATACATCATCTATGGATCCAGCACGATGATGGTATACACCACCGGGCAGGGAGTGCACGGCTTCACTCTCGATCCGCAGATTGGCGAGTTCCTGCTGTCGCATCCCAATATCCAGACGCCCGTGCACGGCCGCTATCTGTCGGTAAATGATTCGTATGAGCAGTACTGGGACGAGCCCACACGTTCGCTCATGCGGCGCTACCGTGGCCTGGACGGCGAGCGTGAACCGATGAACGTGCGCTATGTCGGCTCGCTCGTCGCCGACTTCCACCGAAACCTTTTGGGCGGCGGCCTCTTCGCTTATCCGGCGAACACCAAGAGTCCGCGCGGCAAGCTGCGGCTGTTGTACGAGGCCAACCCGCTCGCGTTTCTCGTTGAACAGGCGGGTGGTGCGGCCAGTAACGGAACCCATCGCATTCTGGACGTTGAGCCCACTGAACTGCACCAGCGAACACCGCTGTTCATGGGGAGCAGGGACGACGTTATCATGGCGCAGACGCTGCTCTCCGCCGCGGCGACAGCCGCAACCGCTTCAACCGCGGCAGCGGGGGTCGCGTAGAGTTGTTGGGGACGCGGCCAACGTGAGCGACAGTTCCGGCGCACGCGAGACACCATCCGGCATCCCGGTGCAGGCGGTATATCGCCCCGCCGATGCAGACGTCGATTACGCACGCGACCTGGGCGATCCAGCGCGCTATCCGTTCACGCGCGGTGTGCAGCCCGACATGTACCGCGGCCGGCTCTGGACGATGCGACAGTATGCTGGCTTCGGTACCGCACAGGAGACGAACGAGCGTTTTCGTCTTCTGTTGCAACGCGGACAGACGGGGCTTTCCGTTGCATTTGACCTCCCCACGCAGATGGGGATCGATTCTGATTCACCGCGCGCGCTCGGTGAAGTAGGCAGGGCCGGTGTCGCAATTGACACTGTGGAAGACATGCACGCGCTGCTCAAAGACCTGCCGCTGGAAACGGTTTCCACCTCGATGACGATCAATGCTACGGCGGCCACGCTGCGGGCGATGTACATCGTGGTGGCCGAGGAACGGGGCGTTGCACGGAAGGCGCTGAGTGGAACGATCCAGAACGATCTGCTGAAGGAGTACATCGCTTGGGGAACGTACATCTATCCGCCCGGCCCGAGTCTGGATCTTATTGCGGAGATATTTCGTTTCTGTGCGGCTGAAGTTCCGCGCTGGAATCCAATCTCCATCTCCGGCTATCACATCCGCGAAGCCGGCGCGACGGCGGTGCAGGAGCTGGCGTTCACGCTGGCCAACACGATCGAGTACGTGCAGCGGGCGCTGGACGCCGGACTCGCGGTCGATGCGTTCGCTCCGCGGCTGTCGTTCTTCTTCGCTGCGCATAACGATCTGTTCGAGGAAGTCGCGAAGTTCCGCGCCGCGCGGCGCATGTACGCACGCATAATGCGAGACCGCTTTGGTGCGTCGGACGCGAGTTGTCGGATGCGCTTCCACACGCAGACGGGTGGCGTCACGCTCACGGCGCAGCAGCCGCTGAACAATGTCGTCCGTGTCACAGTGCAGACGCTCGCCGCGACGCTGGGTGGAACGCAGTCGCTGCACACCAACGGTTACGACGAGGCGCTAGCGCTCCCGACGGCCGACGCGGCAACGCTCGCCTTACGCACGCAGCAGATCGTGGCGTACGAATCCGGAGTAACCAATACCGTCGACCCTCTGGCCGGCAGCTATTACGTGGAAGCGCTGACCGATGATCTGGAGCGGCGTGCGACGGAGCTGATCGCGAAGGTTGACGAGCTTGGCGGATCCGAGCGAGCCATCACCGCGGCGTTTTTCCAGGAGGAGATCGCACGCAGCGCGTACGAGTTCCAACTTCGGGTGGAGGCTGGGGAAACGGTTATCGTGGGTGTCAACAAATACGCCGACGACGAGCCGCCGCCGGTAATTCCGTCGCCAGACTTCTCGGCGCTCGAAGGGTCGCAGGTAGCTTCGCTCCAACGTGTAAAGCTTGCGCGGGACGAGGTGCGTGTTTCAGCCGCGTTGCACGATCTCGGGCGAGGTGCCGCAATGGTTGAGGCCGGGCAGAAACGAGCCGAACTCATGACGATCATCATCGAAGCGGTACGTGTCCGGGCGACGGTGGGAGAGATTTCGGATACTCTCGCCGCACATTGGGGATTGTACCGTCCGAACGTTTGAGCGCCTGCGGAGTAGTCAGTAGTGGATTGAATCAATAAAATCACCCATTCCAGGCTTTGAAGACGGTCGTACTGCCTCGTATGCCGCTTGCGCTATAAGCAACTGTCGGCATGTTGTACGGGGGGCTTCCAGCTTTGTTGAAGGAGCGTCTGGATTTGTCATCGCTTCAGGCGCACAAACAGCTCTTTATTCCGGAGACCGGATATGCGTTCCTCCTCGTTCGCAGTGCTCATTCCTATCCTGCTGCTCGGCGTCACCGCCGGGGCCGGGGCACAGCAGTACCCGCCGGCTGCGACTTCCGCTCCACATGCAAGCGCCGCGGCAACGCCTGCTTCCACGGATAGCGCGGGAATCGCCGCGCAGCGTGCGGCCGAGTCGTGGCTCGCACTCGTTGACCGCGGGCAGTATGGTGCAAGCTGGGACAGCGCCGGCACAATCTTCAAGCGCGCCGGTACTCCGGCGCAATGGGCCGACGCTGTTCGGCAAGTCCGAGAGCAGGCCGGTCCGCTCGAGAGCCGCAGCTTCCAGCGGCTCCAGGTGACCACTACGTTGGGCAACTTTCCACCCGGCGAGTACGCCATCGTGCAGTATCATACCGCCAAAGGTGGGCGAGCGGTTGCGGAAACTGTCATCATGCAGCAGGACGGCGCGCGTGGCTGGCGGCTCGCCGCGTACCTGGTGCGGCCGGGGTAACGCGGGATGGTGCGCACCGCGCCGTCCGAACCGAGCCCGCCAACCAGCTGATCGAAACACTCCCGATCATCCTCCGGAACGGTCGTGCGGTTCGGGTTGTGGTGCGGTTTCGATCGCTGTGTAAATCGGCTCGCGCGCAAGTTGGCCGTGACTTCCAAATCGCGTCGCAGCGGGTAGTCGGGTTCCGTCGATCATGCGGCGCTCCAGTTAAAAAAGGAAGCGCTCGTGCCCCGCCGCGATGCGGCGTTGACCCTATTGGCGGTTGAGAGCGTCCCCGCAACTCCGTAGATTGTAAGGCTGTCCCTGAGCCTATATGCCTACCTACGAGTTCACGTGCCCTGACGGGCACGCCTTCGAAAACTTTTACCGCTCGATCGGGTCCGCGCCGGCCGAAGTCGTGTGCCCGGTTTGCGGCAAGGTCGCCGAGCGTCGGTTGTCCGGCGCGGGCCTCGTCTTCAAGGGATCGGGTTTCTATATCACCGATTATGGCAAGGATGGCAAGAAGGACCAGCAGCCGGCGCGGGCGTCGTCCGATGGTGAGTCAAAGTCGGGTGAAGCGAGTGCAGCATCACCTCCGTCGCCGGAATCCAAGAGCGGCACTGAGTCCAAGCCTTCCAGCGATAGCAGCGCCCCGAAGACAGCTGAAGCGACAGCACCCGCACCCAAGCCGACGCCGGCGCCCAAGACGTCCGAGTGAATTTCTCCGATCGTATCCGCGCGGAGCTCCGCCAGGCGGCGCTCCGCATTGGTGCGCCGGCTGACATCGAGCCCGTGCTGGAGCGACCCCGCGACCCGACCATGGGTGATTGGGCGACCAATCTCGCGATGTTGCTCGCACGTCCCCTCAAGCGAAAGCCTCAGGAGATCGCAGTCGCGCTGCGCGACGAGCTCGATCTGGCTGGTGCTGGCGTGGACCACGTGGAAATAGCGGGCCCCGGTTTCATGAATTTCAGGCTCGACGCGGCAGCGGTAGCAGAGGCGTTACGCACGGTAGTCGGAGATGACCAGCATTATGGCCGCGACACGTCAGGAAACGGAGCGCCGGTCGTGGTCGAGTTCGTTTCGGCCAACCCCACTGGCCCTCTCCACGTCGGTCACGGCCGTCAGGCGGCGCTGGGCGACGCAATCTCCACGCTGCTGGACTGGACGGGGTGGAATGTTGCGCGCGAGTTCTACTACAACGATGCCGGCGTGCAGATCGAAAACCTGGAGAAGAGCGTTCGCGCTCACATGGACGCGAACGGCAGCGCCGCGGAAATCCCCGAAGGCGGATATCACGGCGACTATGTGCGCGAGATTGCCAACCGGTATGATGACAATGTTGGCCCCGTTCTCAGCTTGCGCGACTTCGCCGTTCGTGAGCTGCGCGCCGAACAGGATCTAGATCTCAAGGCATTCGGTGTGCGCTTCGACACGTACTACCTGGAATCGAGCCTGTACACCGACGGTAAGGTCGATCAGACCGTGAGTCGCCTCGTGGCGAACGGTGCAACGTACGAGCACGACGATGCACTCTGGCTCCAAACCACGGAATACGGCGACGACAAGGATCGCGTAATGCGCAAGCGCGACGGTTCGTACACGTACTTTGTCCCCGACGTGGCGTATCACGTAACCAAATGGCAGCGTGGTTACACTCGCGCCATCAATGTGCAGGGCGCCGATCATCACGGCACCACCACGCGTGTTCGCGCTGGTTTGCAAGCGCTCGGCGTCGGTATTCCGGGCGATTATCCGGAATATGTTCTGCATCAGTTGGTCACCGTCATCAAGGACGGCGAGGAAGTAAAGCTCTCCAAGCGCGCCGGAAGCTACGTCACCGTTCGCGACCTGATTGACTGGGTAGGGCGTGATGCAGTGCGTTATTTCTTTCTGATGCGGAAAGGTGACTCGCCACTCGTATTCGACGTGGATCTCGCCCGCAAGCAGTCCGAAGAGAATCCCGTTTACTACGTACAGATGGCGCATGCCCGCATGTGCGGCATCTTTCGCGTGGGAGAGATTGATATGACGACTTTTGATTTCGCCAGCGTCGATCTATCGGTGCTCACCGAACCGGAAGAGCAATCGCTCATAAAGCAGCTGCTCGAGTTCCCGGCGGCCACTGCGTCCGCGGCGGCGTCGCTCGAGCCGCACAGGATCACGAGTTACCTGCTGGAGACCGCGCGCCTCGCTCATCTTTGGTACCACAAGCACCATGTGCTCGGTGAGCCAGCCCCTGTAATGTCTGCGCGCCTAGCACTTGCGCGAGCGGTGCAGATAGTGCTCCGAAATGCCCTTGCACTGCTCGGCATATCTGCGCCCGAGCGCATGTGATGCATCTGAGCTCGCGTAACACATCGACCTCAATCACACGCTGAATGTCCGTTCTCGTTGTTGGGTCCGTCGCGCTCGACTCCGTCGAAACGCCATTCGGAAAGGCTGATGAAGTTCTGGGTGGTTCGGGTACGTTCTTCTCAGCATCGGCGAGTCACTTCACCGACGTGCAGCTCGTTGGCGTGGTTGGAA
>JBPCQO010000149.1:0-3295 GCA_050998035.1 Gemmatimonadaceae bacterium | reverse complement strand
TGGGGTTGGCCAGGTCCTTTCCGGCGATGTCAGGGGCGGAGCCGTGCACCGCTTCGAACATGGCGACGTCGCTGCCGATGTTGGCGGATGGAGCGAAGCCGAGGCCGCCGGTCAGTCCCGAGGTCAGATCGCTCAGGATGTCGCCGTTCATGTTGGTGGTGAGGATTATGTCGAACTGCTCGGGGCGCATTGCCAACTGATGCGCGCAGTTGTCCACCAGGATGTGACGAGCGTCGATCTGCGGGTATTCCCTGGCGACGTCCTCGAAGGTGTGCTGGAACATCCCCTCGGTCAACTTCATGATGTTGGACTTGGTGGCGCAGTGGATCTTCTTGCGCCCCTCGGCCACGGCGTACGCGAAGGCAAAGCGGGCAATCTTTTCCGAACCGGGGCGGCTGATGATCTTGAGGCACTGGGCCACGGCTGGCGTTTCCATGTGCTCGATGCCGGCGTACAGATCCTCGACGTTCTCGCGCACCACCACGATGTCGATGTTGCGGCCTGTATATGCGGTCCTGACACCCGGGAGCTCTCGCACCGGACGCACGTTCGCAAAGGTCTCGAACAGTTTGCGCAACGTGACGTTGGCGCTCTTGTTCCCGAATCCAATAGGCGTCTCGAGCGGTCCCTTGAGGACGACGCGGGTGCGCTCCACCGACTCAATAGTTTCCTTAGGAACTCCGGACTCTATGCCGCGCTGAAAGGCCCTGGCGCCGGCTTCGTGCACCTCGGGGTCCAGCGGAACGCCGGCTGCCTTGATGATGCGGAGTGCGGCGTCGACGACTTCGGGGCCGATGCCATCCCCGGAAAGGACCGTGACTTTAGTTGCTGGTGGTGTCATCCCGGAAATGTACCCAGCAGGGTGGCGTTCTTCACAGCGACGTTCGTTCGAGCATTGCCGAACGCGTTCCCACCCGCCGATCCGGGGCGTAGCTTGTGCTACTCAGCCCGTATACGAGGAATTTTGCGTGCACGTCCGATCTGCATCATCTCTTCTCCGTGCTGCCGTGGTAATGTCCGCGGCAGCTTCCACGTTTCCCCCAGCCACTGCGACGGCACAGGCGCCCGCGGTCGGCTACGACTCAACGGCACTGGCCGCGCTCAAGTGGCGAGAGCTCGGCCCCTTTCGCGGCGGCCGGTCGGTCACGGTCGCAGGCTCGCCCGAACGGCCATATGAGTACTACCTCGGCACCGCAGGCGGAGGCGTCCTCAAGACAATTGATGGCGGAATCACCTGGAAGCCGACCACAGACAAGTACTTCGGGGGGACGATCGGATCGGTAGCGGTGAGCGAATCGAATCCCAATGTGGTGTCCGTTGGCACGGGCGAATACCCCATCCGCGGCAACGTGTCCCCTGGAGACGGCGTCTTCAGAAGCTCGGACGCCGGCAAGACGTGGGCCTTCCTCGGACTGGGCGACTCGCGTCAGATCTCCCGGGTACGGATCGATCCACACAATCCCGACGTGGTGTACGTGGGAGTTCAGGGACACGTCTGGGGTCCAAGTGCGGAGCGGGGGGTGTTCAAGAGCACCGACGGCGGCAAGCACTGGCGCAAGGTGCTGTTCCGGAATGATTCCACGGGCATCACCGATCTGGCCATCGATCCCACCAATCCGCAGACGCTGTACGCGGCCTTCTGGCAGGCGTACCGCACGCCCTGGTCGCTGATATCGGGCGGCGCGGGGAGCGGAATCTTCAAATCGACCGACGGCGGTGAGCACTGGGCCGAGATCACGCGCAATCCGGGTCTACCAGGCGGGCTGATCGGCAACATTGGACTGGCGGTCTCGGCGGCGAAACCCGGGCGCGTATGGGCCATGGTCGAGGCCGACTCCGGCGGTGTCTTCCGGTCGGATGACGGGGGCGCCACGTGGACCCGCACCAACACCGAGCGGAAGCTGCGCCAGCGGGCTTGGTACTACTCGCGCATCTTCGCCGACCCGAAAGATGCCAACGGCGTGTACGTGATGAACGTCGGCATGTTTCACTCGGTCGACGGAGGCGTGACGTTCAAGGCGATCACCGTGCCGCATGGCGACAACCATGATCTGTGGATAGCGCCGAACGATCCCAAGCGCATGATCCAGTCGAACGATGGCGGCGCCAATGTCTCCTTCGACGGCGGGAAGTCCTGGACGGCGGAGGATCAGGCGACGGCGCAGTTCTATCACGTGACAACCACCACGCATTTCCCGTATCGCGTCTGCGGTGCGCAGCAGGATAACTCCACGCTGTGCGGCCCCAGCCGGAAGGAAGGCGGCATATCCATCGGCGACTGGTACGAGGTGGGCGGCGGCGAGAGCGGGTACATCGCCGTGAGACCGGACTCGCCTGACGTGGTGTTCGCCGGCTCATACGGGGGACTCACCACACGGACCAACACCGTGACCGGTACCAGGCGGGATGTGAATCCGTGGCCGGACAATCCGATGGGGCACGATGCCAAGGACGGCCGCTATCGCTTCCAGTGGACGTTTCCAATCGTGCTGTCGCCGGAGAACCCCAATGTGTTGTACCTGGGGAGCAACGTGCTCTTCAAGAGCTTGGACGAGGGCCAGCACTGGACGGCAATCAGCCCCGATCTCACCCGTAACGACCCGCGTACGCTCGGTCCCTCGGGTGGTCCGATCACCAAGGATCAAACTTCAGTGGAGTACTACGGGACCATCTTCGCGGTGGCGGAATCCCCCATCCAGCGCGGGGTGATTTGGGCGGGGTCGGATGATGGTCTGATCCATGTCACGCAGAACGGCGGCCAGAGCTGGACTGATGTAACGCCGCGCGGAATTCCGGAATGGAGTCGCATCTCCATCATCGAGCCGTCGCACTTCTCGCCGGGGACTGCGTACGTGGCGAGCAACCACTATCAGATGGATGACCTGCACCCGTACCTGTACAAGACCACGGATTACGGCCGCAGCTGGAAGCTGATAGTGACCGGAATTCCCGCGACCGAGTTCACGCGCACCATCCGGGAGGACCCGGTGCGGCGCGGGTTGCTATACGCGGGCACCGAGCGCGGAGTGTGGCTGTCGTTCGACGACGGCGAGCACTGGCAGACGCTTCGGCGCAATCTCCCTATCGTCCCCGTTCACGATCTAGTGATCAAGGATGGCGATCTCATCGCCGCGACGCATGGGCGCTCGTTCTGGATCATGGACGACATCTCGCCGCTGGAGCAGCTAACACCGGCGGTGGTGCAGTCCAATCTGCACCTGTTCACGCCGCGGAAAACATACCGGGCATCGTTCGTGGGCGGGGCCAGGACCGGTGCCGCGGGACACCCGCCACG
>JBPCQO010000123.1:0-7617 GCA_050998035.1 Gemmatimonadaceae bacterium | reverse complement strand
TCGGCGAGTCACCCGCGGGGTCGCTCTACACAACCGTCACCGATCTTTGCCGCTTCATGAGCGCTATGTTCGCGCGAGGGCAAGGTCTGCGCGCACGGGTGCTGCGCCCCGAAACGCTCCAGGCGATGTGGGTCCCGCAGTTCGCGCCAGCGGGAACGCGCACGGGGTACGGCATTGGTTTTCGAGTGGATACGCTCGATGGCGTCCGCACGGTTGAACACGGCGGTGCCATATACGGATTCGCAACACAGGTGTCGATGCTCCCCGATGCGCACCTCGGTGTTGCCGTAGTAACAACGCTGGATGCGACAAATGCTGTGACGACGCGCATTGCCACAGCGGCACTCCGCGCGATGCTCGCCGCCAGACAACATCGTCCCTTGCCCGCGTGGATCGATACGGAACCCATCGCGCCGCCCGACGCGGCACGACTCGCCGGCCACTACGTATCGGATAGTTCCGTGCTCGATCTCACCTATCTCACCGCACCCACAGACACGCCGACCGTTGCCGGGCAGCTCGTGCTACACTCTTCCCGCGGCGGTACTCATGGCGTGCTTCGCCAACTCGGCGACACGCTCATCCGTGACGACCGGCTTGGCTTCGGCACGCGGTTCACCGCAAGTGGCGATACACTGGCCTCAATGGGACAGCGCTTTGTCCGTGTGGCCGATCCAAAGCCAGCACCAGCCGCGCTGGCGATGAGCAGGCTGGTTGGCGAGTACGGTTGGGATCACAACATCCTGTACATCCTCGAAAACAGAGGCCGCCTTGACGCGCTCATCGAGTGGTTTTTTCAGTCACCACTCACGCGCATTTCCGACACGGCGTTCAAGTTTACAAAGGAATCGCTATACGATAACGAACCGGTCACTTTCTCGATTAACAAATCGGGGAGCGTTACGGGACTCCATGTGGGCAAGGTATGGTTCCCTCGCCGCGCGATCGGGCCTGCCTCCGGGAATCAGCTGCGAATTACGCCCGTGCGGCCGATCCCGGATCTGGAGCGGGAAGCGCGCGCCGCAACCCCGCCGGTTGAGCCCCGGCGATTGCGGACTCCGGACCTGGTCGAGCTCGTGACTCTCGACAGCACGATTCACCTCGAGATCCGCTATGCCACTACGAACAACTTCCTCGGCACGCGCCTGTATCCGGAAGCACGTGCCTTCCTCGAACGTCCCGCGGCCCAGGCGCTCGTGCGCGCCCATCACAATCTTGAAAAGTTGGGGTACGGCATACTCGTTCACGACAGCTACCGCCCGTGGTACGTGACACGGATTTTTTGGGATGCCGTACCGCAGGATAAAAAGATCTTCGTCGCCGACCCGGCACAAGGCTCGCGCCACAACCGCGGCGCCGCGGCCGACGTATCGCTCTACGTGCTTGCGACCGGTGAACCTGTAAAAATGGTCAGCACCTACGACGAGACCTCGGACCGCGCGTACGCAAACTATCCCGGCGGTACCTCCCTCGAGCGGTGGCACCGCGCACTGCTGCGTCACGCGATGGAGGCTGAGGGATTCACGGTTTACAACGCCGAATGGTGGCACTTCGACTACAAGGGATGGTCGGATTATCCGATCCTCAATATTCCCTTCAGTCAGATCCACTCACCCCGATGAACTGCAGCTCGCTGGCTGCCCTATTCTAGATTACGCCGCCGCGCGCCGAAGCACCGCGCGTACGCGCGCGATGAAACGTGCTGGGTCCAGTGGTTTGCGCAGGTAATCGTCGGCGCCTTCGTTCATCAGGTGTACTTCCGTCTCATCCGCTTCCGTGCCGGTGAGGACGATGATCGGGAGACCGGCGGTAGCAGCGGTGGCACGCATCTGCTTGAGTACGTCGCGCCCGTCGAGACGCGGCATGTGCAGGTCCAGCGTTACGAGCGCGAAGTTGGTGTCGTGCGCCAGGATGTCCAGTGCAGCCTGCCCATCGGCCGCCTGCTCCACGTTGAAGCCGTTGGCCTTGAGCACGCCCACCGCGAGCTCGCGCGTGACGGTATCATCGTCCACCACGAGGATGCGCTGTAGATCACCTGCGCGCGCGGTCGCCGGCCCTTCGCCCTCACCAAGTACGCGCTCCACCTCGTCCAGCGTGGTGTTGCCGGCGTGGACCTGCTCCAGCGCGACCTCGCGGATCGAGCGCATGCCGCCCTTCTCCGCCGACTTCTGAAGCTCCTGGCCGGTGGCACCACGGACCACACGCTCCTGAAAATCAGTGTTGGTCACGAGCACCTCGTCCAGCGGAATGCGTCCGAAATAGCCGGAATCACCGCACTCCTTGCAACCCACAGCTCGCTTGACCTGCTTCGCGCCGAATGCAGCTTCGAGACGCGCGGTGTTCTCATCGCGAATGAGCGGCTGCAGCTCCGAGCAGTTGGCGCACAGCTTACGAATGAGGCGCTGGCCCAGCGCACCACGCAGGGCGGAGGCAAGGCTCGTGCGATCCAGCCCAAGATCGAGGAGCCGCTGGACCACACCTACGGCGTCATTGGTGTGGAGCGTTGAAAGCACCAGGTGTCCCGTCATTGACGCCTGCAGCGCGATGTGCGCCGTCTCGCCGTCGCGGATCTCACCCACGAACACAACGTCAGGATCCTGTCGGAGGATGGCGCGCAACGCAGATGAGAACGTCACATCGCGCTTGGGATCGATCTGGATCTGCGTTACGCCCTGGAGTTCGTACTCTACAGGGTCCTCCACAGTCATGATGTTGATCGCCTGCGCCGCCAGCTCACGCACACCACCGTACAGAGTGGTGGTCTTTCCCGATCCGGTGGGGCCGGTAACGATCACGATCCCTTCCCGGAATGACAGGAGATGCTTCAGCCTTGCGAGCTCGTAGGCTGCAAGCCCAAGGTCGTCCAGCGAGCGCGATGCATCGGGATTGAGGATACGAATAACGGCCTTCTCCGCCTCGCGCGTCGGCACGGTGGAGATACGCATGTCGAAGGCCTTGCTCCCGACGGAAATGCGCGCACGCCCGTCCTGCGGCCGTAACCGATCGGCGATGTCGAGCCTGCCCAGGACCTTGATGCGTGAAACCACGCGCGTCATGGCAACGGACGGCATCTGCATGTACTGGCGCATCACTCCATCCACGCGGAAGCGAACGGTGCCGTTGTTCCGGCCCGGCTCCATGTGAATATCACTCGCGCGTGCAGCAACGGCCGCGTGGAGAATCATGTTGGCCAGCTGAATCACCGGTGCGGCTTCGGCTTCGCTGGCCGTGACCTGATCCACCGTCGCTGTCTCCACAACCTGAACGTCTGCTGGCGAGGCGTGCATCGTACGCAGCAGCGTCTCCATCGCGCGCTCGGGCGAATACGCCGCATTAATGGCGTCTGCCAAGGTCCGCGGACCCGCGACCTGCAACACCACCCGGCGGCCGGAGGTGAACTGGATCGCCTGCTCTGCGTTATAATCGGTCGGATCGCTGGACGCGACCACAATCTCGTTGTGCGTCTCACGCAGGGGGAGGACGTTGTGCTTCCGCGCGAGCTTCTCGGGGAGGAGCTTCACCGCACGCGGCTCTATCCGGTCCATGGTCGCAGCGTGCAACCGAAACAGCGCCGCGACCTGCGCGGCGAGATCTGTTTCAGTAACACCATACGCCTGCGTCACCGCCGACCATGCCTCATCGAGCGGAGTAGCCGCCGAGATGGCGGGTCGGGTTGCAGCCCGCCAACCGGCCTTCTCAGCGGCGTTTATCAGCCAGTTCATGCCTGAAATGTAAGAGATGCCCATGCCGCGCCGCGATGCAGCACGTCATAAGGTGGACGGACAATGGCAGGGAACGTAACGTGCGGACGCGCTGTCCGCTGACGAGCGCCAGCCACAAGCCTGGCCCCAACAGCAGGCAGCACGGTCTAGCGGGGCAAGGGTAGAGCATCATGCGAATGGGACGAAAGTGACCCCGGTGGGGATTGAACCCACGACCTAGCGATTAAAAGTCGCTTGCTCTACCAACTGAGCTACAGGGTCTTGCGGGCGCCGAGGCGCTGAGCTGACGTAAAATTTAGCGGGTCTTCGAGAGGCGGGCGCGACCACCCCCAATGCGGAGCGGCAAAGGTCAGTGCCGGCGGCATACGTCAGCGTACACGGCGCCCAGAAAACTCCGCGGCAATATACGTCGCGGCTTCACTTCGGCGACCGGCACGGAGCGCGTCATCTCGTCTCCCAGGTAGTAGAGCGCCGAACTGACGGTATACGTACGGCTGTTGCAGTCGAGCACGTTCAGCCCGGCCACGGCATCGAAAGTGACAGTGTCACCCGCGACAACTACGGTGGTCGCGGCGGCGTCCACGGACTTGATCCAGATTTTGCGCAGCGCCCCCTCGCGCCGGATATTTGTCGTATCCATGTACATCGCGGTGGTTCCGATCGCACCGACGTGGGTCCAATGATCCTGGCCACGAGCGATCGATGGAGCCAGCAGCGGTAGCGCGACGATCAGTATGCTGGCGAATGTCCGGTAACTCTGCACCCTGGTGAAATTATCCTTGGGGCGACTGGCTGGGGAGCGCGAAGACGCGGAGGGACTCGCAAAGGCGCGCTGCGGGCGACCGCCAGAGGGGTGCGGCACGAACATACTGTAATGATCACCTGCATCCGACTTGCCCACCCTGATGCGAACCCGCTAAATATCGTCTCAGGCGCGAGCGACGTAGCTCTCCCGCCCCGCTCGGATGGCCGAGTGGAGCGGCGCGCCAGACGCCCACTGAATGCAACTTCTCGCCGTCGGACTAAACCACCATACTGCGCCGCTCGCATTACGCGAGCGGATTGCCGTCACGAGCGAGGGTTTTGCCGCGGCGCTCGCGGCGCTCCATTCCAAGGTCACGGAAGGGTTCATCCTCTCTACGTGCAATCGAACGGAGTATTACGGAGTGGTTGGGCACACCGAGACCGGAGCGGCCGTTCTGCTCGATGTTCTGCTGGCCGGGAGCGGGCTGACGGCGGATGAGCTTGGTCCGCACCTGGAAGTTTATGCGCACGAGGATGCGGTCAGCCATCTGTTTCGTGTAGCTGCGGGAATCGAGTCGATGGTTCCGGGAGAGGACCAGATCCTGGCCCAGATCAAGTCTGCGCTGGAGGCCGCGTCGCGCGCGGGCGTGCTTGGCCCCACGACCCACAGATTGGGTGCTTCAGCACTCGCGGCTGGCAAGCGAGTCCGGACCGAGACCGGGATATCGCGACACTCGCTGTCGGTGGTCTCCGTGGCATTGCAGCTTGCGTCCGAGGAGCTGGGGTCCATAGCCGATCGCCGGGTTGTTATCGTGGGTGCCGGGAGCACGGCAGAGTTGGCGCTCAAGCAGCTTTCGGGGCGCGGCGCGGCGGCGGTGACCATCACCAATCGAACCGCGTCGCGGGCGGCGGCGCTGGCGGACAGCTACGGCGCAGCAGCGGTCGCGTGGGAGTCGCTGTCGGAAGTCGTCGCCGATGCGGATCTTGTTATCAGCTGCACCAGTGCACCGGAAACGGTAATCGACGTGGACATGCTCGCGCGGCGGGGTAATGCGTCCAGTGAGTCGGTGGTCGTGTTCGATCTCGCCGTTCCGCGTGACGTCAGTCCCGCGGCCGCCGATCTCGCCGGGGTGATGCTCTGGGACATCGATGGCCTTCAGGCCATCTGCGACGATAACCGTCGGCGCCGGTCCGCGGAGCTAGCCAGCGCCGAAGCAATAGCGGAATCCGAATCCGCCCGTTTCATGACCTGGTGGAGTGCTCGGCAGCTCGCCCCCACGATAAGTGCGCTGGTCGGGCATGCCGAGAACATTCGGGATGCGGAGCTGGAGCGGCTCCTGGCCAGGCTTCCGGACCTGACCGAGCGTGAGGAGCAGTTGCTGCGCGCCTTCGCGGGCCGTGTTGTCAGCAAGCTATTGCACCACCCGCTCCGGGTGCTCAAAGAGGATCCCGAGGGCGCAAACATGGCGCAGACGGTCCGTGCCCTGTTTGGGCTGCTTCCTACGCGCGAGTCGGTTGCAGAGGAGAAGAATGAATCGGCCCGCAGCTCGGCAAACAATGCGGTAAGCGGCGCGCCGACCGCCGTGTGCACGCAGCACGGCTGAGTAGTCGCGCCGCATCTGCGGAGAGCGGACTCGTAACAAGGTTCATACAACGCTCACACAACGCGGTCACCGCCGCTGTTTTAATGACAACCAATCGCACGTGACCACAGAGCAGACAGTATTCGCGCGCGCGGCGCGGCAGGAGCCGACAGAGCGTACCCCTGTGTGGTTCATGCGCCAGGCCGGACGCATTCTTCCCGAGTACCGCGCGATTCGCCAGAGCTGGACTCTGGTGGAGATCTGCCGGCAGCCGGAGCTTTGCGCCGAGGTGACGCTGCAGCCAGTGAGCCGGTTAGGTGTGGATGCGGCGATCCTTTTCTCCGACATCATGCTTCCGCTGATCGGCGTCGGCATCGACCTGCAGATCGTAGACGAGGTCGGACCTGTGATTCGCGAGCCAATCCGCACCGGCGCTGATCTCGGGCGCCTGCGTCCGTTGGAGCCGGAGAGCGACCTACCGTACGTGCTGGAGAGCATCAGACTGATCAAGCGACAGCTCGGTGACACGCTCCCGCTGATTGGGTTCTCGGGTGCACCGTTCACACTGGCTGCGTACCTGGTAGAAGGGCGCCCGACGCGTGACTTTGTGCAAGTAAAGTCGATGATGTTCGGTGCCCCTGGTCTGTGGCACGAGCTCATGCGCCGACTCACGGAAATCGTGATCGAGTATCTGCGCGGTCAGGTGGCTGCTGGCGTCGACGCACTGCAACTGTTCGACTCCTGGGTGGGGTGTCTGGGGCCGCAGGATTACGCCGCATTCGTGCAGCCATACACACGCCTCATATTTGAAGCGCTCAAGCCGGCCGGCATTCCGTTCATTCACTTCGGAACAAACACCGCGACGCTACTCCCGCTGATGAAAGACGATGGCGGATCGATCATCGGCATCGACTGGCACATGCCGCTGGACGAGGCGTGGGACATTGTTGGCCACGATCGTGGCGTCCAGGGCAACCTGGATCCGGCGGTGCTGTTCGCCCCACCCGCGTACATTCGCACGCGGATAGCAGATGTTCTGGAGCGAGCGGCAGACAGGCCGGGGCACATCTTTAATCTGGGCCACGGGTTGCACCCCAAGACGCCGCTGGAGAACGTGCAGCGCGCCGTCGAGTTCGTGCGCGAGCTCAGCACAGAACGCAGTGCCGGTAACCTAACCGTGGGGACAACATGAACGAAAATGGTGGCGGAGCAAATCGGCGTGGTTCAAAGCACGCGGTGCTGGTCATGGCGTATGGCACTCCAGAAACATTGGACCAGGTAGAGCCATACTTCACGCACATTCGCGGTGGTCGGCCACCCTCGCCGGAGGCGGTAGCGCGACTGCGCAAGCGGTACGAACTGGTGGGTGGTCGTACTCCGCTACTCGAAATCACGCTCAATACCGCCCGCGCGTTGGAGATGGCGCTCAACAGTGACAGCGCGGATGATGCGGCACACCGCCCCGTTTACGTAGGGATGAAGCACTGGCATCCATACATTGGCGATGTGATGCGTGGAATGGCGGCGGACGGGATCGAGAGTGTGACGGCGCTAACTTTGGCGCCGCA
>JBPCQO010000114.1:0-10266 GCA_050998035.1 Gemmatimonadaceae bacterium | reverse complement strand
AGTCCAGACGGGGCCGGGCGCGACGGCGTTCACGCGGATGCCGCGCTCCATCAGGTTTTCCGACAGCGAGCGCGTGAAGGCGTGAATGCCGCCCTTGGTCATGGAATAATCGAGCAGTTCCTTGCTGCCAAACAATCCGGTGACCGACCCTGTGTTGATTATTGCGCTCCCCTGCTTGAGGTGAGGAACAGCGGCCTTGGCCATGTAGAAGTAGCCGTAAAGGTTGGTCTTCATCGTACGATCGAAGTGCTCGATCGAGAGCTCTTCGATTGAAGAGGCGTGCTCCTGGAAAGCCGCGTTGTTGACGAGTATGTCGAGCTTGCCGAACTCCTTTACCGTCCGATTGACAACGTTCTGGCAGAACTTGAAGTCGGAAACGTCGCCCGGAATCAACAGGCAGCGGCGTCCCTCGCGCTCGATTGCCTGCTTGGTCTCCTCGGCGTCGCTCTGCTCGACTGGGAGATACACGATCGCGACGTCGGCACCTTCACGTGCGAATAGTACGGAAACTGAACGGCCAATTCCCGAGTCTCCGCCCGTCACTATGGCCGCCATGTCCTTGAGCTTGTCCGATCCCTTGTAGCCGTCCGCCATGTAGCGCGGGCGCGGGTTCAGCTGTGACTCCAAACCAGGCTTCACGTGATGCTGTTCCGGGAGCGGCGGCTGCGGTTCCGGATGAGCCCCGTCCTGCACTGCACCCTTGGACTGTTGTGACTTGCCGCTCTTCTGCTGCGAGTTCTTCTGCTCGTTTTTCTTGTCCTGCTGATCGACTTCTCTCTGGATGTCGCGGTACTGCTGAACCGTAGGTCCTGCCTTGCCCCCACTTACATCCTTGGCGTTGCCAGCGTTGCTGTTGCTCCTGTTACTGCTGCCGCTCTTGTCGTCTTTCACCTCAATCCCCCGAGCGCGTGTGCGCATGTTGCATTATATATGAAGCCCCGCGTACCATGCGGTGTGTGTACGATTCAGTGGCTGCGAGGCCCGATGTGCAACCACCGCGCCGACACGCGCGAATGATCGATAGCAGCCCGCTGCTTTGCGGAGTCAGCGCTGGCGAATGACGGTGACTGAAGATGGCGGCAGCGGTAGAGATAGACCCGCGCCTGATGTGATCGTGTGTCGCGGCCCGGTGTTGGGAGCCGCGAACGACGCGGCGCTACGGGGATGCCACTTATACTCCGCCGCCGATAGCTGCCATAGATCGAGCACAGAGTGCGACAGCGCGGACGAGCCATTCAGTTGTACGTGCCACACGTTGACGGGATCTCGATTCAGCATGAGTACCGCCATCCGCCCATCCGGCCGTCGCACTGCGTACGCGCCGATCGGCGTCGTGTGGGCCGCATCACCACGCATGTCACCATTTCTATCACCCGATTCCGTGACCGTGGTCCGGAGCATGGTGTGTGCGCCTCCTGCTGAATCGGCCCATGCAGTGGTGAGCATGCGCGCTGCGTGGTACGTAGCGGTGCGTGCAAGAATGCGCCGGGTGTCATCGCTCAGGAAGAGCGTGTTGTCGCCCCAACTGTCGCAATCGTGGTTTCGATCCAGCGAGCTGGGCTCGGTCCCATAGTAGAACGTCACTGCTCCACCAATGCTCAGAAATTCAGCCACCGATTCGGCGTTGAGAATTGCGCCGGCGAGATCGACCTCGGGCCTTCCGGCAAAGGCGGAGTAGCCGTACTCCGTGATGAAGACGGGGACGTTGGGCGGAAGACCTTCACGCGAGAATCGTTGCATGGTCTCGCGCAGCTGTGGAACCACCTGTGGCAACTGCGCGGCAGTGGAGCCGCACACGTCGTCGAATGGATACCACTCGAAGGAGAGAAAGGTGAAGTCGCGATCGAGCTGGCCGCGTGCGCGGAGTGCATCGACAAAGTGTCTGAGCCACGGCAAGCTGTCGTCGTGCTGCTTCCATGTCATCATCACGCCGATCGCAGCGGACTGAAACGACGGACCGCCAAGTCGCACGGTGGAATCGGTCTGGTGCAGCGCGTGTGCGGTCTGCATGTACAGCGCGGCGAAGTCGTCCGGCGAAACGTACTGCCCGTCGGGTTCCTCGCCCAGCTCCATACGCGGAACGGGATATCCGCGGCGCCGTACGTACCGCAGCAGAGCGGCGGCGTTGTCTGGCGTGTCGTACAGCACTCCAACGGGGAGCAGCATCGGGAGGCCGCGCGTGATTCCGGACGAGAACATCAGGTCGATACCAGGCTGCTCGGTACCGGAATCCCGGTCTGTCGCGCGATGCCACGGATCGGTGCTGGACACGTACATGTGCGTCTGGCGGGACGGGTCCGCCGCGTGCTGAATCAAGTCATGTAGTGTTCCCCCGCGCGACATACGGCCGAGCGATATCTCGCGAATCGCGTATCCCAGGCCGTCTCGCGCGTCGTGGCTGCCCGGCGGTGGATGTCCCGAGCTCGAGTGCAGCAGTATCCGGATCCAGCGCGTGCGTGCCGGACTGGATGATGGAGCAGTTGTAAGGGCGATGGTTGTGTCGCCCCCGCGCGATCCCGCCGGGCCGCGCACGGCGCCCAGATCGAAGGTGCGCCAGGTACCGCTTGAGTTATCGTCCGCGTCGTTGGGTTGTTGTCCATCCCAGTACTGCACCTCGTAACTCGTCGCGAATGGCACGCCCCAGCGTATGCGGATAGCGTCGATTGTTTCGACGGCCTGCAGGTCGATCACGACCCATTGGGGATGCTTCTCTTCCGGCTCGCCGGTGTAGCGCTGGTCCAGGTAAGGGTTGCTCTTCCAGAATGTTCGTGCGTCGCCGTCATCCAGCCGCGAGTAACCATCCTCATTGGCCTGGTCGATGGTGCTACCGCGGCGTGGTAGGCGATAACCATAGGACCTGGTGATCCGACCGTTCACGTGATCACTTGAAGTCCAGTAGCCCTGACTTCGGGCCGCATCGCTCCATCGCCCCTGCGGGTTCCAGTGCCACGCTTCGACGCCGAGCTCAGTGCGGATCCGGTATGAGATTGCGTGGAAGTTCGCGGACTTCATGGCCGCCACGTTCGCCGGGGTGAAGATCTGTGCGACCGCTCCGTGTGTGTGACCGTCAACAGTGGAGCCCATCGCCACCAGTGGATCGAAGACGGGGCCCGAAGCCGTGGCGTCGATCCCGATCAGTGCCAGATGTGGGACCTGCGAGTGCAGCCTCGTGGCGGGCACGGCACTGATCACGAATGAGGCTAGCACGAACACCGCGAGTAAAGCGGTCGTCGGCTTACTGGCGGAGATATGTGGTTTGAAGGAGATCATGCAGGGCCGACGCTTGAGGGGGCGCGTCAGGGAAGGACCTGCACTCCACGCCAGAAGGCGACACGATCACGGATGTTAGCGGCGGCCTGTTTTGGCTCCGGGTAGAACCAGGCTGCACCGGGGTTAATCTGGCCACCGACCACCACGTCGTAGTAGTGCGCGATCCCTTTCCAGGGACAAGTGGTCCGTTGAGCGCTGGGGCGGAAGTGCTCAGCCACGAGAGATTCGGGCGGAAAGTAGTGGTTGCCTTCGACCACGACTGTATCATCGCTCTCGGCCAGCGTAGATCCTTGCCAGACTGCTCGCGCCATGTCTCGATCTCCTCGGGACGGCACTGTGCGGCTGGTCGGAGCCGGTAGTGGCGAACCTGTTAGTGAACCTGTTAGTGAAGCCTCGTGATCGACCGCATGCAGGCGGCTTTGCCAGTGTCGATCATGCCAGACTAACTGCGTCTGGCGGCAACTATCTCGGTTTTTTCACGCCAAGTGAAGCTCTTGCCGCACAGGGTACAGAGATAATTACCGGTGTGTGGACCATGATCGTACTCCTTTGCGAAGGCGGGGTGGTCGCACGGCTTGTCTCCCCATTCCTCCCTGATTTGCTGCGCCCGCTTCATCTGCATCGTTAGTGCCCCCGTCCGCGGACGGTAATAACTATCGGCATTGTACCCTGCTAGGCTCAATAAGGATGCCCTCGACGGCAACCTGCCGGAATGCAAAGATGCGCTCCAACTGCCGGCGCACCAACGGGTGGACCAACCTACCGATCAACCCGAAGGGGAGGGCGTAGCGGACCTCGTCCTGTATTACTGTTTCTCCGCCGGCCTCGTGAAAGCTATGGGTATGTACCCACATGGCATACGGGCCGCTGAGCTGCGTGTCGGTAAACTCCTCGGGGGGCGCCCAGCGGGTGATCCTGGTGTGCCAGCGGATGGGCCAGCCATGCAGTCGGATGGTATAATCGATCAGCGCTCCTTCACGCATCTGGATCGGTTGAGGGGAGACGATCCGGAAGCGGACCTCCGGTGGCGTGATCCGGCCCAGGTTTGCCGCGTCGGCGAAAAACGCGAATACTGTGTCGCGTGGCAGCGGAAGCCGCGTGGTTGTATTCAGTACGTACTGCTTCATGCGTAGAGTCAATGCACGCCTTGGGCCGGCCCTCCGCTGGTATTCGCCTAGTCGGCTAAAGCGCGTCTCACCGCCGTACTGTACCGGCCTCCGCCTCTGAAAGGCTTTCCCGCAACAAAGCGCGCGCGGTCCAGCGCGTCACGTTTTCCGCTTCCACCTCTGACATTCCGCAAAGGTCGCGAAGCACGATCAGCGCGTCGATCCCCACGCATACGGTCAGTGCAGCCACCAACCGGTCAAATCGCCGCTTGCCCAGATACGCGCGTACGGGCTCCAGGGCGAGCGTGATCCAGTCGATGCGGCGGTAGCCTCTTCGCGGAGTTGTGCGCTCAGTCGGCCGAGTTGGTGCCGGAGTGCCGACGGTGAGGCGAATCACGGTGCGCAGGAGTGGCTCGTTCGCCACGGCACCACGCTGGAGCGCACGCACGGCGCGGTCGAGACGCGCTTCAATATCTGCCGGATCCGTGCCTTCGGTGTCCTCCACTGCCTGGACCATGATTGGCCGGAGTCCTTCCAGAGCGGCCTCGACCAGCAGCTGCTCCTGTGTTGGGAAGTAACGATACGCGGTGCGGCGTGAGACTTCCGCGGCGTCGGCCACCTCGGTGATAGACGGCGTCTGTCCATCCGCCATGAGCTTCAGAGCAGCTGCCAAGAGTGCCTTCTGGGTGCGCCCCTTCTGACGCTCGCGTCCGCTGGAAATAGGGGGGGCATCGGTTCCCCGGCTTGACGATCGCATGGAGGAAGTATAACATTGTGCAGTAATGGCACTATCGTGCCATGATGGCTCACGAGTGCCACAGCTAAAACGAGGTAGTAAATGTCTGAGTCGCCTGTGACTCCAGCCGGAGTTTCCATCGAGAACGACGTTGCCGATATAGCCATTCGGCAGATGATCGCTTCGCAGGTGGAGGCGTGGAATAGCCACGATGCGCGTGCATGGTCACTGGCGTTCGACGAGCAAGCTGGCTTCGTCAACATCAGGGGAATCGGCATGAGTGGGCGCGCGGAGATCGAGGCGACGCACGCACGCATCTTCTCCGGCATTTACGCGGGCAGCCACAGCACAGTAACGGTCCATCGGATCACCATGCTGGGAACTGATACCGCGGTAGCCGAGACAGAGCACCGGGTGACCGGCTATGCAGCGCTACCGCCAGGTGTGGTGCCCACGGACGAGCCTGGCGTGCTCAGAACCAGAATGACCTATGTATTTCACCGCTCGGAAGCACCCGAATGGAAGATCGTGCATGGGCACAACACCGCGATCCTGCCGACGCTGGCACGGCGGCCCTGATGTCACACACTCGTGACGTTTTCAACTCTCATCACCGGAGCAGAAGATGAATAACCCCTCGCGCAAGATCCCAGCACATGCATTGTTGGCCGGTATCGTCGCCACCAGCGCTCTAATCGTTGGACTGGCTTGCTCCGACTCCACCTCACCCGCTCACGCATCGACGTACGTCGGTGCATCGGCAGCGATGGAGACTGGCAGCGGTCACACCTACGTGACGGTTGGCGCGGATGGCATACCGACAGAAATCGGCATACGGATAAGCGAGGCGGCGCTGAATGCCCTCCCCGCGGGAATGTCCATGTACACGTTCGCGCTGCCAACGGAGGCGGCCGCGAATGTGACGCCGTACGATCACGTAGTGATCAACTGGAATCCGACGGGCCATCCCCCGACACCATATCAGGTACCGCACTTCGACGTTCACTTCTACCAGATCACCACGGCCGCGCAAGCAGCAATTTCTCCGGCGGATCCCCAGTTCTCGGCCAAACTCGCACTGGACCCACCCGCGCAGTTCGTTCCGTTGAACTACCAGCACGCTCCTCCGGGCGGTGTGCCTAACATGGGGGCACACTGGGTCGATGTCACGGCACCAGAGCTGAACGGGCAGCCTTTCACAGGCACCTTCATCTATGGTTCATACAACGGTGTGTTTACGTTCGCGGAGCCGATGGTCGCGAAGTCGTACCTAGAGTCACACGCAAGCCTGAACAACCCGATCAAGGTTCCCGCGCAATATGCCGCACCGGGGTACTATCCCACTACATACACGGTTTCGTACGACGCAGCAACGAAGGAGCACCGCATCGCACTCGGTGGGTTCATTCACCGACAGTGAGTGAGCAGTGCTCTACGTCAGACGAGCGACCGAATCCAGCCGCCATCCACGGGAATCGACGCACCAGTAGTGTAGCTCGCACGGTCGGATGCGAGGAACGCAACCATCGCCGCGAACTCGCGCGGCTTGCCCAGACGTCCCATCGGGATCTGCTGCTCCCACTTGGCCAGCTCTGCCGCGGCAGTGGTTCCGTTGAGCGTGGCGTTGCGCGCGGACAGGTCGTCGATGCGCTGCGTGCGGGTATAACCGGGCATCACGTTGTTGACGGTGATCCCGAATGTCGCAACCTCGTTGGCGAGGGTGCGCGCGAAGCCGGTGACAGCCGCGCGCACGGTGTTGGAGAGAATGAGATTGTCGACCGGCTGCTTCACCGCGATGGACGTCACGTTGATGATGCGCCCCCAGCGGCGCTCCTTCATCCCCGGAAGTACGGCGCGCGTGAGGTTGAGCACGCTGTCGAGGTTCTGCCGAACGGCGTCGTGCCACACTTCGGTCGAGTGGCTCTCGAATGGGCCAGCCGGTGGGCCGCCAGCATTGGTGACGAGGATGTCGATGCGGCCCAGCTCGCGCATGGCGGCCTCAATCAATCTGTCCACGTCCGCGGGTTTGGACAGGTCCGCGGTCATGTCGACGACGCGGACAGTGGATGCTGTTCTGATCGAGTCCGCGGTCTCCTTCAGTGCCTGCTCCCCGCGAGCACACAGCATCAGATCAACTCCCTCCGCCGCCAGCTCCTCGGCCACCGCTCGTCCCAGCCCGCGGCTCGATGCAGCGACGAGCGCGACCTTGCCCTTCAGTCCCAGGTCCATGGCTACTTCTTGTTGTGGAAGTAGCTATCCGTACCGTTCAGCCAGTCCTGGCGCGGCGGACTGAATATGTCCACGTCCAGCGTGTCCTCCAGCGCCTCTGCCTTGTGCGGAACGTTGGATGGGATGTGCAGCACCTGGCCGACACCTACCACGATTTCTTCCGAGCCGTCGGCACCGATCCAGAAGCGTAGCGCGCCTTCAAGGATGTACGTGATCTGCTCATTCTCGTGTGAGTGCTGCGGCACGATCGCGCCCTTGTCGAGATAGACGTGGGCCAGCATCATGCGGTCGCCCGTGACGAGGCGGCGTGATATCTGGTCGGTGACACGCTCCTTGGGCATGTCGGTCCAGCTGAATAGCCGGACGCTCGATTCGTTCTGCATCAGAATTTTGGTCGCTGATTGGTGGATGACCGAGAGTTGATGCCACCGCCGCTGGATCCGTGCATACACTTGGGCAGTACAACTACCGCTGCTTTTGATGCTTTCTCACACACCGCCTTTGATGCACCTGCCCAACGATGACGACCTCGAAAATGATTTCGAAAGTGATGTCGACGATGACCTCGCGCTCGATGACGGCCCTGCCGACACCGATGCGTTAATCTACTGTCCCTACTGCGGCGAGGAGGTCCAGATCGCCGTGGATCCCGGCGGTGGATCGACTCAGGAATACGTGGAAGATTGCCAGGTTTGCTGCCAGCCCTGGCGCGTGATCGTGCACTACGACAGTGACGGGCACGCCGACGTATCGGTGACGGGGCTCGAAGAGTAGCGGCTCAACGTCGCTCAGCTTGGCTCAACGCGTCGCGGCAGCTCGCTCTGCGCCGTTGACAATCGCACGCGCCACAGATTGCTGGAGCGGTCCCACGTCGGGGAAGTAGCCGCGTGCGTTGGTGCCGAGGTTCTGGCGATTGGTGAGCAGAACTATAGAGAGCCCGTACTTCGGAACGCCGAGCACATACGTGCCCGTGAAACCGTTGTGGGCGAAGCTGCCTGTCGGCATGCCAGGTGGTAACATCCAGCCGAGATAGTTCTGGAATCTGTCCACGGACAGGAACTGATCGACGACCTCGGGGCGCATGTACCGGTGCCCGCGATAAGTGCCGCGTCCGTTCAGAAGATCGATGAGCACGCGCAGATCCGCCGCGGTTGAGAACAGCCCTGCGTGACCGGCGACTCCTCCATTTGCGTACCAGGAGTTGCCGTCGTCCGTCTCGCCGGAGAGCACGTAATGTCGCCACCCGTTCCACGACGTGGGATCGCCCTTGTACAGATAGCCAAAGGTGGAATCGTACACCATGTGGTGCTCGTAGGTATTGCCCTGTTCCGTTGCCGCGAAATCAGTGAAGCCGTGTGACTTGGGGACGAACGTAGTGGAGTGGAGTCCGAGCGGGCGATACAGATTCGCATCGACAAACGCGTCCAGTGTCTGGCCGCTGACGCGTTCGACGATGTAGCCGAGGAGCATAAAGCCGAGATCACTGTAGTGTCGCCCCGCACCCACGCCCCAGGCTAACGGCATGTTCCGGATGGCGGCGTACGTCTGAGCGCGACTTGACGCCTGGTAGTACAGCGGCTGCCACTGGACCAGACCGGCTGAGTGAGTGAGCAGGTTCCGCACGGTGATGCTGTCCAGGTGAGGGCCGCGAAAATCCGGCAGGTAGCGATAAACCGGCGCATCAACGTCGATTTTAGCACCATCCACGAGGAGCATCACGGCGAAAGTCGTAGCCATGACCTTGGTGACCGAGGCCAGGTCGAACTGTGTTGATGTACGCATGACGCGCGGCTGGGCCAGCCGGTGCATGTCGTAGTCGTTGAGCTGCGCATACCCGAACGCGCGATCCTGCAGAACCTTGCCGTCGCGAGCGACCACCAGTACCGCACCCGGAATCTGAACGCCAATCGCGGCGGAAATGAGCGCATCCGCTGTGGCGATGCCGTGTGCAACGCCCGGTTCCGCTGTAGCGGCAGTAGCGCTCGCGTCAATCGAGCCTGGCGCGGAGGCGCAGGCGAGGGATGCCAGGACGAGAGCTGTTGTGCCGACACGCATAGGTGCAAACATGATGCTCCGCAAATGGGTGTACTCGTATATCTGATCAGGTACGGATCTTTACGGATCTTACGTCTCGGGCAAGCTTGTGTGCAGGTCAGACAGAGCGGAGATCCACCAATGGCCCAACTTTCGATTCGGCGGCTTGCGGAGGATTGGCCAGACAGCGCGCAGACTACGTAGCAGCGGGCGTTGCCGTTCTGTTCCGCCACTGCGCCACAAGGCCGCCGATCGTCGCGATCAGCGTCGCGAGTACGGTCACGAATATAGCGATGGCAATCCACCAGCCCAGTGTCAACCCACGATGCCATACAGCCGGACGAATAACCCACGAAATTGCTGAGCCTGCCGATGCGTCCGTTAAGCCGAGGAGGATTCCAGCGCGCGCAGCCGCGAGTAACCGCTTGCTCTGCATTGCACGCGCGGCCAGATACCCGATCACCGCGTAAATGACGGTCAAGCCAATAGCAGTGCTGCCGTGCGCCGAGCCCGTCATGCGCGCGAGCAGCGAGGCGGCGGTGTCGAAGATTATGACTGCTGCTGCGCCGCACAGAGCGACGCGGGTCCAGCGTGTCATGTGGCTGTCCTTGCTTGATTGATGTGGCAATATTTTCGTACGGCGGGCCAGTCAGGATTTCTATGTGGCTACCTGTTATCCTTGCATGAACGTATGGTTCGTCGAAGCCTGGCGCAGACGTTCAGGCTCGGTGTCCACCCCGGAACCGCCATCTTTGGCCGCCGGTGCTGATCGGCCTCTTACCAGCGGACCCCCCTGCACTCTATAATACCGTGCGAGTACAACTTGCTGCGCCCTCCAGCTTATCTCCCACGCGCATGATCCGAATGACGCCCTCACATACCAGCGGGATC
>JBPCQO010000094.1:0-13642 GCA_050998035.1 Gemmatimonadaceae bacterium | reverse complement strand
GGGGGTTTTTTTTTTTGTTTCGTGGTGTTTTTTTTTTTTTTTTTTTTTCTTTGTTTTTTTTTTTCTCCCACCCCCCCCCCCCCCCCCCCGCGGAAGGGGGCGACAGCGTCCTCTTCGGCGGGTGCTTCTGCCGCCGCCGCTGCGGATAATCAACCGACAGTCGTCGGTGGTCACGCGATAATCCGGGATGGTGCTGTGGGCCCGCTGCAACTGAACACATGGCGCCGCCCAGTGATGTCGCTGGTGTACGCAGTGGGCGCAACCGCGGGGCCACATGGGGAGGACGTGATCGTGGTAAGGGGAATTGGTCAGGACACACTGACACTCGCCTTTGCGAACGACACGCTTCGCTGGATCGACGTGAACAAGCCCGGTCCTCACACTCTCGACGGGGTCGGCGTGGGCACACCGTTTAGCGCGGTGACCGGCCAGCCGGGTGCAAGGTTGAAATCTGCAGGCGGCGTCCAGACGATGACGCTCGATCGCTACTGCGGAGTGGAGTTCAGGGGCGACTCCGTTGCACGCAGCCCCGCGCCGGCGACGCCGGTCATCACGTCGATCGTTGTCGCCCCCTGTCGCCCCACGACGGCAGGTCCGGCGGGTCCGACGTAAACGGGACGGTAGGCCTGGCTCGATAACCTGGTTCGGTAACCTGGCTCGGTACTCTGTTGCGGCTTGGCCATGTTGGTGGCGCAATGCCCCCTCGGCAGTCATATAGGATCACCAATGAATATCGATCCATCATCGCATAGTAGCGTGCATGATCAGCGTCCCGATCAGCGGCCCGATCCTGTGTTTAAAATGATGTCGCTGGAGCGAAAGCTCCCGCTCTTCATCACCGCACTGCTCGCCATCGTCCTGGCGGCCGCGGTGGCGCTTGCATACCGGGAAGTAAGCCGATCGGCTCAGGTGGTGGCGGTCGACAGACTCGAGCGCGTGTCAAACCAACTCGCTGGAATGGTAACCGCGTCCACCGACCGGCGCACTCAGTTGCTGCGGCAGGCGGCCAGCGATTCAGCTGTGCAACGGGCTGTTACGCATCCCACCAACGCCGCGAATGTCAGCGTATTGGCCGCTCTGGGTCGCCTCGCAATCTCTCCCGATTCGGCGATGCCGATCCAGCTCTGGACCGTCGAGGGCCACAAGGTCGCCGCATTGGGCGAAGATGGAGGTGATGGCACCGCGCACGCAACGCAGCCGCCACTGGTTGGTGGTAGCCGGCTCGACGGTGGATCACCACGACTGCTGAACCGCTCCGTCTACTTCGGCCCGTTTTACGTGTCGCACAACGCGGTGTACTACTGGGTAGCGGCACCGGTCGTAGTCGCGGGGGAGCAGCGAGGCTGGATCACGCAGCAGGGTCGCCTCGCGTCGAGCCCTGAAACTTCGCGGCGGCTGAACGGGCTGATTGGCGGTAGCAGCACTGCCTATTTCCGGAACACCACGGATGCGTTCTGGTCCACTGTCGGTGGTCTGCCGGTCGCTGCTCCGACGGATACGGCGGGCAGCGTTACGTCGGCGCGGCCGTCGGCCGCAGCCGATACCACCAGCTACACCCATGGTGGTAAGCGCATGCTCGCGGCTCAGACTTCGATCGCCGGAACGTCGTGGGCGGTCGTGGTGGAGGTTCCGCGCGGTGCCCTAACCACCAACTCTCGCGCTCTGCTCCAGCGATTCGCACTGCTGTGTCTCGCGCTGCTGGTCATTGGTGCAGCATCTGCCTGGGCGCTTAGCCGCAGTATCACGCGGCCGCTCTCCGCACTCACGCGCGCGGCGGAGTCTGTCTCCCGCGGAGAGTACGCCACTCGCGTTACTCCGCGCGCCAACGACGAGATGGCACGACTCGCTACCAGCTTCAATCGCATGGCAGCCGATGTCGCCGCCGCTCACTCGGAGCTGGAACAACGTGTGGCCGAAGTGGAGGAGCTGGCTGATGAACGTGATGTTGCGCTGGCGGCTGCGTTATCGGCGAGTAGCGCCAAATCGAGCTTTCTAGCAACCATGTCGCACGAGATAAGGACGCCCATCAACGCGATCCTCGGCTACACCGATCTAATGCAGCTCGAGATTGCGGGCCCGCTCACTAACGATCAGCGCAGCTATGTCGCGCGGGTAAAGGCGAGCACCGAACATCTTATCGGACTCGTGAATGAGGTACTCGATCTCGCCAAAGTAGAGTCGGGAACGATGGATGTGAGCATCGCTCCTGGAAGCACACGCGAAGTCATCGACTTGGCCACGTCGCTCGTCCAACCGCAGGCAGCCGCCAAGGGCATCGATCTATCGGTCACGTGGAGCGATGCGGACGCGGCAGCATTCGTGGGGGATGAACAGCGTGTGCGGCAAGCGGTCGCCAATCTGCTGTCCAATGCGGTGAAGTTCACGCCTCCGGGAGGACGCATTGCCATCACTGCTGAGAAGCTGACGGCTCCCCTCGGAGACAATCACCTCGCATGTGGCGCCGAGTACGTCGCCATCAGCGTTACTGATAACGGGATCGGCATCGCCCCCAAGGATGCAACGCGAGTCTTTCATCCGTTCACTCAGCTGGAAACGACGGAAGGGAACCCGTACACGCGCTCTGCCTCCGGAGCTGGCCTCGGACTGGCCATAAGTCGCCAACTCGCTCGCCTCATGGACGGCGACATCACCGTGGAAAGCCGCGTGGGTGAAGGATCAAAGTTCACCCTCTGGCTGCGGGCTCTGCCAGCTAGCCGCAGTGAGGTTTATCCAACAGCAGCAAATCCGACCGCCATGACTTCGGGCGCAGCGGCTCATTGATGCTGCTCCGGCGGTGCTCTTAACAGCGCGTTATTCCACCCGTCCAATCTGATGAAGCGTGCTGATTGAGCACGTATAACTCATGGAGAGGATTACTGTTATGAACCGAAGCATCTTTGCAGTTGCCGCGACCGTCTTTACGCTGAGTGCCGGAACGGCCGGTGCCCAGATACTGTCGACGCCGATATCGCACCCCGGATCCACAGCACGGGGCGCGTGGTGTTCCGCTCACCCGGATCGCTGCTCCGACAACAGGGCGATCGCCGGGGATCGCCGCGAAGTTCGCAATGATCACCGCGGCGTTCGCGCTGACGCTAACGAAGTCCGATCGGACAAGCGCGACTTCCGGAAGGATCGCGCTGACATCCGCACCGATCGCGCCAATCATAACGCCTCCGGTCTAAGGCAGGATCGGCGTGACCTCCGGACGGATGAGCGAGGCGTGCGGAGCGACAGCGCCGAGTTGCATCGCGACCGGCGCGACACGCGCTCCGACAGGCGTGATGCCAGTCACGATCGCCGCGACGTGCGTGCTGATCGCGACAGCAGGTAGTTCGGCTGGATAGCAATACGCGGCGATGCGCATTGTGCGGCAGAAACATCGGGGCGGCGCCTGCAGAGTGCCACCCCGATGTTTTTATCCCCGCTCTATTGCGCGGTGATTTCCGAGCACCGTGGCTCCGGAACCAGCTCGCGTGCGAGGCGTCTAACTCACGCGCTCGGGCTGCCCCCGCCTGGCCGGCTTGACCTGCGGCTTACGTTGCGTCTTCTTGCTCGATCACGGTACGGGGAGATTATATAGGGAGCGGCGAATGGCAGAGATCTCCTGGGACCAGTTCAGTGCCATCGAACTTCGCGCCGGTACCATCACAGACGTCGAAGATTTTCCGGAAGCCAGGCGCCCGGCGTACAAGATCACCGTGGATTTTGGTCCGGAGATCGGGATCAAGCGCACGAGCGCGCAGTTCACCGCACTTTACGCCAAGGACGATCTGATCGGAAAGCAGGTCCTCGGCGTCGTGAATTTCCCGGTCAAACAGATCGGCCCCGTGCGGTCAGAGTTTCTGCTGACGGGGTTCTACGCTGAGGACGGGATCGTGCTGGCAGTTCCCGAGCGCCCGGTCCTCAACGGTGCGAAGCTTGGGTGACGCGCATGCAGCGAGCAAAACGCGATCACACACCATCACGCGTTCGCGCACTATCTGCTCCACCTGCCGAGCGGCATACACAAGTAAATTGTCTCTGCGTCGAAACTCCCCAGCACGCCAGCACACGAGCCCATGATGAAAGCATTGTACGTCCAGATAGCGAAGATGAATCGGCTGGTGGTGAAATACTGGCCGTTAGCCCTTGGAGGTGAGTATGCGTTCAGGGCGCTCAGCAAGATTACGGCGAAGCCCGGCGTGCGGCTCGAAGCGGTTGCGGCGTGGGGCGGTCGTTTTAATTGCGAGCTACATGATTTCGTGCCGTCGCGGGTTTTCTACTTCGGGTACTGGGAGCCAAATCTCACCGGCTTGCTGATGCGGCGCCTGGCCGAAGGCGATGTGTTCATCGACGTGGGTGCCAACATCGGGTACTTCACAGTGCTCGCATCCAAGCTCGTCGGTAGCACCGGGGGTGTCGTCGCCGTCGAAGCTTCGCCGAGCATTTACCGGAGGCTGCAGGACGACATCGCTCTCAATGCCGCGACCAACGTCAGAGCCATCAACGTAGCGGCGTCGGATCGGGAAGGGACGGTTTCGATCTACGCTGGCCCGGATGAGAACCGCGGCGCGACATCGGTGCAACAGCAGCGTGGCGGGAGCTACGAGGCGGACGTGCGCGCGGCAACGCTACTAGATGTCATTGAGCCATCGGAGCTGGCGAGGGCGAAGATGATGAAGATCGACGTAGAGGGGGTTGAGCTGCCCATACTCATGGACATCCTCGCGAACATCGATCGGTATCCCGCCAGGATGGACATCGTTGTGGAGGTATCGCCAGAGGCGATGCGGGAAGCGGGGAGCTCGCTCACCACAGTGATCGAGCAGTTCCAGGCGCACGGCTACAACTGGTATGTGTTGGAGAATCGCCACGATCCCAAAGCTTACTTCGACACCACCCCGCGCGCTCCGAAACGTGGTACGACAATCCCCACGCGAATGACCGATATCGTCTTCTCCCGCGAATCAGGCGAAGTGCTGATGTAGGAGTACAAGTTCACCCTGTTCGCCCAACGACGGCGAGTATAGCAGCAGCCGCTGCCTTTATGGATGTGCGGCCGGTGTTGATTGCCAGGTCGTACAGCATCGGATCGCGCCAGTCGGTGTGAAAGTAGCGTCGCACGTATGCCCCCCGATCCGCATCCATGTGCCTCAGTCGGGCCGTGGCGGCGTTGGTCTCGCACGGCTCGCGTGAGCAGATGCGCTTTGTTCTGGACTCCACCGGCGCCACCAGCCGAACGTGTAGCGTCCCCGGCCGATCACGAAACAGTGACTGCGCTCCGTGGCCTACGACGATCAATGGAGGCGACTGAACCGCTTCCATGATCGCTGCTCGGCTCGCATCTGCCACCGCATCGGGGCTCAGTAGATCACTTCTTTCGAGCGCGATGGGCGACTCCGGACTGGTGATCAACAGTGCTGACGATATCCGCGAGAACAATCCCGGCGGATGCTCGTCCATTGTTTCCACCGTCCGTGGATCGAGCTTGAGCCGGGCGGCCACGAGCTGCACGAGGTCCCGATCGAGCACCCGCCACCCGAGATGAGAGCCCAGCTCCTTCGCTAGCTCACTCCCTCCGCTTCCGAATTCCCGTGACAGCGTGATGAGATCAACAGCGACTTCGGCCATCTACTCCTCCGAGCTGGGAAACTGTACTGCATGCTAGCGCATCTTGGTGCATACGCACTAGGACATGCTAGTGCATATCGACCGCGCCTGCCGCCGACCTCGGCTTGCGTAGGAAAATTATCGCTGGGGACACGACCACGAAGGAGAGCAGGATAACCATCCACGCATCGTTATAGCTGAGCATCGCGGCCTGGCGCGACAGCATCTGATTTACCAGGCCAAGGGACAGGTGCTGCGCCACTGACTGAGACGCGCCGTGCGCCATGAGATCGGAGACGATCAACTGCTGTCGATGCACGAGCGCTGGATTACCGGCATACACGTTCGTGACGAGGTCGGCGCGGTGGTACTGGATATGGCGCGTGAGATACGTGGTCAGGATGGCGATGCCGAAGGATCCCCCCAACTGGCGCGCCAGATTGATCAATCCCGATGCCTGTTGCGCCTCACTGGGATCCATGCTGCCGTACGCCACCTGATTGATTGGCGTGAAGAGACAGCCGAGCGCGAGACCACGGATAATGAGCGGGAAGCGCGCATCGGATTCGCCGGCCTGTGTTGTGAGATGCCCCAGCTTCCACATGGACACGGTGAACAGTGCTATTCCGATGTAGATGAGGACGCGTGCATCGACCAGCGGCTTGGCACCGTTCAGCAGCCGGCCGCATATGAGTGCGGCCACCGCGGTCGCCAATCCGCCCGGCAGTAGCGTCAGTCCCGTTTCGGTGGGTGTGAAGTTGAGGATGCTCTGCGTGAAGAGCGGGAAGATGAAAGTCCCTCCATAGAGCCCGAATCCGAGCGCGACAAAGAGGAAGATCGACGCAGCGAGCTCCCGGTTCTTGAGCACCCGGAAATTCACGACTGGATGCTTGTTCCGGGCCGATAACTCCCACCACACCATCGTGACCAGGCACACCCCCGAGAGTACCGCGAGGCGTGTGATCCACGCGTCAGAGAACCAGTCGTTCTGATTGCCCTCCTCCAACACGTATTGCAGCGCACCCACGCCTGCGGTGAGGAGCCCGATTCCCACCCAATCGACCGGCCCGCCACCAAGCTTCTGCCCGGGTGCATCGTGCAGGAACGAGCTGATCAGGAATGCGGAGACGATCCCGATGGGAATGTTGATGAAGAAGCACCAGTTCCACGTGTAGTTATCGGTGATCCACCCGCCCAGTGTCGGTCCCAAAGTTGGCGCGACGATGATGCCGAGCAGAAAGATTGACTGCACGATCCCCTGCTGTTCCTTGGGGAAGATCTGCCGGATGGTGGCCTGCGCGGTAGACAGGAGCGCCGCTCCACCCGCCCCCTGGACGATTCGCCACATTACCAGCTCCACCAGACTGGTGGACGTGCCGCACAGAAATGACGCGACCACGAACAGGATGATCGACCCCGTTAGATAGTTCCGCCGGCCGAAGGTTGCCGTAAAAAACGCAGTCATCGGCAGCACGACCACGTTGGACAGGATGTAGCCAGTGCTCACCCAGCTGATCTCCTGCTGGGTGGCGCCGAGGTTGCCGGCCATCTGAGGGAGCGCAACGTTGATGATGGTGGTGTCCAGCACCTCCATTATCGCGGCCGTGATCAATCCCAACAGGATGATCCAGCGGAATGCGTTGAGCTCGGCCTGAGCCGAAGATGCTGCGGGAGATGCCGCAACGGCGCCCCCGCCACGCGTCACCGCGCTTGAATTAACTGCCACTTGTATAATGCTCTGCGATTGGTTCGTAATGCGAGGCGGCCAGCCAGCGGAATCCGCTCCTTCGGGTGCATGTGTACAGGTTCTGTACCAGCGGGACTACACGTACCCTTTAGTGAGCTTTCTCGTCACGCGACCGCTCGAACTCCTCGCTCCGTACCTCGATCTGCTTGAGGACCGCTTCTGGGTCGACATCGCGACCCAGCTCGTCCAGCTCCGGATCGCGGGCTTCTTCCAGTCCCAGGCGGTTGCCGATGGCCGCGACGAGGCGCACCACACGCGTTAGCTCGTGTTCGGACAGGAGGCTGATCTGGAGGTCCAGATCGGCGCGCGTCCCGGCCAGTTCGGACATCCTGTTCTGTGTAATCAGGACAAAGGTCGAGAGAAAGATGGCCTCGACCGATGCAAACATCGCCAGAATGACGAACGACGGGTCGAACTTAGGTACGCCAGGCACCCGACCCAGATTCACAGTGATCCATGCGCCGAAGATCGCCAGGTGCAGATACACGAAACGCATGCTACCAGCGAACGTTGTCACCACGTCTGCGATGCGCTCCTCCCGGCTTCGCGCGCGCTCCTCCTCCGCCCGCTCGGCTACGAGCGCGCGGATGTTGCGATCGATCACTCTGGCAGTGCGCCGTCGCCCTCGTACGGGTGGAGACGGGGATTCAGACGGGATGACGTCCATGAATGTATCTGAGGAATTGTTTGGCAGAACGGGTGATCGGATACGGCTCGCTGGGCATCAAACGGGCCCGCGATTCTGCAGAGTGCTGGCTCGCGCGCCGAAGCTATGCTTCGCCGGCTTCCCGGGGGTAGCGCGTGACAATCTCGTCCAGCTTTGGACGCGGCCGTTCGGTCGATGCCTCGGTCGGGGTCCCGATGTGGATAAACCCGGCAATGGTTTCATCGGCCTCGACGCCAAGCTCCGCGAGCACTCGACGGTCGTACGCATACCACTCCGTGAGCCAGTTGGTGGCGTAGCCCATCGCATTGGCCGCCAGCACCAGGTTCATACACGCGGCCCCGGCTGAGAACATCTGCTCGGCTTCGGGTATCTTCGCGTGCGGCCGGGCGCGCGACACCACCGCCACCACGAGAGGCGCGCGGGCCAGCCGCCCCCGCTCCGTCGCGATCCTGTCGGCGTCGGCGTCTGGATTATCCGCGACGAAGGCGGCGGCGATCACCTCGCCGATCCTCTCGGCTCCTTCGTGCTCGATCACAATAAAGCGCCACGGCACGAGTCTCCCATGGTCAGGAACGCGCGAGGCAATGGTCAGTAGCTTGTCAACTTCAGCTTCGCTTGGAGCGGGCTCCGCCAGTAGCCTCGGGGCTACAGCTCGTCTCGCGCTCAAGAGTTCAATCGTTTCGTTCATTTGGGTATGGCCCTTGTTGGTCTGGGGCTAAGGATAACGACATGGAAGACGGTAAATCCGCAGGGTCGACCGATGAGTCGGTAATCACGCTGCAAAGCAAGGAGCCGACACATCCGAGCCGGCCTGTATTCGTCAGTGCACAGGTGCTGCCTGGGTCGGGAATGATGATCCTCCAAATTGGAGCTCATCTTCCCGGGCGGGGTCACGTTGACGTGCTGGTAACACCACCTGAACACGAAGCGCTCGCCACACTGCGCGCAGACGCGGGCGAGTCTGGAGGCAACAAGGCGTTCAGCATGGGTGGCGCGATCCTACTTCCTTTTGCCAACCGCATCCGCGGCAAACTGGACAGCGACGGCACGACGATCGCGACACAGATACTTGGGCAGACCGTCAATCTCCCAGCGAACTGGGGCGGCCAGGCCGCGGGCGCTGAGCGATACGCGATGCACGGACTGACACTCGCGTCGCATGTCGGCGCTATCCGTCGCGAAACTTCCGACACTTGGGATCGCGTGTCCGGCTCGCTCGACGCGGGAAACTTCGGTGGCCATTGGCTCTCGTCCACGAGCGTGTCTTACGATGTGACGCTCAGGAGCGACTCGTTCAGCGTGTGTGTGACCGCGCGCAACGTGGGCGCCGCTCCGCTACCGATGGGGATTGGATGGCACCCGTACTTCGCGATTCCGAGTGGCCACCGTGCCCAGGCGCGCATACACATTCCCGCGAGTAAACGGGTACTGGTCAACAACTACGACGAGGTACTCCCCACGGGTGACGTGGTCACCGTGGCGGGAAGTCAGTACGACTTCTCCGCTCCCGATGGGCGGCAGCTGGATGATCTCTATTTGGATGACTGTTTCGTGGACATTTGGAAAGCAGCCGACGGTCATACCATGTGCCAGGTGACGGACGGGGACGCTGCGTACGGCCTCCGCATTGTTGCGACCTCACCGCACGTCAAGGCGGTGCAGGTATACGCCCCCGTGGACAAATCTTATGTCGCGCTGGAGCCGCAGTTCAACTGGGCCGATCCGTTTGGTGCCGAGTGGCCAGCGGGAACCGACACCGGCATGGTAACGCTCCAGCCAGGCGAGCTAGTTACCTACGCGGTGCGGCTGGAGCTGTTCACGCCGTAGTGCATACGGCGCCGTCTGTGTCGCTTCATGTATGACACACCACCGCGAGCTACCGATAATTGCCGAACTGCAGCTCCACGCCGAAATCCTTGGACCGCAACATCTGCATTGCCGTCTGTAGATCGTCTCTCGACGGCGAGCTGATGCGCACCTGGTCTCCCTGAATTGCCGCCTGCACCTTGGGGATCTTTGCTTCTTTAATTGCGGCCGCGACTTTCTTGGCGGTGTCGCTGTCGAGCGATGTCTTGAGGCCGATCTCGCATCGTACAGTGTCGCCACCGGCCGCCTTGACGTCGCCCATCTCCAGATTTTTAACCGGGACCCCGCGCTTGACCAGCTTGCCCCAGAGAACGTCAATGAGTGCGCGCATCTGGAACTCGCTGTCGGCGACGAGCTCCAGCTTATCTTCGGCGCGTTGGAACTCGATCGTTGCCTTGGATCCCTTGAAGTCGTATCGCTGTCCGATCTCCTTTTCAGTCTGATTTACGGCGTTATCCACCTCCTGCATGTCGACTCCGGTAGTTACGTCAAACGAGTTCTGCTGGGCCATTAGGGAGGGCGATGTCGGGGGATTTGGGAGGTCCGCAGCTGCAACTACGGGACACTGCGAAGTTAGCCGGGCGACCTCGCACAGGATGTGCCGCGCCGGACAGGTTTTGCCATGCACATCCGCTCGCGACGATCATGACCGCGCCAGCAGCTTCCGAAACCGCGGGTTCCGTCGTAGCGGTGCGAAGTTCGGATCAATGCGCAGCCACGCTGGCGACACGAAGTATGGCATCCGGAGCAGCGGTTGCAACATGTCGAGCGCCTTCTCTGGCTGACCGGCGAGAATGTATGTTCGGACTACCTGGTGCTGAGTGTACGCACCGACATACGCATCGCGAGATGGCGGCAACAGAGCCGTCGTTGCTTGCGCTTCGCGGATGGCTTCGGCCGAGTGTCCAGCCAAACCCAGTGCTACACCGCGTAATGCGTGTCGCTGCGCATCATCGGGGGCGCTGCGGAGTTGCGTCGCGTACGCGACGGCTGCGGAATCCGCGTACGCCGTCGCCCTACCTGTTTCCCCGTGAAGCGTGTAAATCTGTGCCACGGTAAGCGCCCACTTGCCCACGTCATTATCGTACGCTGCTGGCGAGAGGGTTAGGACGGCCTTCTGTTGCTGCGGGTCGAGTACCCAGACGAGATCGTACATCCACGCGCCGAGCTCCGCTCGGTCCAGCGATTCTGGAGCCAAATTGATCACCGCGCGTGCACCTGCCAGATCCCCCCGCGCGAGACAGATCATCACCTTATTTTCGAGGAGCGCAATGTTCCCCGGTGCGAGCGCAAGCCCGCTGTTGTTCACTTCGAGAGCGGCAGGATACCGCCGCATCCACAGCAGCAATCGCGCGAGGCCTCGTGCGGTGGCGACGGCACGGGGGTCCACCGCACGGGCTTGCTGCAGGTGCCCGAGGGCGGAGTCATACCGACCGAGGCTGAACTCGGCGCGCCCTGTCTGCGAAAGAAGTTCCACGTTGAGTGGTGCCGCGCGGCTGCCAAACTGGAACTCCCCGAGCGCAAGTGCATTCTCGCCGAGCGCGAGGTAGTAGTTCCCAAGCGCCAGGTGCCCAACCGCGCCGTTCGGAGACAGCGCTAACGCCCGCTCCGCCGCGATCCGTGCGAGCCGCGCCTGTGCCGCGGTGTGCGTGCTGTTGAGGTAGACAATGGATTGCGCGCGCGACAGCTGCGACCATGCCAACCCAAAGTTTGGGTCGAGTGAAACGGCGTCCTCGTAAAATGCAATTGCGCGTTTGAGCGTGAGCGGGTCACTCACACCCAACCCGTCGGACGCTTCCTGGCCCTTCAGGTACGCGTCGTAGGCCGTGAGGCTCGTCGTGGGCCGCTGCGCAAGCTTGGCAACGTCTCTGGCGTCCAGGGAGACGTTCAAGGCCTGCGCCAGCTGACCGGCGATATCCCCCTGCATCTTGAACACATCCGCCACCGGGGCGTCGAATGGCTGCTGCCACTTCGCGGCGTTACTAGACACCTGGACCAGCTCCGGACTCACCTGAACCCGGCTCTCCGTGCCATCTCCTCCACGTTCCCAGCGCACCGTTCCCATTGCGAGATAATCGACCCCGAGCTCCTTCCCGATCTGCGCGGGTGTCTTGGCGGTCCCGCGGTACTGAACCGAGCTGGTGCGCGCCGTGACCTGAAGACCAGGCAGGGAAGTCAACTTTCCGCGCAGCGCGTCCGACACACCCTGCGCGAAATACGCGTCTGAAGAATCGCCGACGTTGTCAAATGGAAGCACCGCGATGCGCCTCGGATCGCTCGCAACTGCGGACGCTGGCAGGATGTCGGCGCGCGCCAATCGCAGGATGCGACTCCAGCCTGCTGCGAGCAGGACCACCACGCCGGTAACAGCCGCGGCGGTAGCGACGCGGCTCTGCCTGGTCCAGCGACGCGAAGGTCTGCTGCGTGCCGCAGCATGCGCGGCGGGTGCCGATGACACTCCGGACGAACCGACTGCGGAGACGTCCAACGGCACTCCCACCGCTGTGGCTGCCGGGAGTGGCGGGGACTCAGCGGGCTTGTCGGAGCCGGTCGCGTTGTGGCTGCCAGTATCAGTCCCGGCAGCGACGCTGGTGATGATCGCGCTGTTCGGACCACTCGAGATGTTTGGTCTGCTGGCAACTTGACCGGTGCCTTCGCTTCCACTCCCGGTAGATGTCCCATTCGGCGACTGCCGAACAGGCTCCGTCGTCCCCTTGTACGCAGCGGCGAGCGCGTCATAGAAGTCACACGGCGTTCGAAACCTGTCCGCCCTCACCGGCGCGAGCGCGCGCATGATCGCAGCGTCTATTCCTTCACTCACCGCCGGCCGCAGCTTGCGCACCGACGGTACGTCGCCGAGGAAGCGCTTCGCGATCACAGCCTGAATGGTGGGCCCAGTGAAAGGGGTCTCACCCGCCAACATCTCGAACAGTACGCATGCGAGCGCGTACACGTCCGTGCGCCCGTCCAGAAACGTCTCAGCGCTCGCCTGCTCGGGACTCATGTATGCCGCGGTTCCGACCGCTGAGCCCGGTGACGTGATCGTGGTGGTAGTTATCGTACCCGCGCCCTCCGCGAGCGCACGGGCAATGCCGAAGTCCGCGACCAGTGCGTCGTCGCCGATGAGCAGGATGTTTTCCGGTTTGATGTCGCGGTGGATGATCCCGTGTCGGTGGGCAAAGTCGAGCGCGCTCGCAACCTGGTGCGTTATGAGGAGCGCATCGGCTACGGGCAGCTGCCTCTCGCGTTTAACGCGGTCGCGCAGTGATTCGCCTTCCACGAACGACATTGTAAACCACAGTCGCCCGGCCGTTTCACCGGAGTCGAGCACAGTGAGGATGTGTGGATGCTGGAGCCGTGCGGCGAAGAGGACTTCTCGTCTGAACCGCTCACAGCTCAGCGACGCGGCTAGCTCGGGGTGCAGCACCTTTAGTGCTACAGAGCGACCGTGTTTCACATCTCGCGCGAGATACACCGTTGCCATTCCGCCGCGTCCGAGCTCACGCTCGATCGTGTAGCGGTCTCGCAGCGCATCCGCGAGCTGTACTGCCGGGTCTTCCATTTTCCTATGAGCACCTCACTGGGAGGTACGTACAAGGCGACAATCTGGAATATATGCTGCCCAACCTTGCGCGTAAGCAACTGAGCCCCTGCGTGCCCAACTCGCGCCGCAGTACGATGGGTCACCACGCAAGTGTGGGGGGGGGGCTGGCGGACCCCCACCCCCCAGCCCCTCCCAGGGCCCACCCACCCCCCTCCGAAAACACAAA
>JBPCQO010000064.1:0-13579 GCA_050998035.1 Gemmatimonadaceae bacterium | reverse complement strand
CAGAGCTGACGACCGGAATCGAACCGGTAACCTGTCGATTACAAATCGACTGCTCCGCCAATTGAGCTACGTCAGCGCAGGCGTTTACATGTTTCTACGCAAGCCTGGAAAAATACCCTGTTTTCTAGCTCGGAGTCAACTGCTAGTGAACCTTTTTCCAACGACTTCCTTCGGGACCATCCTCGATGGCGATCCCGCGAGCTGTCAACTCCTCGCGAATCGCATCTGCCGTCGCAAAATCGCGGGACGCGCGCGCCGCTCGCCGAGCGGCCAGCCGCTCTTCCACATACGCGGCTAGCTTGGGATCGTCGGCTCGATCGGGGATGAGATCGAGCACTCCGTTGATCATCGCGAACGCCGCCTTCGCCCTCGCCAGCGCGGCGACATCGTTGCCCGGCCTGTCCAGTTCAGCATTGCCGCGCCGGATGAAAGTGAAGAGCGCGGCCATCGCCTCGGGCGCGTTCAGATCGTCAAAAAGCGCGGCCTGGGCGTCCCGTTCGAGCTCGTCGGCCGCAATACCCAGCTCGGCTGTCCCCCCGGTTGCTCCTTCCAGCCGCTCCGCGAAGTCGTCAATCCGGCGCACACCCTCGGTCGACGCCTCCAGTGCGTCCGGTGACAGGTTGAGCTGCTTCCGATAGTGCGTGGAAAAGACGAAGTGGCGGAAGGCGGCCCCAGATACGCCCTGCTCCCTCAGATCCTCGACCGTCGCCACGTTGCCCACCCGCTTTGCCATCTTGGCTCCCTCAGTGAGCAGGAACTGGCCGTGGCACCAGAAGCGGGAGAACTGCTTCCCCGTCGCGGCCTCTGACTGCGCGATCTCGTCCTCATGGTGCGGGAAGACCAGATCGATGCCGCCGCAGTGAATGTCCAGCGTCTCTCCCAGGAACCGCATTGCCATGGCCGAGCACTCAAGGTGCCACCCCGGACGTCCGCGGCCCCACGGAGAATCCCACGCGGCGCCGCTGGCCTCATCTTCCGGCTTGGCGGCTTTCCAGAGCGCGAAGTCCTGCGCGTTTTCCTTGGCATAGTCGTCCTGCGATACCCGCGCGCCGGCCTGCACCTCGCGCTTGTCCAGATGGGACAGCTTGCCGTAATCCGGGAACTTGTCGATGGCATAGTACACGGAGCCATCTTCGGCCTGATACGCGACGCTCTTGTCGACCAGCGTCGCCACCAGCGCTATCATCTCGGGAATGCTCTCCGTCGCGCGCGGATACCGCTCGGCGTCCTGAATCCTCAGGTAGTGCCTGTCATCGTGAAAGCGCTGCGTCACGGGAACTGTGATGTCACCGATCGTCACGCCCGCCTCGGTCGCGCGGCGGATGATCTTGTCGTCGACGTCGGTGAGATTCATCACCTGATCAACGTGCCAGCCGGCGAGCGCAATCACACGCCTGAGGAGATCCTCGAAGAGGAACGTGCGGAAGTTCCCAACGTGGGCAGGGTTGTACACCGTCGGCCCGCAGGTGTACATCCGCACAGTTTCACCGTCCGCGGGCGCAAACGGCTGAATGCTCTCGGTGAGCGTGTTGTAAAGCTTGAGCTGAGGATGCTGTGCCATTCGCTGAAAATACAACTACTGCACCATCAACTCGGAGCTAACTCTCGACGGCCGTTCATGCACTTGCACGAGTTTTAAAGGCGAGCACGTCCACAGGGGGTCCCTCAGCCAGTAGCACACCGCCATCCGGAACTGGGACGCGGAGCCGCAACATCCTCTCGCGCTCCGCCTTACGGAACCCCTTCCCCTCGTAGATGCGGTTGATGAGGATGCGCCGGACCACGACCATGAGCATTGCCAGCGTCGGGACGGCAACCACCAGACCGAGCGGCCCTAGCAGCTTGCCGATGACGAGCACCGACATGATGGTGAGCACTGGCGGAAGCTCGACGTTCTTGGACATGACCAGCGGCGAGATCAGATTCCCCTCGAACAGATGCACCACAATTCCGACACCCAGGACGAGCAGCGCACGGGTACCGCCGTTTGGGCCGGCGAGGACGAACGCGGCTGGCAGCATTGTACTCAGCAGCGAGCCAAAGAACGGGACGATCGCCACGGCGCCGGTAAAGACGCCGAAGGTGAGCCAGTACGGAACGTTGAGGAGCCACAGAAAAAACGCTGTGAGCGCCGCAAGCGCGGCCATCGTCGTGAGTTGACCGACAATGTAGGAGCGCAGCGAATCGGCGACGTCGCGCAGGATGTCGCGCACCAGGTCACGGTGACGCGGCGGAAAGAGCGCGATGAGCCACTCGCGGTACACGCCCGGCTGCAGTGCGAGATAGATGCTCATGACGAACACCGAGAACACACTGATGAGAATCCCGACCACCGAGAAAACCCGCGGCGCGACGCTCTGCACATAGCCGGAGCCCTGCTCATACAACACGCGGACCAGCCTGTGCTGCCCGGGCTGCCAGTATCCTTCCGAGCCGGGGAATTTCATTATGAAGCGATCGATCGCCGTCTCCCATCCGGCGATGTAGTGCGGCAGCACCTGGATCAACTCACGCGTCTGGCCCACCACAGCGGGGACGAGCAGCCAGAATAGACCGCCAACGCCCACGAGCGTGAGCACGACCGCGGCGGTGAAAGCGAGCCGCGGCGGCATGCGGAGCCGCGAGACCAGAGCATCACGCACCGCGCCGAGGTACAGCGATATTATGATCGCGATGAAGAGGAGGAGAAAGACCTCAGCGGAGCGGGCGAAGATCCATAACATGACGCCGACGAGGACTACCGCCGCCAGCACGGTCCCAGCTCTCGTTACACCACCACTCCCACCCGCTGTCAGATTATCGCCCCGAACGCTCAACTTCCCTGCTGGCGATTCGTCGTCGAGTCCGGAGCAGGAAGCGCAGTAAGCCCAGGATTCACCTCTCCGGCCGCGAGCTGACGGGCACCGGCAGCTTCACCGGCGGGGAGAACGCCCATCTTCTGCTTCAGCTGGAGCAGTTGCAAATCGGCGGTGGCATCACCGGCCGATGACTCCAGCTGCTTGAACTGGTGCGAAAGCGCATCGCCGGAAAACTCCTGGTCGATCTGGACGCTGGCCTGAATCTGCCGCTCATTCTGCTCGATCTTCTCTTCCATACGCGCGAAGGCGTCGAAGGCTGACTTGTCCGACATCGACGACATGGTCTCGGAGATCGCCTTCTGCGCTTCGGCGCGACGCTGGCGAGCAAGCAGCAGCGTCTTCTTGCGATTTGCTTCCTCAATGTTGTCGTTCAGCTCGCGCAGGGAGTTCTTGATGCGCTCCGTCTCTCCCTTGTGCGCCTCCCATGTCATTTGCAGCTGCTGTCCGCGGGAGACGTGTTCATTGCGGCGCATGAGCGCCTGTTTGGCAAGCTCGTCGCGTCCTTCTTTGACCGCGAGCATAGCGCGCCGCTCCCACTCCTCGGCCTCGCGCAGCTCGCTCATGGTCTGATCCTCGAGCCGCTTCTCGTCGGCGATGGCGCCGGCAACCTGCTGCTTGGCGCGGGCAAGCTGCGTGCGCATGTCCGCGATAATCTGATTCAACATCTTTTCCGGCTGTTCGCCCAGGGAGATGGCGGCGTTTACGTTCGCGCGGAAGAGGCGTGCAATACGGTCGAAGATGCCCATGCGGACAGAATGGCGTATGGAGTGAGCGGGCCCGCTAGTTACCGGGCCCTGAACAGCATTGTGACGCTATTATATAGTAGCGCCGATCGTCGCCCAAGAGAATAACACAAGCGCGGATCAGCGCGGCGCGCGCACCATCTCCGAGTGCGGAATTCCGTCCTCGTCGTAGTCGAATCCGGTGGGCTCAAAGCCCAGATCGCCGTAAAAGCGGAGCAGGTAGCGCTGGGCGCCGATTCGAATTGGCTGCGCACCGTACAGGTCCTCAGCGCGGCGGATTCCCTCGTGCATCAAAGCACGCCCCAGCCCCGTGCCTCGGGCGTTGGCCGCCGTGATCACTCGGCCTAGCGATGGCTCCAGGTATAGCGCGCCTGGCGGGACAATTCTCAAGTACGCTGCGATCTCACCGTCGCGCCGGGTCCAGAGATGATGAGCGACCCGGTCTACATTGTCGCAGTCCTGGAACGGGCAGGTCTGTTCAACGACGAACACCGCACTCCGTGCACGTAGAATGTCGTACAGTTCAGAGGCACTCAGCTCATCAAAGAATGCACATCGCCATTCCGGTTGTGACATCAGGGCAGACCGCTTCTAGGTGCGCTTGATCTGGTACAGCCGCTCCTTTGCGAGCCGTCTTCCAGTGGGCGTCGCGGCCAGTCCACCACCTGCTGTCTCGCGGTATCGCACGTCCATCTCGCGCCCGATCTGTCCCATCGCATCGATGACTTCGTCCACTGGAATCGCAAACTCGATCCCCGCGAGTGCCATCTCAATCCCGGACAGCGCGATGGCTGACCCGGTCGCGTTGCGGAAAACACACGGCAGCTCGACCAGTCCTCCGAGTGGGTCGCAGATGAGTCCGAGCGTTCCCTGCATTGCAAGGGCGACAGCGTGTCCCGCCTGGGTGGGCGTGCCGCCGAGCATCTCGGTTGCGGCGCCGGCTGCCATACCCGCGGCAGCACCGGTCTCCGCCTGACAGCCGCCTTCCGCACCCGACAACGATGCACGCTCGGCGATAACCGCACCAATCAAACCAGCTGTTGCGAGCGCATCGATAACACGTTCATCAGGAATCGATCGCGCACTCGCCAGGCCAGTCAGCACCGCGGGCAGGATACCTGCGCCGCCAGCCGTCGGTGCGGCTACGATCACTCCCATTGCAGCGTTCACTTCCTGAACCGCGAGCGCACGGGTGAGGATGTCGTGAAATGGAGTGCCGGCCAGTGGGCCACTGGCACTGTTCAACAGACGAGCCGCGTCGCCGCCGACGAGGCCAGAAGCTGAGTGCATTGCACCAGTCATTCCCGCATCGACCGCGCCGCGCATCACGTCAAGCGCGCGTGCGAGAGCGGCCCGAATGTCCGCCACGGTGCGGCCCTGATCCTGCGACTCCAGCTCCAACGCGACGACGGCCAGCGTGGTATTGCGCGCTTCCGCGTCCGCGATTGCTGTAGCGAGGGCCTTGTACATTGCTCAGCCTCCTCCCACGCGGTCCAAACGCATCGCCCACCGAACCCACGCAAGTGCGCGGATCTCGTCACGCACGTCCTCGCCAGGATTGTCGTCGCACTCGATCACCATGAACGCGTCGCCGCCGCGCTGCTTTCGCGTGAGCTTGAGCGTCGCGATGTTGATGTCGTGGTCGGAGAGAGTGCGCGTGACACGCGCGATGGAGCCCTTGACGTCCGCAGCGAGGATCACGATGGAGTAGTAGCTGCCGGTAATCTCCACGCGATATCCGTCGATCTCGCTGACGAGCACGCGCCCTGCGCCGAGTGATGATCCGACCATGACCGCGCGGCGTGAGCCGTGCTCCAGCGTCATGCGAACCGTGTTCGGATGTGCGTCGTCGGCGAGAGTGGTTTTCTCGAATCGGTAGTCGAGCCCCTCGGCCTCCACTATCTCCAGAGCCGTCCGGATGCGATCGTCGTCGGGACGGAATCCGAGCAGGCCAGCCGCGAGCGCCTTGTCGGTGCCATGACCTTCACCGGTGCGTGCGAAGGAGCCGTGCAGTTCGAGTAGCGCTGTATTCGGTGTCCCACCGACGAGTCCGCGGCCGAGCAGGCCTATCCTGCATGCACCTGCGGTATGCGACGATGACGGCCCGACCATGACGGGACCTATGATGTCCAGCAGCGAAACCATCAGCTCGCCTTAAGCTGCACAGTGCGGGCGAGCATCGAGCGCAGGTAGTGGCCCGTATGCGAAGCCGCGACTTTCGCAACGTCTTCCGGCGTGCCGCTCGCGACGATTGTCCCGCCACGCAGACCGCCTTCGGGACCGAGATCGATGATCCAATCCGCGGTCTTGATAACATCGAGATTGTGTTCGATGACGAGCACTGTGTTACCGCGATCGACCAGCGTGTGCAACACCTTGAGAAGCATGCGCACATCTTCGAAATGAAGGCCCGTGGTTGGCTCATCCAGGATATAGAAGGTGCGTCCGGTGTCGCGCTTGGACAGCTCGGACGCGAGCTTGACGCGCTGCGCTTCGCCACCGGAAAGAGTTGTCGCGCTCTGGCCCAGGTGAATGTAGCCGAGGCCGACTTCATTCAGCGTGTGGAGCTTGTTGAAAATGCGCGGCTGATTGGAGAACACCTCCAGCGCATCTTCCACCGTCAGCTCCAGCACGTCGGCGATGCTGAGGCCGCGGAAGCGTACTTCCAGCGTCTCGCGGTTGTATCGCTTGCCCTTGCACACGTCGCACGGCACATACACATCCGGAAGGAAGTGCATCTCGATCTTGACGAGCCCGTCACCTTCGCACGCCTCGCAGCGGCCGCCCTTCACGTTGAATGAGAAACGCCCAGGACCATATCCGCGGATCTTTGATTCCGGCAGCTCGGCGAACAGTTCGCGCACCGGGGTGAACAGCCCCACGTACGTTGCGGGGTTGGACCGTGGCGTGCGCCCGATGGGACTCTGGTCGATGTCGATGACCTTATCCAGATGCTCGAGTCCGGTGATTCGCTTGTGCGCGCCGGGGACAACGCGCGCGCGGTAGAAGTGGCGAGCCAACGACTGGTGCAGAATATCTTCCACCAATGTTGACTTACCAGATCCCGACACGCCCGTGACGGCAACGAATGTACCGAGTGGTATCTCAGCATCGACGTCGCGCAGGTTGTGCTCGGTAGCTCCTTCGATGCGTACGACTCGGTCGGGATCCATCGGGCGACGTGTCTCAGGCACTGCGATCACAGACTCGCCGCGCAGATATCGACCCGTGAGCGAAGCGGGATCGTTCATGACCTGCTGCACGGTACCCTCGGCGATGACGAAGCCGCCGTGCTTTCCTGCGCCGGGTCCCAGATCTATGAGATGATCCGCGGCGAGCATCGTCTCCTCATCGTGCTCCACCACGATCACGGTATTGCCCAGATCGCGCAACTGTCGCAACGTCGCCAAGAGGCGCGCGTTGTCGCGTTGATGCAATCCTATAGACGGCTCGTCAAGGATGTACAGCACTCCGACCAGACGCGAACCGATCTGCGTCGCGAGGCGGATGCGCTGCGCCTCGCCACCCGAGAGCGATTCAGCCGCGCGCCCAAGAGTGAGATAGTCCAACCCGACGTCAACCAGGAAGCGCAGTCGCTCGCGTACCTCCTTCAGGATCGGACCCGCGATATCGGCGTCCAGCCCGGGTGTATCGGAAGTGCGAAGCGCGACGGTGGAGAAGAACGTCACGGCTTCCCCGATGGAGAGCGCGACCAGATCGCCTACGTTGACACCGGCGATCGTGACCGCCAGCGACTCAGGCTTGAGACGACGGCCACCACACGCGGTGCATGGCAGCGGGGTCATGAACTGTTCCAGATCCACACGTACGGCATCCGACTCGGTTTCGTCGTAGCGACGCTGCACGTTGGAAACTATTCCTTCCCACTTGGCCTCGCCCGTGCGCTTCACTCCGCGCTTGCCGCTGCCACCGTACAATAGCGCGTCACGCGTTTTTGGGGGGAGCTCGCCCCAGGAAGTGTCCAGATCAAAGTTCAGCTCGCGCGAGAGCCCGGGCAGAATTGTGCGTCGGAGATAGCCGTCCGGCTCGCCCCACGGCAGGACCACGCCCTCAGGAATCGTGAGACTTGGATCCCCCAGAATGAGCGCCTCGCTCACTTCCCGGCGCGTGCCCAGGCCGCCGCACTTGGCGCACGCACCGAACGATGAGTTGAAGGAAAATTGCCGCGGCTCTAACTCGGCTAACGACGTGCCGCAAACCGGACAGCCGTACTTCTCGGAGAAGATGTTCACCGCGTTGTCGTCATAGCGCTTCACCTCCACCAGACCGTCGGCGAGCTTGAGCGCAGTCTCGACCGAATCGGAGAGCCGGGAGCGGTCTTCCTGACGCACCACCAGGCGATCCACCACGATCGAGACACTGTGGTTGAGCTTGCGGTTGAGCTTGGGCGGAGCGGCCAGCTCGATCAGATCACCGTCAACGACGGCGCGCACAAAGCCCTGCTTGCGAGCGAACTCGAACAGGTCGCGGAACTCACCCTTGCGCTCCCGCACTAGTGGTGCAAGCACCTCGATACGCGTATCGGCGGGCCACTGGAGAATAGTCGTGGCGATCTGTGCCGCGCTCTGACGCTCGACCGGACGGCTACAGTCCGGGCAATGCGGCGTGCCTGCGCGGGCGTACAGGAGGCGCAGGTAGTCGTATATCTCCGTTACTGTCCCAACCGTAGAGCGCGGATTATGACCGGCCGTCTTCTGCTCAATCGATATCGCGGGCGACAGCCCTTCGATTGAGTCCACGTCCGGCTTCTCCATTAACCCGAGGAACTGCCGAGCATACGCCGACAGGGACTCCACATACCGGCGCTGACCCTCGGCGTAGATAGTATCGAACGCCAGTGAAGACTTGCCAGATCCGGACAGGCCGGTAATTACCGTGAGCTTGTCGCGCGGGATGGTTACGTTGACATCGCGCAGGTTATGCTCGCGCGCTCCCCTGACAATCAGTGCTTCTTCAGCCATAGCTTCTAAAGCTAACCGACTTACGGGTTAAATTCGGGCATGCCACATGCTGACGCTGTAGTAATCCTCACCACCGTAGGGAGCGAAGAGGACGCCGCCACGCTCATTCGCGCCCTGCTGGAGCGCCGCCTCATAGCGTGCGGGACAATGCTCCCAAAGGCGCGATCGATCTATCGCTGGGAAGACAAAATTGCCGACGAGGTGGAGGTCACGTTGCTGCTGAAGACGCGCTCCGCCTGCCTGGACGCGCTGGAACAATCGTTCGAGACACTGCATCCATACAAGCTTCCGGAGCTTCTGGTGCTCCCGGTGGCGGCCGGGCTCCCCAAGTATCTGAATTGGATTGCCGGCGAGACGGGACTGGCCATCGCGTGAACACCGCGTGAGACGATGGTGGATTGCTGGTGGCGTCATCGTACTATGGGCAGCCGCACTGCTGCTGCTGTGGCGGCGGCAGGCGGCCGTAACGGCGACCGACCGCCTCGTCGCCTCCGCGATGCAGATCGCGCCATCAACCTACTACTACACGCTGTTTCAGGGCGGTAAGCAGATAGGCGTTGCTTCGTCGGCCATCGACACGTCCAGTCACACGATGCGGATGACCGACATTCTAAACGCAAGGACGGTGGTGTACGGCGACAGCCAGACGGTAGCGGGATCCTCGACCGCTTACCTGAGCCGCGGCATCGTGCTGGACAGCTTCGCGCTGGCGCTGGGCGGCGATCAGGGGCCGCTACGCCTCACCGGCGTGCCGAAGGGCCAGGAGCGGGTGTTCCTCCCGACTCTGGCTCCCATGGCGTTGATGCTGAGTGGCAACGCCAAGGTTGGCCGGTCGGGAAGGTACTGGGTGTTCAACCCACTATCGCAGCGTGTGGAGCTCACCACGTTGAACATCACCGCCGAATCGCTGCTCAGCGTGGTGGACAGCGCCCGATACGATGTTGCACGTAAGAGCTGGGTGCCGGCACGTACCGATACTGTGAGGGCATGGAACGTCACGACACCTGCGGCGAGCGTGAGTGCATGGGTGGACGCTGAAGGGCGCGTGGTGACCGCGAGCGAGCCCGGCGGCATGTCGCTGACCAGAACCGCATACGAAATAGCGTCCGTCAACATGCGGGCGACACACCCAGCCAAAACACGAACACCGACTCAGTGATTCGGCTCTCCGCATTAACAAAACGGTACGGCGGTTTCACCGCGGTAGCCGGCGTCGATCTCATCGTGCCACGTGGGCAGCTCTTCGGGCTGCTCGGGCCAAACGGCGCGGGCAAGACGACGACGCTGCGCATGATTGCCGGCATTCTTCAGCCCACCTCAGGAACGGTAGAGATCGCTGGAGTGGACCTTGCGCAAGATCCTATGGTTGCGAAATCGAAGCTGGGATTCATCCCCGACAGGCCGTTCATCTCCGAGAAGCTCACCGGCGGCGAGTTCCTGCGTTTCGTCGCGGGGCTGTACCGGCAGAGCGGACGCGATATCGAGCGGCGCGGGGACGAGCTGCTTGCACTATTCGATCTGCTGGAATGGAAGAACGAGCTGGTGGAGAGCTACAGCCACGGGATGCGGCAGAAGCTCATCATCGCGAGCGCGTTCGTACACAGGCCGGAGGTGATCGTGGTGGACGAGCCGATGGTCGGGCTCGACCCCAAAGCGGCGAGACTGCTCAAGGAGCTGTTTCGTGAGTATGTGTCGCGCGGGAACACGATCGTGATGTCGACCCATACGCTGGAAGTCGCCGAGGCGGTGTGCGATCGCATCGGCATCATTCAGCATGGGACCATTCGCGCGCTCGGAACGATGGACGATCTGCGGATCGGCACGACGTCGGGTGCAGGGTTGGAAGAGATATTTTTGCGCCTGACCGGAGAGTCGGGAGCGCGCACCGTGGTGGAAGTGCTAAATGCGTGAGCGGCGCGGCGCCCGGTGAGGCTATCCGAGCTGCTGCACGTCCTTACTCCCAAGCTGCAGACGGTACGTGCGCGAGCGCGTGGCACCGCTCGAGGCAAGCTCGGCCGCGTCATTCTTCTGGGGTTGGTCGGGACGCTGTTCTGGGCTTTCATCTTCGGAATCGTCTTTCGCCTCCTATCCTTCTTCAAGAACGTTCCTGAGCTGGGCCCGCTGCTCGCCGGGAAGCTGTTGGGGCTGGTGCTGCTCAGCTTCACGGGATTGCTGCTCCTGTCCAACGTCATTACTGCGCTATCCACGTTTTTCCTGGCGCGAGACCTCGACCTGCTGGTGGGCTCGCCAGCCGACTGGCTCGCCGTATACGGTGCAAAGCTCATCGAGACCGCGGTGAACTCCAGCTGGATGGTGCTCCTGATGGCTGCACCGATCTTCACCGCGTACGGAATCGCGTACGACGGTGGCTGGTGGTATCCGTTAATCGCGATCGCGGCGCTCATCCCGTTCCTGATCATTCCCGCCGCCATCGGCACTGCGTTCACGCTACTGCTCGTCAACATCTTTCCGGCCCGGCGAACACGCGAGATACTCAGCGTCATCGCTGTTGTCGCGGCTGGTGGGGTCGTGCTCGCGTTTCGCCTGCTGCGGCCGGAGCGGCTGGTCAGACCAGAGGGATTCCGCTCACTGATGGATTTTCTTGCAGTGCTGCGGACGTCAACGTCGCCGCTGTTGCCGAGCGAGTGGGTACAGTCCGGAGTGATGGGATGGCTCAGGTACGAGGGAGATGCGCTTCCCTTCCTGCTGCTCTGGTCCACAGCGGCCGGGTTGGTAGTGCTCGGGGCGCTGATGCACCGTGCGCTGTATCAGCGCGCATACAGCAAGGCGCAGGAAAGTGCGGGACGCGCCACTACGCGCAGAAACAGCGCCGCTTCGCTCGTGCTGTCTCGCCTCCCGATCACTCGGCGCGAGCTGGTACTGAAGGAATTGCGGGTCTTTTTTCGCGACACCACGCAGTGGTCGCAGCTGATCCTGCTGGTGGTACTGGTGTTCGTCTACGTGTTCAACGTGCGCTTTCTACCGCTGGGCGGCGACGGCGTGACGTTCTTCCTGGCCAACCTGGTACCGTTCCTCAATCTGATTCTCGCCGGCTTCGTGCTCGCCTCTGTTGCGGCGCGCTTTCTCTTCCCCACGGTGAGCATGGAAGGGCGCACGTGGTGGCTGCTCAAGGCGAGTCCACTGTCGATGCGGGACCTGCTGTGGGCCAAGTTCTGGGTCGGAACTGTGCCGCTGGTGCTACTCGCTCTGGGAATCGTCTTCACCACCGACGTGCTGCTCGGTGTGAGCGAGTTCATGACCGCGGTTTCCGTCGGCACGATCACGCTCATGACATTTGCACTTGCGGGACTGGCGATCGGCTTCGGTACGGTTTTCCCGCAGTTCGAAACCGAGAATGCGGCTCAGATTCCAACCTCGTTCGGTGGCCTGCTGTTCATGATGACAGCGATCGCACTCATTGGCGCCGTGGTGATTCTGGAGGCGCGTCCGGTGTACGTGTATCTCTCCGCGCGGGCGTTCGGCACACCACTGGATTCAACGGAAATGATCATCGGCTTTGCGGCCGCCGCAGCGCTCTGTCTGGCGGCTACGTTTGCTCCCATCCGGCTCGCGATTTACAAGTTGGACCGGCTGGAGCGTTGAGCTAACGAAATGTTGAGCTAACAAGCGTTGAGCTACCCGTTGATCCACTACGCCGTGGCGGTACGACCCTTCAACGCGCGAAACAGTGGCGGCAGCGAGACCAGTGCCCAGACCACTTCGAGGATGATGAAGCCCCAGCGCTGATCGTGGATCGCGACCCAGGCCAGGAACCCTGACCCGACCGCGTTGAGTGCGCTGTACGCAGCCGAATCGTATCGCATGCGCCCCATTTGCGCCGACACGTAGGCAAGCAACAGGCAGGCGGCGCCGATGAGTGAGATTGTCTGAAAGAACATTGGGTTGGATTAAGCGGCAAGGGCGCGACCGCAGTCGGAGCAGAACTGTGCATCCGCTTCAGGGCGCGGGCCGCACGAATCACACACGATTCTGTCGGATTCGCCCGCGCGCATCGCGACGACTGCGCGTTCTGTATACGACCTCTTCAGCTCCGTGTAATCACTCTCCGACAGCTTGCCTGTGGCGTGATCGAACTCGATTTCTCTGAGCGCATCCATGGCCGTCGTGACACGCTGCCGGCTCGGCCCGCGCACGCGTGTGCTGATTCCGAGCGGTTCGCGAAATAGCGGATAGAGCACGAACGCGAGCGCGAACAGGGCGAGCGATGTGCCGATCAACATTGCGATCATTCGTCGTTACGCATCGCCTCGCGCAAGCGTGCCATTTCATCCGTGCTCACATCCAGTCCAGACGCGGAGTGGACGGGCTGCGACTCCGGACGGCTCCAGTGCTTGAGCAGTGCCAGGAGCCCGACGCTCCCCGCGCCGATCGCTGTGAACGGGAGAAGATAGCCCACCCAGTTGAAGCCCTGCTTCACGGGTGACATGAGCACGCGCTCACCAAACACACGCTGGAACGCAGACAGTATCTCGTCCGCGTTGTAGCCCCCGGCTATGAGGCCCATCACATCAGCGTGCATGCGCGGCGAGACCGGGCAGGTGAAGTCGGTGGTGCGGCAGGTGTACACGTCCAGCGTACAGCTACAGCGGCACTGCATCTTGTGCTCGAGGTCGTCGCGCTGGGCGTTGGTTACGAGCGGTGTTGCGTTTGCCTTGGGCGGCAGCGTTACGGGGCGATACGCGTCGTCATCCATGGGCGCGCCGGTGGAAGCGCGCGACTCTTCCTGCGCGTGCAGAACGGTTGCACTAACTGTTGCACCAACAGCACCGGCAACAGACAGTAGAAAGCTGCGCCTCGTGACAGTCACAATCTTGCTCATGCGATCTCCAGCGCCGGAATCATCTCCGATCGGAGCGTCGTCACGTAGCCGCCCTGGCGGCGTCGGCGCTCAGCCTGCGGCCACATCACGATGAGACCGCCCAGAGCCATGAGCGTGCCGCCGAGCCACACCCAACGGACGAGCGGGTTGAAGGTG
>JBPCQO010000040.1:0-34496 GCA_050998035.1 Gemmatimonadaceae bacterium | reverse complement strand
GATCGCCGATGAGCTTGAACTGCGGCCCATTCGGATTCGGCGGTTGGCCACCAATGAGCAGACGGTACACATACAGGCGCACCGGCCGGAGCGTGTCCGGAAGCGCGGCGGCGAGCACCGCCATCTGTCGATGGTTGACGATGTCGACGTTCGGGTAGGGGGCGAAGTTGCGCGGGTCGACCGTGAAGAAGAAGCGGCGCGGCTCGAACTGATAGTCCTCGACCGTGCGGTCCACCGCTTGGAGGACCCGATCTCCGACGGTGAAGACGCGGTCGCGGACGACGTTCCCCTTTTGCTGAGCGAAGATGGTACGCAGCCGCATGGAACCCAGCTTGGCGACTGCCTGCATACCATAGTTACCGCTCGGGATCGCGGCTGTGATGAAGCGTGACGGTGGCGGCTGGAAGGTGACGTTGCCGATTTCGAGCTTCTGGATCAACTCGCTTGGCTTCCCCTCGTACGCAATGGAGATCGTGTTGGAGGCGTCGAACTCGCGTTGGGAGTCGTAGTCTACATTGACGTGAACCCGGTCGGCCACCACGCCAGCGGAGCGGAGATTGTACTGGAAGTCGAGCGTGGGGACGTACGACTCCTGGCATGCCGAGTTGGACAGGTAGAACGTCACCCCTCGGCAACGATTGGTCTCGTCCTTTTCCCCGCGAAACTCGAAGCGGCTATTGAGCTGGATACCGAGATCGGCGTAGTCGCCCCGGATCTGGTCGGTCACCGAGCTGGGCCGGGTCTTACGAAGACCGACCTCGCCTGCGACCAGTGGCTGCGGACTGCCGCTGGCGAAGCTCTGGGCAGCGACCTGCCCCCACGCGGACTGGAGTATCGAACGACTGTTCAACTGAAACGCTGTCGCCCGTGCTGCCGCGATCTGGGCAGCGGCGGCGCGGTAGGCAAGGGCGTCAGATCGAGACTCGACCGTCGGGAGAGTGAACGGCAGGGTATCCCGGCCGATCCTCAGACGGATGCGACCTGCCGCGTGCATTGTGTCCACATGTGTTGTATCCACATGCGTTGTATCGGTGACCTGTGCCTGTACAGGGGGCGCGAGCCCCACGAGCGCGGCGACAACGAGCGCGGCGAACAGGTATTGGGTGTGCAGATATGACCGGATGGACGCACGCCCGTGGGGCACGTCCCGTGAGACAAGGGACGTGCGATCTCGCCGGCGCGACGAACGATCGCGACGCCCGGGTGAGACCCACCCTATAAATTTCACCTCGTGAAGATACTCTCCCGCTATGTCCTCAAGGAGCACCTCAGTCCACTCATATTCTCGCTCACGGCTCTGACCTCGCTGCTGCTGCTGAACTACGTGGCCAAGCAGTTCGGCAACCTGGTCGGTAAGGGGATTCCGTGGACGGCGATCGGGGAGTTTTTTCTCCTCTCGATCCCGTTCACAATCGCGCTTACGCTTCCGATGGCGGTGCTGGTGGCCACGTTGCACGCGTTCAGCAGGCTCGCGGCCGAGAACGAGGTCACGGCACTGAAGGCCAGCGGGGTCAGCCTGCAGAGGTTGATGCGTCCGGTGCTCTGGGCAGCCGCGGGCGTCACCGCCTTCATGGTGGTCTTCAACGACCAGGTGCTTCCGCGCACCAATCACGAGTTGGCGGTTCTACAGACGGACATCGCCCAGAAGAAGCCTACGTTCGCGCTGCGTGAGCAGGTCATCAACGAGGTGAGTCCAGGGAAGCTGTTCCTTCGGGCCAATCGCATTGACGAAGGTTCCAACATGATGCGCGTGGTGACCATCTACGACCTGAGCGACGCCACGCGCCGGCGTACCATCTACGCCGACAGTGGGAATATCGCACTCGCCCGGAATCACAGCGATCTTCTGATGACTCTATACCGCGGCACGATGCAGGACGTGCCGACCATGAATCCGGCGGAGCTTCAGCGGCTCTTCTTCAACACCGACCTGATCACCGTCAAGGGCGTCGCCAACCAGTTCCAGCAGTCGCAGACTGGGCAGAGCAAGGGGAACCGGGAGATGTCCGTCTGCGAGATGCAGCAGGAGGTCCAGAAGGGTCGCAAAGACTATCTCGCGGCCCGGACCGACTTCGTACAGACCCTGGCGGTGGCGCGAAAGAACAAGCTCAACCTCGACCCCCAGGTCTACAACACCAACACGTCGCTCCCCGGGCGCGTGACACTGGGAGGCATCTATTGCTCCCTCCTCCACACGTTCGGAGTGCATTCACTGGGTGCGCAGCAACCAGCGGCTACCAAACCAGTACCAGCGCCAGCACCACCACCACTACGACCGACATCGCTGCCCGTGGGTCGTATTACGGCAGCCGCGCCGCCCAGTGCGGGGCTATCGCCCGGCACCGATCCATCGGTGACGCCCAGCAGTATCGAGATAGCGCGCATCCGCATGAATGATGCGCGGACATTCATCAATGGCTACGAGATTGAGATTCACAAGAAGTTCGCGCTCGCGGTGGCCTGCTTTGTCTTCGTGCTACTCGGTGCGCCGATCGCCCTCAAGTTTCCACGTGGCGGTGTGGGCATGACGCTCGGCGTGAGCATCGTGGTATTCGCGCTCTACTACATAGCGCTGACGGCTGGCGCGGCCGTCGCCGCGGACGGGATTCTGCCACCGGCTTTGGCGATGTGGGCAGCCAATATCGTGTTCGGCTCGGCGGGGCTGCTGCTCGTCGCGAGGATGGGCAGGAGCGGTGCCACCAACCGCGGTGGTGATGCTGGAGAGGCGTTGCGGACCGTGTTCGACTCCATTGCACGGAAGCTGCGGGTGGCGCATCTACTCCCAGAACGGCGAGCAGACGCGTGAGATTGAACCGCTTCATCCAGCCGCTGGACAGATACGTGTTCAGCGAGTTCTGGCGCATATTCGTCGCGTTCGCACTGGGATTCCCCGTCCTCGTAATCATCATCGACGTCACCGACAACCTCAACACGTACCTGGAGCGGAAGCTTCCACCGTCCCAGATTGCGCTGAGCTACCTATACTGGCTGCCGGACTCGATGTTCATGATCCTTCCCGCGGCGGTACTGTTCGCAACGGTATTCTCGATCGGTTCGCTGACGCGTCACTCCGAAATAACCGCGGCCAAGGCGTCGGGGATATCGTTCTACCGGATCATCATGCCCATTTTCGTCGGCGCGATATTCGCGACCGTACTGGGGCTCGCCCTGGGAGAGGTCGCGCCGCACACGAACAAGCACAGGCTGCAGTTGCTAGAGGCGCAGCGCTTTGCAAAAACCAGTGACCGGTACAACTTCGCCTACGCAGGCGATGGCGGCAGGGTGTACAAGATCGCCGGACTGCACGTGCAGAACGGCTCGGCCGATGGCGTGCAGGTCGAACGCCGCGGGCGTGGGTCTGACTATCCGTCCTATATCGCGTCGTCGGAGAATGCCCGGTACAAGGCGGACCGTGGGTGGATGATGAGCAAGGGGACCATGCACATCCTCACCAGCCCAACCTCCAACATCACCTTTGCTTTCGATTCACTGCGTGACAAGCAGTTCGTGGAGCGCCCTGAGGAGCTGACGGCTTCGCCCAAAGCGCCCGCTGAGATGGACTACAAGGAGTTGGGACGCTTCATTACCGCCATGGAGCGCTCAGGGGCCGACGTGAACGAGCTGCGGGTGGAGCGGATGCTGAAGATCGCAATTCCCGCAACGTGCATCGTGATCCTACTGTTCGGCGCGCCACTTGCTACCAGCACTCAGCGCGGCGGCGCGGCGTACGGCGTTGGAGTCAGTCTGGCGACCACTGTTGTATTCCTGATGCTCATTCAGCTTACCAAGGCGGTTGGGGGAAAGGGGCTGATGCCGCCGGAGCTGGCGGCATGGCTTCCGAGCATCCTCTTCGGCATCATGGGCGCGATCCTCTTCAGCCGGGTACGAACATAACGTGGGTTTGATCGAAAGAACGAGCGGGGCCTTTACACGCATTGGCGAGCGAGGCTACTTCGCCATCGACATCGTGCGCGCGCTCAGCGACTGGCGCACCTACGGAGCCGAGACGCTCCGTCAGATGCGCAACATCGGCGTCGATTCGGTTCCGTTGACCGCGACCGTTGCGGCGTTCATCGGAGCGGTGACGGCGTTCCAGACACGATACCAGCTCTTTGGTGGCGTTCAGCTATCGGTGGTGGGACTCATATCTCGCCAATCGATAGTGCTGGAGCTGGGTCCGCTGCTCACGGCGCTGGTACTGACCGGGCGGGTAGGCGCACGCATCACGGCGGAGCTCGGGACCATGCGTGTCACGGAGCAGATCGACGCGCTGGAGACGCTGGCGTACGACCCGATTGCGTACCTGGTGGTGCCTCGAGTGCTGGCGGCCATCCTGATGCTCCCGATTCTGGTAATCATCGCGGACAGCGTCGGCGTGGGCACCGCCTTTGCCACATCGGTGTTCGCGACCGATATCCTTCCATCTGATTTCATGCAGGGGTTGAGGCTTGCCTTCGCTCCTTTCCAGATCGTGTACTCGCTGATCAAGGCTGTTGTCTTCGGTGCGGCGATCTCGTTCTTCTGCTCCTATGCGGGTTACAACGCCGATGCGGGTGCGGAGGGCGTTGGTAGGAGCACGGCTTCCGCGGTGGTGATCACCTCTGTCGCGATCCTAGTCCTGGATGCGGTGATAGCGCTGCTCCTGGCGCCCTACGTGCAAGCATAAACCACCACTTATTGTCATGAAAAAAAGCCGAGACTTCATTCTGGTCGGCGTTGTAATCGCCGTTGCCGTTGCCATAGCGCTGGTCGGATCACTCTGGCTCGCGCGCGGCGGCCTGTCCAAGGGTTATCCGCTATACGCCCGATTCTCCTGGGGTGCGGGACTTAAGATCGGGGCACCCGTGTGGGTGAGTGGTGCATCTGTTGGTTACGTATCGGATGTGGAGTTCAACCCCGACGGAACGCTCATGACCGAGCTGCGCATTCAGAGCCCGCAGCCAATCCCGCGGAAGAGCGTCGCGACGGTGGTTCCGAACGGCATTTTCGGTGACGTGGCGGTGAACTTTACACCGGTTAAGAGCGGCGCTCGGTACGCTGAGAGTGACACGGTGATGACGGGTCCAGCGCCTCCGGGCATCGCGCAGCTGACGGCCAAGGCTGACTCCATCAGCGGCTCGGTCAATGCCATCACCACGGCGTTGAACAAGGAGCTGGTTGCCGGCGGTGGAATCGTGGATCTGCGTAACACGCTGGCGGGCACAAACAAGCTGGTCACCGAGCTCACCAGTATCGCGGCCACGCAGTCACGCCAGCTCACCGCGACGATGGCCGCGCTACGTCGTGCGACATCCGCTGTGGATTCGGCCAAGATCGATTCCACGCTCCGCAACCTGCGCACCGTTAGCTCCAACGTCAGCTCGCTCACGCGTTCGCTCGATTCCACAGGTCGGGCTCTGAATCAGATTGTGGCGAAGGTGGACAGCGGTAACGGCACCGCTGCCCGGCTGATCAATGATCCTGGTGTTTACAACGACACCCGCGCAGTGCTCGGCCGCCTGGACAGCCTCATCGCTGATGTGAAGAAGAACCCCAAGCGGTACATCAACGTGAAGATTTTCTAACCGAGCAGTTCACCGATGTCGTTGAGACGGACAACGCTGTCGCCCCATTCCGTCAGCGACAGGATGCTGACGGAGGCGGGGGCGATTTCGATTCGCATCAAATCATCGAGAGCAATGCCAGCGTAGTGGGCGAGCACTGCCTTGATCATATCGGAGTGCGAAACAGCAACGACAGAAACTGCCGGGTGGTTCACGCGTAGCGCCTCCACTGCGGCGACGGCGCGCGCCTGTGCTTCGAGCATCGTCTCACCGCCCGGGATGCGGGTCGTGCTACGATGGGCGTTGAAGCGTTTCCACTGATCGACCAGCTTCAGTTCATCGAACGTGCACCCGGTCCACTCACCGAAGTCGATCTCGTTCAGGCCAGTCATCGTGACTGGCGTACGATCCACGACGTTGGCTATGGCCGCCGCTGTCTCGCACGCACGATCGAGGGGACTGGTATAGATCGCAGCGATGTGATGTCCAACAAAGCGCCGCGCGAGCCGCGCGGCCTGCGCTTGACCCTCCGCGTTGAGGGACACACCGGGTGCGCGTCCGGAGAGACTGTGCCCCACGGAATCACACATCGCGTGGCGTACCAGTATGATCGTGGTCACGCGATGTCGCTCAGCGTCGCGGCTAAATGGACTTAGAGCAACGCGGCGCTTACCGACGTAGCTCCGATGCCAATCTGAGTACGCCGATCCGGCAGAACGTAACGCTCCACCATCTCCGCCGCGAAATCAGCGAACTCCTCCGGTACGATCGGAGGGCTGGTGTGGTGAGGCTGCTTGCCACGCGCCTCCGGGGTGAAACAGAGAGTCGCCGTTACGTCGAACTCGCTCAGCGCGTCCATCATGCGATCGAACCATGCGACCGCATTTGGCCGCTGCCAGTCAGCCCAGCTGAGCCCTGTGCGCAATTTTGTAACGCCGAGCCGGCGGAGCCAGCGAACGGCGAAGTCGAGCCTGTGGTCCTCGAAGTGAAACCACTGCGCGATGCCAAGCTCCGGATTGAAGACATCGACCGCGGGCTTGGGAGTGCCGTCCTCCCGGATCAATCCCATGTAAAAATGACGGTAGTACGAGCTCCCTTCACTTTCCTTGTGCCGTGTGGTTGCCTCCCAATTAGACGGGAGATCGAGCAGGCTATACCAGAAGACACGATCCACTCTGCCCAGCAACAACTCCGCTGTACGCTGCACCCCGAACGTCTGCACGTCATCGGCACCGAAAGTGGAGACGCCAACTTCCGTGACCCATACGGGCAGGTTGGTCACCGCCTCGATCTCCGCGATTTTCTGCGGCCACTCGTCCAGGCGCCAGTGATTCCAGTCCAGTGGGAAGCCGTGCACTGCGACAACGTCCAGCAGTTCGAGCAATCCGCGCTCATCGAGTAGCTTGATGAACCCCGCATCGATCGGAGAGATGCCGCCGAGTACCAGAGTGAGATCGGGGCAGAGAGTGCGGACTCGCCGTGCGGCAAGAGCCGTCATGTGGCTGAACTCGCGCCACTCGGGATCGAGGAAGATATCCCAGTGCGACTTGTTGTTCGGCTCATTCCAGAACATGAACGCTTCAATCACGATTGCTCCCTGCTCGATCTGAAAAAGTCTTGGGCGAATGCGAAGGGTGCACCCGCGCGTCGCGCAGCCTCCTGATCCGTCGGCGCGTTGCCGACGAACAGCGTCTCGTGCGCTGGTACGTTGTAATGGCTCATGATGCGCAGTAACATGCCGGGTTCGGGCTTGCCCCACGAGAATGGGTATTCCAGCGCGTGAGTGCACAACTGCACCGCGGCGGGCGGCGGCACGTGGTCCGTTGCCGCGGAGATCATATCCGTGAGTAGTGCGCGCGCCATCTGTTCTGAGAGATGACCGTACGCGACCTGATCCTGGTTGGACGCAACGCCAACTTTCAGTCCACCGTTACCCCACCGCAGGGCATGCAGTTGGTCGGCGACAGCCGGGATCAGCGCCCACTCGCGCGGCGCGCGTAGGCATGGTTGCGATGGCACGAGAGTACGCCTCAGCGTATCGTCAGCATCAAAGATAATGAGCCGGTGCGCCATGTCTTCAGGCTGCGTTCGACAGTGGGGCAAGTGCACCACATGCACCGTGTAGTTGATTTCGGTATTCCGCAGCCGCCATACACCAGCGCTGCCCTTCTTCGCTCCCATCGAGAGACTGAGCAGCGAGCGTGGCATAGCCCACACGTGATGCCAAATACGCAACACGATAGAACGGAATCCTTGAGGCTATGCTGCTGTCATCCGTACGCGCCGTATAGCGCTCCAATAGATAGCACTCGGCTCGGCGGTCCAAGGCGAATTCGATGGACGTCGCAGCCAGATCCCAAGCGATGTCCTGTGTACCCGGAAAGAAGTGATCATCGTGGTGATCGGTCGCGTCGGTTTTCAGAAGCGTATCGCCGCTCCGGAGCCATTCGTGCGGGAACATGCGCCCGTCGAGCGCCACCGGGCGTGCGTTGGATGTGAATGCAGCCTGCAGCAGCTGATGCACCGCGTGGTGTGCAGAATCCCCCAGCGCCTCACGCGTGTTCACTTCCACCATCTCGCGGAGCTGCTCGCAATCGATTGCGCTGGTGACAGCGAACTCACGTGACACGAACGCCAAGTACTCGGCGAGGCGGCCGATCACCGTTTCACTCACATCCACGGTCGAGAGCGGCATCGCGTCGAGCAGCTCGGTCGCGATGAATCCATGTTGAAGGTCCACTGGCGGCGGTCCGAAACCAGCGTCTGCAATACGCTGCGCTCGCGCCCGTGCGTTCCGCCCGATTGGTCCCAGGCCCGCGAACTTGAGGAGCAGCGTGGGGCTACCATCGCGGCGCAGCAGGTATTTGCGTCGCTCGTGCTCCGGCTGCACTGCCGGACCAGCTCCATTCACATGGATGTGGTCGCGCCGCGCGCCTGCCGACACGTCCACCAACGTGCCGTCCGCCGCGAAGCTCCGCGCGAGCCGCCGACCATTGATCCACTGCTCCTCGAAAGCCGAAACAAACTTGCGATGGTGCTGCCACGGTGCGATCGCTATTTCTGATGCAAAGCCCGAGCCGTCAGTCGCCCAGCTTGGCATCAGCGCAATATTATCATCAGCAACATCCAGCGATGTCAGCGCCTTCGCGACGCTCGCGAAAGATGAGCCACTCATACCGGGCCCTTCGTCCACGATCAGGAATATCGCATCGCGTTGCGCTACCAGCTCACGCTGAAGCTCAGGTGCGAGCAAGATCTCGCGATCGAACGGATGTCCGCGAGGACGCACCGTATACGACCGCACCGCGCACCCTCGCCGTTGCAGCGTTGCGGCAACGGCCGCTGACAGGCTGGTCCCGACGCTACGCACGCCAATGCATACCGCAGTTTGCGGAGACATCGAGCTGGCAAAGTCGTTCGCCGCCGCGACGTACTGTTCCGGGTACACGGCATAACACGCGTAGCCTTCGGGTGCTCCGACCGCAATCATCTCCGGAAGCCGCGCCGCGGTGAGTGCCTCCAGTCTGGCAATCACGTCGCAGGCGAGTGCGCGTTGTTCGTCGTGCGGGGCGCCAATCCACGAAGCGACGAACATTCGGCCGGTGGCAGTGCTGGCCGAGCGCAGCGATGCGACGACGGGTGATATAGCATCCCTTTCGGGAGCGAGCAAATCCGCGATTCCCGCCTCGACGAACCCGAGCTCGATCAACAGATCGCGTGCAGCGTCCTGATCCAGCGCCGTGGACGAGATCCACGCGTGAGCATCTCGCATTATTTGCGAGAGACGCTCACGCGTGGCGTCATTCCGGCGCTCAGATCGATAGACTATCACGTGCGCTTCCGGAGCCTTCGAGTCCGGTGAATCGTCGACGGTCCTTGGACGTCCGGTAGCCGAACGAAGCTCCGCGATGCCACTAGTATCCTGCCACCCCGGTGCGCTCAAATCCGGCTCGCAAACGTAGATCTCGTGCCCCGGTCGGTCGGTAACACGCAGACCACTGGAGCGGAGCATTGCTTCTACGCCGGCGTGGTTGGGAGCCCACCAGTTGGTGGGATCACCGGCAAATTTGTGCTCGATAAATGCCATCTCAGGCCAGCCGGGAGCGCTGAAATCGTCGCGGTCCATGATGTCGCGGTCGCGCGCCGTTCCGGCGAACACATCCTCACCGCGCATCGTCAGCGTCTGGAACACCATGAGGCGGGTGACCTTCTGCGCAACTATGTCCAGCGCCAGCATGGGGTAACGCAGGTGATAGAACACCCCCATGAACAGCACGATGTCATACGACACGTCGCTATGGGCCAGGTCATACACCTGCTTCAACTCGAACTCTACCGCGAGCTCCAGACCAAACTCTCGTGCCGCCCACCTTGCCTGCGTGAGAAAGAGCGGCTCGACGTCGATCCCCGTCACTTGCGCGCCACGTCGCGCCAGCTCAAAGCTGTAGAAGCCCGAGTTGCAGCCGATATCGAGTGCGCGCATGCCGGTGAGGTCGGCCGGAATGTGCGCGGAGATCTGCTCCCACTTGAAGCGCGGAAAATCCCCAAGTTGATGTCCAGGCGCTGTCTGCGCACCGTCCGGAAGGTGCAGGTTGTGGAACCACGGACCGAGCGCAGCGATTTCCCGCTCGCGCGACTTGGACGGTGCGGAAACGTAAGTCTCCAACAGTCTTGTTGTCGTCATGCCAGGTATTTCCTCTAAGCCGTCATGGTGTAGCATGCTCGCGCGTCAACAGTTCGCACGCGTATCCTTCGAGCTCTGCGGCTCGATGTGCCGCGGTATGCTCGGCCAGCACGCGCGTGCGCGCTCCTTCTCCGATCGTGCGCCGATCTTCGTCCGACAGATCGCGCAGGAAGCCGAGCACATCGGCGCTTGACCGAGCAATGAGAATCTCCTCGCCGGGTGTAAAGAACGTGTCCAGTCCGTCCCAGTAGTCGCTGATTATGGGTGTCGCACAGGCGGCAGCTTCAAATAGTCGCACACTTGGTGAGTAGCCCGCTGCAACCATGTCGGCTCGCGTCACGTTGAGCGTGAAGCGCTGCTGGTTATAGAAGGCGCGATGGTCACGCGGCGGCAGGTGCATGACGCGCCGGATGTTGGCCGGCCACTCCAGCGTCTCCGGGTACTGCGGTCCGGCGACAATGAACCGGCCATCGCTCCACTCGCGCGCCGGAGCGACGAGCAGACTGTCGAGCGTGGGCTGACGATCCTCGCTGTACGTTCCCATGTAACCTAGATCCCAGCGCGTCGGCATCACCTCGTTCGAATACAAGCGCTCGTCCACGGAACAATACAGCGGCCTCGCCATCGGTGAGCCATACAGCCGCTCGATGCGGTCCAGCATTGGCCCTCCCGTAAATGAGAGGTACAGATGATAGCGCTCGATGAGTTCCGGCGATAGATACTCCGCTTCGCCACGCTCAAGCTTGGCGAGCGTGACTGGTGTATCGATGTCGTAGAATGCGGTTGCGCCATGTGCCGTACGCGTCACCCACTCCCCAACCGCCAATCCGTCAGCCACGTACGAGCCGACTATCACCATGTCGGCATCGCGCACCGCTTCGGCATGTGTGGACTTGAGCTCAGCCAGGCTGGTGTAGAGCACCGTTCGGCCGAACGGCGGCGTCGACATGTCGCGGTTGTCGGCGTACCACGGCTGATCTCGCTCCAGAAATAGCACCCGGTGTCCGCGCGCCGTGAGCTCTCGAACAAGACCACGGTAAGTGGTTGCGTGACCGTTCCCCCACGACGATGTAATCGACAACCCACAAATCACAATGTCGAGCGGTTCCGCCGAGCTAATCATGCAACCGCTGTGGCCTCGGCCGACAGCGCGTCCAGCAGAGCCTCCAACTGCGCAGCACGATGAGAGTACGTATGGTGAGCGAGGATGCGACGATATGCGGCCTCACCAATTGTGCGCGCGCGCTCCGGCGTCACAGCCGCCAGATGCTCGGCGACTTCTGCACCACTGGCCGCAACCAGTATCTCGCTGCCGGGATCCAGGAAGACGTCTATTCCTTGCCATTCGTCGGTGATGATGCACGCGGCCGCGCCAGCAGCCTCAAACACACGCGTCGGCGGAGAAAAGCCGTATCGCGCCATACTCTCGCGATTCACGTTGAGCACCGCGCGAGGCGTACAGTTGAAAGCGTTGTGCTCGTGCGTATACACGTGGCCCAACGCGGTAACGTTCGTCGGTATCAGCTTGTCGGCCCAACCGCTTCCGCCCAGCAGGAAACGTTTATCCGGAAGCAACTCAGCGGCACGCAGAAAGAATTCCTCGACGCGGGCTTCACGGTCGGGGAGCCGGTTACCGAGAAAACCTAGATCGCAGTCAAAGCGCACCTCGGGCGCGACCGGGTGATGCGTTGACGGGTCGAGCGCATTGTACACGGGGACACACTGACGCGCGCCAAGAGCCTCGTACGCCTGCACCACGGGATCGCCGCCGCCATACGTGAGAATCACATCGTAGCGCGGGATGAGCGCGTGAAACTGATCCGCTGGATCGCCGTGCACCCGATCAAGCGTCGCGGGCGCGTCAACGTCCCAGAACGCAACCATCGTCTCCGGGCGCTGTAACGCGAGCACTTCACGCTCGAGTAGCTCGTCGAATACGCCAACGCCACTAGCCTTCACCACCAGGTCGGCACCGCGCGCGCTTTCAAGAGCTCGCATCACGCCATCGTCTCCCTCACCGGCGTAGACCACAACCCGCGCCCAATCCGGATCGGCCATGTCGCGATGCTGCTGCCGTCCGTACGCATCGGGCTCGTAGAAAGTGACGCGATGACCACGCTCGTGCAGTGCGCGCACGATGCCGCGATAGTAGGTAGCCGCGCCATTCCAGTATGCTGATACCAGACTGGATCCAAAGAAGGCGATGTCGAGACCCGCTGTCATACGTTGAGCATCCTCACTGAGGTGTTCGGGGCCAGCTGCTCCGTGATCTGGAACAGCTCATCCACGCGATGGCTACACGTGTGCTTATCGAGTATGGTGCTGAGCCCATGCTGGGTAAGACCCTTCGCAAGCTCTGAATCGTTCAGCACATCACGCAGGTGCTTACGCATCTCCGTCCCGTCGTGGGCGACAAGGTAGTCCTCGCCCGGCGTGAACAGCTGCTCTGCGTCGTCCCACGGCGCGCTCACAAGCGGGATCCCGCACGCCAGCGCTTCGAAGGTGCGAATGGTTGGTATCCCCGGGAGCGCGCGAACGTACGGCCTGCGTGGCACGTGTACCGTCACGCCAAACAGGGCGAACACCGCAGGTGCCTCATAATTCGGAAGCCAGCCGGCATACTCGATGGCTGCCTCCGCGAGCAACGCGCGTGCCTCCGCTGGATACCGCACGCCATGGATACGTGCACGCAACCCCAGCTCGCGCACCGGATTGATGAGGAACTCCTCCAGCTCAGCAGCGCGTTCACCGTCGCCCCAGTTACCAATCCACACGAGGTCTCCGTCTCGGCTGGAGGTGAGTACCGGGTGGAACGCACGCACGTCGGCAGCCTCGTGCCACGTGAAAGCACGCTGTGCCCAACCGCGCTCAAGGTACACGTCGCGAATCACCGCGCCGAACGCGAGTACTGCGTCGTAATGTCGCAGGTCGTATGCCGCGACGCCGGCCTCATCCGTGATCGAGCGATGATGCGTATCGTGAAAGTACAGAACGTACCCGCCCACCGTAGCGCGATGCTCTCCGATCCGGCGTACCAGATCGTGCTCGTTCCACTCGTGCACCAGCACCACGTCTGCACCGTCGAGAGCCTGATCCAGATCCAACGACTCTCCATACCGCTCGCTGGTCAGTCCGGGGTAGGCCGCAAGATAGCCGTCCAGTGCATCCGCGCCCCGCTCGGCAAGCAGGTTCTGCACACTCCACGCGTGGTGTGGCTCGTACACTACCACATCATGCCCGCGCGCGATTAGATCGGTCACTATACCGCGCAGAAAGTGCGCATTGCCGTGGTTCCAATCGGAGCGAAGCGAATGGTAGAACATCACGATGCGCATGCTTCCCTCCGAGACTCCGACGGCGCGGCGTGTAGTGCGTCATCATACGCGACCATGTATCCATCAGCCATGCTGTCGGTGTTGAACTCCAACGCACGCAGACGGCACGCGTCCGCAACTCTTCCGCGGAGCGTGTCGTTCCCAATCAATTCACTTATGGTGCTCCGCAGTTTTGCCGAGTCGCCAGGAGGCACGAACAACGCCGCTCCGCCCCAGATCTCGCGAAGACTTGGAATGTCACCCAACACTAGAGCGCATCCGGCCAGTGCGGCTTCGAGGACGGAGAGGCCGAACGGCTCGTATCGCGCAGGGAGTGCATAGATGGAAGCGCGAGCCATCCACTCCGCCAGCTCGGTGCTATCCAGCCGGCCGAGGTACCGTGCCGATACTTTGTAATGGAACCCGTCGGCCAAAGGGTCACCGGGCGGCTGTGCATCGCCGGCGATACACACCGGCCAATCCAGCATCGGAGCAGCTTGGTCCAGTGCCGCCACATTTTTCGCTTCATCCCACACGCGCCCGGCAGAAAGCACGAAGGGCTCTTTCGCCGACGAAGGGAATTGCGCGGCGTCGCGCCCATTGTAGATGACGCGAGCGCCCGGTAGCGGCCCGTACTCTAGCTCCAGTGCGTTTAGCATTGCACGGGACGGTGCAACAACGACATCAGCCGCGCGCAGTCCCGCTGATACCGCCTGTCGGTATAGGGACCACTCCGCGGGCGCGAGCTCGCCTTTCACGGCGCGCCACCACGACAGTACACATGAGTGCGCGACGACGCACGTCGGCGCATTCCACCCCAGAGCGGCATGAACGTAGCCATTGAGGTGCACGAGGTCGGGCCTCAGCGCGTGCGCCAGCCCGAGCAGCCAATCACCCGCAGCCTCGAGGTCGTCCCAAGGTTCGGGCATCCACTCGAGGCGGTACGTACTCTCAACGACGTCGACGCTGCTCATCATGCCCTTCATCGCCTTGCCAAGCGCGCGTGCTTCACGCCATTGCACATCGGACAGCGGAGCGCCCATGGTCGCGATCGTGATCTCTACACCACGTGGAGCGAGCGCAGAGGCTAGCTCGAGCGCGTAGCTCCACACACCGCCTACCGTGTCGGCGGTCATGAGCAACTTCATCGGCCGTAGATGGCGTCGAGTGCCGCGGCCACATCGATCAGATGCTCCACCTCTGAATCGTACGTGCCGCCAGCGGCGAGGCGCCGCACCCAATCGACTGCGGCCCGACCGCCCCAATCGTCCGGCGGTGTGCTCAACGTCTCGCGTGCTGTCCCGCGAAATCGCTCCGCCGTGAAATCGAAGAACGATCCATTCACATTTCGCATCGCGGCGCCGCCCGTAGTTCCGTAGAACGCAGCCTCGATCACCGCGTCACGCCCGGCGTTAAGACTCCACGAGCACGACAGCCGCACCTCCGCACCGCTGTCCAGATCGATGCGTGCTTCCGCGTAATCTTCCACGTCAGTGGCGGGTAAACTCAGCGGCTCACCGTTCCGGAACAACCTGCTCGATGCACCGCTGACGGTGGTGTTGTCCAAGGTCCAGAGCGCGAGATCCACAAGGTGAATCCCGAGATCGATCACGCAGCCGCCACCGGACAGCACCGGATCGAAGAACCACGCCTTGTCCGGGCCGTACGCGTTATGAAAGACAAGATCCACCGCGAACACCTTTCCGATCGCACCGGACTGAACGAGTTCCCGGATTCGCTGCATCGCGTCGGTGTACCGATACGACAGGTCCACGCCCAATAGCCTGTCAGCGTTGCGCGCCGCATCTATCACGCGCTGCGTCTCATCCGCACTGCGCGCGAGCGGCTTCTGACAGAACACCGCTGCGCCACCGTCCAACGCGGCAATTGCCTGCTCGGCGTGGAGCGCGCTGGGCGTCGCGATGACAATCCCGTCCAGCTGCGCGCCAAGCAGTGCGTCGAAGGAGTCCGCAGCGCGGGATCCGGGCGCAAACTTCTGCGCTTCGCTCACGTTTTCAGGAACCGGGTCAGATACCGCGACAATCTCCGCGAAGCCGCTGCGTGCGATAGCCTCCAGGCGATTCCGACCGATCCAACCGACCCCGAGAAAGCCGAGTCGCGGTCTGGAGGTGGCGCTGCTGTTCACCGCGTCGGTCGATGTGTGCGGTGCATCTGCCGCTTCCATGACAGCCCCCACCGCGGCCCCCGTCACACTAGCCGTCATGTAAGCAGGAGCGCCTTGAGGAATCCGTCTGGGCGATCCAGCGTGGCCTGCAGCGCATGGCCGAGTTCGTCCAGGGCGAATTTGTGGGTGTACAGCGCCTCTGGCTTGAGCGCGCCGGATGCAACCGCATCGACGGCCGCGCGGATCCCGTCAACATATACCTGCGGATCGCGCTCGTGTGCATTGATCACGTCCAGCCCACGCCAGTTCCACATCTGCATGTTGACCTGTCGTACGCCATCCTGATGGTAGCCGGCGATGATCAGCCGCCCGCGCTCGCGCGTCAGCTCGCCCGCGAGGTCGAGCGGCCACTGCAACCCGACGGCCTCGATCACGCGCTCGCACTTCTCCCCAGCCGTTAGCTCATTCACACGCTCGATGATCTTGTAGTGATCATCCATCGGAATGACCTCGTCCGCACCGGCCTGCCGTGCAATGTCCAGTGCGAATGGACGACGCGAGATCGCGATCACGCGCGCGCCCACAGCCTTGGCCAGTTGCGCGAGCAATGCGCCAAGAAATCCGATGCCGACTATGGCAACGGTCTGACCCGCCCTGATGTCGCTGCGCCGGAATATGTTTATGGCGCAGCCGAGCGGCTCCCCTGGGAAGGGCGAATCCGCCAGCTGCGTTGGGAGCCGTACTACCGCTTCGGCCTTGGCCATGTCATGCTCGGCGTATGCGGCGTACGACAGCGCCGCAACGCGGTCGCCCACAGCTACGTTGTCGACGCCCGCGCCCACCGCGTCGATAGTGCCCCATCCTTCGTGGCCGGGTGCGCCCGGGGCCTGCGGATATGTAAACCACTCGCGTCCTTCCCACACCGGAAGATTGGAAGCGCACACACCACTTCCCGCCAGCCGGATGCGTACCTCACCCGCATTCGGTTCGGCGAGCGGCACATCGCTCATTTCGACGCGCCCAGGCGCGGCGAGTACTGCGGCGCGGGTAGTTGTGTAGGGCTCTGCCGTGACCGACGCCGTCACGCCACTTCCTCCTCGCCGCCAAAGCTGCCCAGCGCCGCACCCCTCGCTCCCGATGCGGCCCCGGCTCCGATAGGACGCCGTGCAGACTTCGCTCCGGCGTGCAACGGTGAGCGCGATTCCATCAGCCAGCGATACAGCCGAGCAACACCGGTCTTCACACCAACATGCGGCTGCCACCCCGTCGCCTTCTGGAAGCGTTGAGTATCGGAGACGTAGTATCGCTGATCACCAGTGCGCCACCCTTCGCGCTCCAACTTTGGCCGCTCGCCATGCATCTCTTCTATCAGGTCGAGCAATTCGATGAGGCTGGTCGTCCGCTCCGGACCACCGCCGATGTTGAACGCGCGCCCGGCCTGCGTGTCCATGTTCTGTTGTGCGAGCAGAAACGCATCGACGAGATCGTCGATGAACAGCACGTCACGCACCTGCATGCCATCGCCGTAGAGCACTATCGGCTGTCGCTCTATGGCGCGGATGAGGAAGTGCGCCACCCAACCCTGATCCTCTGTACCGAACTGGCGCGGTCCGTAGATGCAGCTCATGCGGAAGACAATCGTACGCAGTCCGTACGAGCGCGAATAATCAAGCACGTACTGATCAGCGGTCCCCTTGGAGCAGCCGTACGGACTGTGGAAGTCCAACGCACGTTCCTCACTGATACCGCGCTGGCGCAGCTCCAGGTCTTCAGGCTCGTACCGGCCGTCGCGGCGCACCAGCGACACGTCTTCGAGGCCGCCGTACACCTTGTTGGTGGACGTGAATACGAGCGGGGGCGGCTCGGGCAGCGCACGTAGCGCTTCGAGCAAGTTGAGCGTCCCGCCCGCATTGATCTCGAAATCCTCTCTCGGATCCACCAGGCTGGTAGTGACCGCGACCTGCGCGGCGAAGTGAAATACCTGCCGCGCGCGAGCCGCCGCGCGGCCCAGCGCAACACGATCGCGTACGTCCGCGACCTCGGCCTTTACATTATCGCCGTGCGTGTCACGCAGCCAGCGCAGATTTCGTTCGACGCCGGGTCGCGACAGGTTATCAAAGAGCAGTACCGGAGTACCGGCCGACAAAAGCCGGTGCGCCACGTTGCAACCAACGAAACCGGCGCCTCCGGTGATGAGCACGGGACGCCGGTCAACGCCGCTCGGGTCTGGTTCTCGGTCCACCTCCGCGTGCACTTCACGTTCGATCCGCACCCGATGCGTCATACTGTCAACCCCCGTGCATGCAGTTCGGCGCTCGCTTGCTCCACCCGATCGTATGCAACCTGGCCATCAAGCCATTCCGCTAAATCCTGTATTCCATCCTCCAGCGACACACGTGGTTCATAACCCAACAGCTGCCGAGCACGTGATATGTCGGCGAAGCAGTTTCTAATGTCGCCGACGCGATACTTGCCCGTGATATCTACTCCGACGTTGGACTTGCCCAGAGTTGCCGCCATTCGTTCGGCGATCTCGCTTATGGTGTAGTGCTCCCCGCTTCCCACATTAAACACCTGATCGGCCGCTGCCGGAACTTCCAGTGCCAGCCGGCATGCCTGCGCGATGTCGCTGACGCTGACGAAGTCGCGCTGCTGCTGTCCGTCCTCGAAGATTAACGGCGCATTGTCGTTCAGCAGTCGGGACGCGAATATCGCCAGCGCGCCGGTGTACGGGTTGGACAGTGCCTGCCGCGGCCCATACACATTGAAGAAGCGCAACGCTACCGTCGGGATGTTGTACGCGCGGCCCACCAGGAGGCACATACGCTCCTGATCAACCTTGGAGAGCGCGTACACTGATGACAGACTTGGCGCCTTGCTCTCGGGCGTGGGAAGCGGCGACAGCACCTCCCCGTCCTCGTTGCGTGGCTCCCATAGTCCAGCGCGAAGTTGCTCGACGGTACGGTCGGCATCTGCGCAGAGAGAGCCGTCAGGTGCACGGTACAGTCCTTCACCGTACAGACTCATGCTCGACGCGACCACAAAGCGTTCCACGGGATGCGCGATCAGAGCCTCGCACAGGACCGCGGTTCCGAGATTGTTCACGCTGGTGTAGTGTGCCACCTCGTACATGCTCTGCCCGACTCCGACAGCAGCGGCAAGGTGAAACACCGAGTCGATTCCTTCGAGCGCGCCGCGCACGGCTGTTCGGTCGCGCACATCACCGACGATGAGCTCCACATCAGGACTCAGATACTCGGGGCGTGCGGCGTCCGGCCCATGTACTTGCTCCGCGAGAATGTCCAATGCTCGAACCCGATAGCCGCGCGCCAGTAACTCATCCGCCAGGTGTGAGCCTATGAACCCAGCACCGCCTGTGATCAGGACGTGCCCCATGTCCGACTTCCTCCGAGTACCACACGTGGGGTGGCTCGGCGTCATACCGTATTTCCACCCGAAGACGCTTTCGACTCCACGTCGCTGCGCGCCCTTCTCCGTGTTTGTGAACGAAAATCGCGCCGGTCATGTTCGTTGCAAGCAACGGGCCGGTACTTAGATCCAACCGGGTAGATTTCCCACCTAACTGGCCAGCCGAAACCGTGATCATATGCGCGTGATCAGTGCAGCGGTACAATTTCCGTGCAAAGCTAAGTAGACGGTAGTATACGTGATAGGTGGTACATCTCATGCGCTTACGGCCGCCTATTCACGTTGCCACCACACGGCAGGAGGCGGATGAAGCTGGTCATATTTGGGCTCACCGTGAGCTCGTCGTGGGGTAACGGACACGCTACTCTGTGGCGAGGGCTGCTCAAAGCGTTTGCACAACGCGGACACGATGTCGTGTTCTTTGAGCGCGATGTTCCGTACTATGCAGAACAACGCGACATGATCCAGCTCCCACTCGGCGAGCTCGTTCTGTACAGCTCGTGGGATGACGTGCTGCCACTCGCGCGGCAGCATCTCGCGGAGGCCGATGTTGGGATGGTTACCTCCTACTGCCCAGATGGCCCTGCCGCAAGCGAATTGGTGCTCCAGTCCAACGCCGCGCTCAGCGTATTCTATGATCTCGACGCACCGGTTACGCTATCACGCCTCTCGGCTGGTGAAGCCGTTGGGTATCTCCCGCCGGGCGGCCTGGGCGACTTCGATCTCGTGCTCAGCTACACCGGTGGAGATGCGCTTAACCAACTCCAAACACGCCTCGGCGCACGCCGGGTGGCGCCGCTCTTCGGCAGCGTCGATCCCAACGCGCACTACCCAGTCGCGCCCGTCGAGCAGTACCGATCCAGCCTTTCCTATCTTGGCACGTACGCCGCGGACAGGCAGCGTACACTCGAGTCTCTGTTCGTCGAACCCGCGGGGCAACTCCCGGCTCGGCGCTTCCTGATAGGCGGAGCGCTGTATCCAGCGTCCTTCCCGTGGACCGACAATATCCACTTCAAGCGCCATCTCCCTCCCAACGAGCATGCGTCGTTCTTTTGCTCCTCGCGCATCACGCTCAACATCACGCGCCGCGCAATGGCTGACATGGGGTACTGCCCATCCGGAAGATTGTTTGAGGCCGCGGCTTGTGGAACGCCAATCCTGAGCGATACATGGGAGGGGCTGGACGACTTCTTCACTCCGGGAAGTGAGATCCTCGTCGCCAGCACCGCTGACGAGGCGATTGCCGCGATCGAGTTACCGGACGCCGCGCTCGCCACAATTGCGCGGGCCGCACGTGAGCGCACACTCACAGAGCATACGGCGGAGCGCCGTGCGGCTCAGCTCGAAGAAGCACTGGACGCCGCGTACCAAACGCACACACCAGTGGAGATCTGACGATGTGGGGAATCATTCCGGCGGCCGGTGCTGGCAGCCGCATCCAACCGCTCGCCTTTTCCAAGGAGTTGCTCCCCGTCGGGAGCAGGTTCGACATGGGAATCGAGCGGCCGCGCGCGGTGAGCGAGTACGTCGTCGAGCGAATGCTGCTTGCCGGTGCGGACAAGCTCTGCTTCGTCGTCTCTCCTGGGAAGGCCGATATCCTCGCGTATTATGGCGGAAACGTCGGCAATGCGCACATCGCCTACACCGTGCAGTCTCAGCCCGCGGGGCTCTGTGATGCCATCTTCCGCGCGCTCCCGCTCACCACGCGGGACGAGGGAATCATGGTCGGCTTGCCAGACACCATCTGGTTCCCGGCCAATGGGCTGTGTACGCTTCCCACCGATGTGTTGTCGTTCCTGTTGTTTCCCGTCCAGCGCCCGGAGTTGTTCGATGCCGTGCGCACCGACGCCAGCGGCAATGTGCTGGAGATCGAGGTGAAGCAGCCACGCCCGTACTCATCCTGGGTGTGGGGCGCGTTTCGCATGCCGGGATCAGTGTTTGGCGAACTGTGCGATCTGTGGAACGAGCGCGGCAGGTGCGACGAGTACTTCGGTACGCTGGTCAACTCATATCTTGCGCGCGGCGGCCGAGCGGTTGGGGTGCGCGCGGGGACATCGTATGTGGACGTGGGGACGCTGAACGGATACCGCGAGGCGATCGAGCTGCTCAAGACCGCGGCACACCCGGATGACGCGAAGATTGCGATTCCCGACCTCGCGCGCCTGGCTCAGATGAGGCTCACTTATCTGAGTGAGGCCGCAATTGGCGAGCAGCGCGTATAGAAGTTGGGCGGACCGAACATCCGGAACGAAGAAGGCCGGCGCAGAGCAATCTGTGCCGGCCTTCTTCACTGCGGGACCACGGTATTAGAAGCTGTACCTGAGCGATAGCTGCATGCGGTAGTTGGATGACGCGTTCAGAGCATCGTACGGACGCAGATTTGTGTCGAAAGTGTACACGCCCTGCGCCGCGCTTGGATCCGTCTTGGTCGGCAGCTTATTAGCGCTCTGCGTCAGCAGTACCGTCGCGCTACAGTTCGGGCCGCAGGTCGACCCCTGATCGGAGAAAAACTGCCGTCCCCACTTCGGGTTGAGCAGGTTACCGAAGTTGAAGATGTCCAGGCGCAGCGTCACGTTCTGTGCACGGAACGCCTCCAGCGACTGAGCAACGCTCAGGTCGATGTCGTTCTGCCATGGATTGCGGCAGGCATTCCTGCTCAGCAACTGTCCGCGGTGGTTCCGGAGGCACGGAACGCTGTTGATGAACCTTTCGAAAGCAATTTGCTGATTGCTGACAGCCTGAGCCTTTGTCGGGTCATTGTACCCGGTGAAGAGAATCTCCTGCGGATCGCGAACGTCGCGTGGCACATAAACCAGATCATTCTGGGAATTACCGTCTGCGTTGGCGTCGCCAGAGCCAGTTCCGCTGCCGGCCCCGTACACATAGTCGTACGGCGCTCCGGAGTTACCGGTGTAAATGACGGAAATGTCTGTCTTGGTCGGCAGTCGGTACGTACCGTAGCCAATGATGCGGTGCGGCTGATCGTTCTTGGAGCGCGTGAGACTGCGGTCCGCGAGGTAGCCGGCGACGTCACGCCCATACCGATAGTTGGATCCGGCAGTGCTGCTGGTCACCGTACCCACGTCACGCGCCTGGCTGAAAGTGTACGACAGGGAGCCGTCGAACCGTTCTCCAAAGGTCTTCTGGAGTGTTCCAGTGGCGCTGTAGGTGTAGTCCCCTGAGATGTCGGTTACGTCGAGCACCTGCGTTCTTGGGCCGGGAGTTGTTGCAGTTCCGCCCGTCGCGGTGAGAACGCCGTAGAGAATACGGCCATTGCGATCAATTCCTTGCGGCCCGGCCAACGCGATGTTGGTGTAGAACGGATTTGCGATCGCGTGCGTATAGAGTCCTTCGACCGTGCTCAACAGACCGTTTGCAAATCGATGATCGTATGCGGCAGAGATCTTCTGGTACTGCGGGAAACGGAAGTTCGGATCGATCGTGTTGATCGCCGAGCCGAGAGCGACGGTCGCGCCCTGCTTGGTGCCGGACGGCGCGCACTGGGTGGGCGGGTTGGAGATGTTGGCCTGATTGAACGCCGGGGCGAGTAACGACGTCGCGCCAGAGATCGAACCGGAGCATGTGAGCGACGCGTAGCCGCTGAGCCCGGAGTTACCGAATGCGTTCGAGAGATACACGAACGGCGGGGTCCCGGAGAAGTAGCCGATGCCACCGCGCAGCTGGTTGCGCTGATCACCGGTGATGTCCCAGTTGAAACCAACTCTGGGCGAGAACGAGCGCTTGGTTGGGACGTCGCTGGTGCTACGGCCGTACGCCGTTAACACCGATGGGTTGAACGGCGGACGGGCCGTGAAGTGCGGGATGTCCAGTCGCGCGCCCAGTGTGACGTTGAAATTCCCGGTGGCCTGCCACACGTCCTGTGCGTAGAAAGCGTAGAGATTTGCTGGAATAGTCGCGATCCCGTTGTTCGGATCGGTTGGCGCTGGCGCACTGACCTGATAGCGCGACGCGACCCCCTTCGCGAGCGAGTCCAGATTAGCGAAGGTCCACGAGCCACGCGAATTCTGACCGAACAGGTTGACCGACCGATAGAACAGGTTCTTGGTACCCACAGTGAGCTTGTGCGCACCGATTGGGATCGTCAGGTTCTCAGTCACCTCAAAGGTGCGCTGGTCCAGCGTGTTTCCCTGCGATGACGCTTCTGTACCGGCGATGAAGTTGACGGTGCCGTTGTTGCCGTCCGACCGCGGTACGCCGTTCACGGTGACCTGCGGGAAGAGGGCCGGCACCGTACGGTAATCCGATGTGGTGGAGTAGTTGAAGAGCAGCTCGTTGAACACGCCGTTTGTGAAGTTGCTCAGGAACTCCGCAACCGAACTGTGCGTTTTCGTCGTGAACAGATACGAGTTGGACGTGAGCCCGAAATTAGGAGTCGCCGATGTGGCCGCCCCTCGCCCGAAGCTCGTGTTCTCGGCATACGCGTAGTTATGGCGCAGCACGAGGCGCGTGCTGCCGGGTAGGTAGGCGTCGAGTCGCGCGAACACGTTCCTCGTGGGGTTTTCGCGCAGAACCTGAGCACCTGTACCGCCTTGACTGAAGCCGTACTGACTCGCCAGGATATTGTTGAAGCGATCAACCGTCGGCTGATTGACGGGAGCAGTCGAAGAGCCGATGAATGGTCCGCTCGTTGGCGTGCGGAACCGCTGGAATTCAGGATTCACGAAGAAGAACAGGTGGTTCTTGATGATTGGACCACCCAACGAGAAGCCGTACTGCTGCTGCAGGAAGTCCGTGAGGTACGGCTCCGAGCGCGTGAGCTGCTGATTGCGCGTGTAGCCATAGGCCGAGCCGTGGAAATCGTTGGTGCCGCTCTTCGTAACGGCGTTGATCAAGATTCCACCGAAGTTGCCCTGGCGCACGTCGAACGGGGACAGGAGGACCTGGTACTCCTTCACTGCGTCGAGCGGGATCGACTTGGCGTTGGCCTGGCTACCTGGCTGGCCCGTGGTACCGAGCCCGAACAGATCGCCCGCCTGTGCACCATCTATCTGGATGCTGTTCTGTCGGATGTTGACGCCTCCACCGGACGATGCGCCAGCGGAGCTGGTCTGCGACACCTGCGGAACGAGGGTTACGAAGTCAGTGAAGTTGCGCGACAACGTTGGGAGATTCCGAAGCGCCGAATCCGAGATCGTGGTGCTGGCACCAGTCTTGGTTGGAGTGATAACGGCGTTGCTGGCGGTAGCCTGAACGCGCACACCGGTAAGTACCGCCGCCTGACGGGAGAGAGCGAAATCAACACGCGCAGCATTGCTGAGCGGAACGCGGACGTTCTCGTGCGTAGTGGGTGAGAAACCGATGCGGCGCGCAGTCACGGTGTAGGGACCGCCCGGCTCCAGACCGGCGATGCTGTAGCGGCCACCCTCACGCGTTTGCCCGCGTTGGGTGACCCCCGTCTGGGTATTGGTGACCTGAACCTGGGCAGCCTCGATGGGAGCACCCGACGAATCAGTCACGACGCCGGCAATTGAACCTGAAGTAATACCCTGAGCGCTCGCAGACTGCGTGCTTCCAAAGAAGCACACGCCTACGATACCCAGAGCTATAAACAAACGACTCTTGATCATGCAGCCTCACGAAAAAAGGACGGGGTGTAACCTACGGAAAAAGTCGAGACTCAGCGAGTGAAAGTTTGTAACCGCCTTGTAACCTCCTTTTGTAATCGCTTGTACCTTCCTCGCCGGCTACCGAACCGCTGTCCCTCGGCCGCCGCGATAGAAGAAAACGCCGGCGAGAATTACGGCGAACACGGCCAGCGTCGGCCCACGCGCCGCCGGGTCCATGAGCGCGCTCCCCAGCAGATAGAGCGTCGCCACCACAAAAATGATAGGCGTCACCGGGAAACCAATTGCCCGCACCGATGGGTCGTAACCAGCCTTCTTCCGCAGCGGGAAAATAGCCGCTACCCCAAGGGCATAAAACGGAATGATGGCCGTGACGAATGTGTCCGCCAACTGTTCGAACGTTCGTAGCATCACAAATACGACACCCAGGATCGTCGCGACCATTATCGCAACGCTGGGCGTCTCGAATCTTGGGTGCACCGTGGCCAGCCGGCGGAAGATGAGTCCATCGTTCGCCATGGCCCACAGGATCCTGGGGCCGGTGAGCATGGAGCCGGTAAGTGTTCCAAGTGCCGAGATCATGACCACGATGCCGACCCCAACCACTCCCGACGGCCCTAGCAGCCGCTCCGCCACGTCTGCCGCCACCAGCTTGGAGTGGCGCATCTCTTCTATGGAGAGGACAGAGAGATAGCCCACGTTGGCCAGCAGGTAAAGCGCTATCACCGCCAGCGTGCCGAAGATGAGCACCCGCGGCAGATTGCGGCGCGGGTCCTTCACCTCGCCGCCCACAAAGCTCACATCGGCCCATCCGTCGTACACCCAGAGCACGGAGACGAGGGCCAGCGCGAACGGAACCAGGCCAAAGCTCCCGGGCGGCGCGGCGGGCGTGAAGTGCCCACCGGTGCGCGGAAGTGCGCCGAGCGCCAGTATCTCGAGCGCGAGCAGCCCACCGCACTTGAGAATCGTGAGGACGTTCTGCACCAGAGTCCCCCACTTTACTCCCACGTAGTTGAGCGTCCCGACCAACGCGATGGCGACTGCCGCGACGTAGTGCACCCACTGATCGTACGGCGCAACTCGCGTGTCGTGCCCCAGTGCACGCAGAAAATACTCGGCGAACGTGGTGGAGATCGCACCCAACGCCGCGGCGCGAATGATCACCAGCTCCGACCATCCGAACAGGAACGCGGGTAGCCGCCCCCACCCTTCCCGGATGTACACGTAGACGCCGCCCGTGTCCGGATAAACACTCGATATCTCAGCCAGCGTAAGCGCGCCGCATAGCGCAACTGTCCCTCCAAAGACCCAGAGCGCGAGCATCGGAAGCGGACCAGGCAGGCGATCGGCGATTCCGGCCGGAGACCGAAAGATTCCCGAGCCCACGGTGCTACCTACGAGAATCGCGACAGCACTCCACAACCCGATTTTGCGCGGTAAGGCGTTGGCCATGCACAACGCTACTGCAACCCAGCGGCGTTGGCGAGTAGCTTTCACCTCTGAGTGGACCTTCATCATGCCCTGTTCTGGGTGTGCGCCGTGGTAACTGGGGTCGCCGAGCTACTCATTTTGAGAGCGGCGTTCTTCCCGGTGCTCGACGCGGCACCCGCGACCAACTTGCCGCGCTCACCGCGCGCGATCGAAGTACTGTGGGGCGTGCTCCCAGCCTTCGCCCTCGCGGCCGTATTTACGGTCGCGTGGCGGGCGCTATGGTAACAGCGACCGTAACTTCGTGACGGCGCTTCGACGACTTGCGTATCTCGCGCTGGTGCTGGCGTTTGCACAGATAGTCTTCGGGGCGATCGTCCGCATCACCGGCTCTGGCATGGGCTGCGGCGATAACTGGCCCAGGTGCATGGGGCACTTCTTCCCGCCGCTCGACAGGCCCGACCTCATCATCGAAGTGACGCACCGCTATCTCGCCGCCGCCGTCACGCTCGCGATCATCGCACTCCTCGGCGCGGCTTACATGCACCGTTCGGAGCGCGGCGTAGGTGGCGGCGACGGCGTACTCCGCGCGGCCGCTCTCGCGTTTGGACTGGTGATAACGGCCGCCGTATTTGGCGGGATCACTGTCAAGCTGTCTCTCAACCCTTATGTGATTGTCACGCACCTCGCCATCGCGATGACGCTGCTGGCGGTGCTCTCAATCACGATTCTCCGCACAGGCGGGTGGGGCTTTGATGCGACGGTGGTCGCATCCGCCAAGACGTTCCGGTCGGCCAGGGTGGCTGTGATCATGGCGTTTCTGGTGCTCGTACTGGGCGCTCTCACCGCCAACGTCGCCGGCGCAAATGTGTCGTGCCAGGGCTTCCCGTGGTGTACCGCAATCGCGGTGCACGGCGGTCCGCTGCACATCCAAATCACGCATCGTGTGCTCGCGTTTCTGCTGCTGTTCCACACCTTCGGCGTCACCACGGCGCTCCGTCGCCGCGGTGAGTCGCCACTGATCAAGCACGCTGCCAGATTGGCTTTCGGCGCGGTTGTCGTGCAGATCCTCGTTGCCGCGGGTCTGGTGGAGATGCACCTGCCCCCGGTGTGGCGCTCCCTGCATCAGGCGGTCGGAACTCTGGTATGGCTGTCCGTATTCACGTTCGCCGCACTCGCCAAATACGCATCGCGCGAGCAACCGGCCGTGGTCATTCGGCAATGAACAGGAGCACGCACACGAGCAAGAGCACGGCGTGGATATAAGCCACGCGACGGACGCTGCTGTGCTGACAGCACGACCGAAGCGATCTCTGGCCGCTGATCTGGTCGCGCTCACGAAGCCACGGATCATCTCGCTACTTCTGGTCACGACCATCGCGGCGATGTACGTGGCTGGCACGCCCAGTATTGGGCTGGTGGCTGTCGTCTTCATCGGTGGTTACCTCATGGCCGGCGGCGCCAACGCGGTAAACATGTATCTGGACCGCGACATCGACGTGCACATGGCGCGGACCAAGCTGCGCCCGATTCCAAGCGGACGCATGGCGCCGCGCGCGGTGCTCGCGTTCGGAGTGCTGCTGGCGACGACTGCCACCTTCCTCCTGGCACGTTTCGCCAATGTGCTCACAGCGCTGCTCGCGCTGCTCGGCTTCTACTGCTACGTCTTTGTCTACACCCGCTGGCTCAAGCGCACCGCGCCGCAGAATATAGTAATTGGTGGCGCGGCGGGCGCGATTCCTCCGCTGGTGGGATATGCAGCGGTCCATGGCTCGCTCGATCTCACCGCCTGGACGCTCTTCCTGATCATCTTCTACTGGACCCCGCCGCACTTCTGGGCGCTCGCACTGCTCAAGCAGCGCGATTACGGCGCCGCTGGTGTTCCAATGGCCCCGCTGGTATGGGGCGACCGTCACACGGCGGACCAGATGGTCTGGTATACCGGTATTCTCATCGCGCTCACAGTTCTGCCGTACTGCTTCGGCGCGTTCGGGCTGGTGTATCTGGTTAGCGCGCTCGTCGTCGCCGCGCCCTTGCTGTACGGCGTGATAAAGGTGCGATTGGGGAACGGTGATCGAAAAGTGCCCGCGCAGTTCGTGTTCAAGTATTCCCTGCTCTACCTCGCGCTGCTCTACATAGCGATGGTAGTCGACCTCCATGCATTCGCGTAGTGGCAAAGCCAAGATCAGACAGCTCTTCCGCCGCCGCAAAGCGCGAGCGTAAACCGGTGTCAGCGGCCGCGCTGAGGCGGCTACTCCTTCCGCGCGTACGGCCGCACTTTGGCAGACTCGCGCTGGCTGGCATTTGCCTGCTGCTGGCGAGCGCAGCCGGGTTGGCTTTCCCGCAGCTTGTGCGGCACCTGCTGGACGCGGCGTTTCTCAAGGGCAACTCATCGCTCCTCAATCGCATTGCGCTGGGCCTGCTGCTCCTGTTCTCGCTCCAGGCGATACTCAACATGGTGCAGGTGTACCTGCTCACAGCCACGGCCGAGCGGGTGGTTGCGAAGCTGCGAACGGATCTGTTTGCGCATCTGGTGCGTCTGTCACCGGCGTTCTTTACCGAGCGCCGAACGGGTGAGCTAACCAGCAGGTTGTCCTCGGACACCAGCGTTCTCCAGACCGTGCTGAGCACCAATCTGTCCGAGTTCGCACGGCAGACGCTGTTCCTCATCGGTGGGCTCGTTCTGCTCACCGTCACCCATCCAGCGCTCACGGCGACGACGCTGGCTGTTGTTCCCGTGGTGGTGGGCTCCGCCTTCCTATTCGGCCGGATGCTCCGTCGCGCCAGTGTCGGCGTGCAGGACAGGATCGCCGAGGCGACGGGAACGGCAGACGAGGCGTTCGCGCAGATCCGGACTGTGCAGAGCTTCACCGCGGAAAGCGAGGAGACGCGCAAGTACGACGCGCATCTCGTTGACGTCGTGCATGCAGCGGTGCAACGCGCCAAGATACGCGCCGTTTTCTTTGGCGTGCTTACCTTCTGCGGCTTTGGCGGAGTGGTTGCGGTGCTGTGGGAAGGCGGCCGACTGGTGCTCCTGGGCCAACTCACGGCCGGCGCTCTGGTGTCGTTCCTCCTGTATGCACTATTCGTGGCCGGAGCTGTCGCGTCGCTCGCATCGCTGTTCGGCGCGTATCAGGAGGCCGCCGGTGCAGCGCAGCGAATCTTCGAGCTGTTGGAAACCGTACCGGCGGTACACGAGACCACCTCGCCGCATCATCTGCAGCGTCCAGCGCGTGGCGAGGTAATGCTCGACCACGTGGCGTTCCGGTATCAGCCAGAGCTGCCAGAGGTGCTGCACGACGTTTCGCTGCAGATCGCACCGGGCGAGGTAGTGGCGTTGGTGGGCCCGAGCGGCGCCGGCAAGACTACCGTTGCATCGCTCATCCCACGGTTCTGGGATGTGACCGGCGGACGCATCACCTTCGACGGGATCGATTTGCGCAACATCCCGTTGGGCGAGTTGCGCGGCGCGATTGGCGTGGTTCCACAGGAGCCAACGCTGTTCAGCGGCACCGTGCGTGAGAACATCGCCTACGCCGTCGCTGGTCAGGAGTCGAGTGTCAGCGCCGAGGCAATCGAGGCCGCCGCACACGCCGCCAACGCGCACGAGTTCATTGAGCGGCTGCCGGAAGGCTACAACACCAAGGTCGGTGAGCGCGGGGTGAAGCTGTCGGGTGGGCAACGGCAGCGCCTTGCGATCGCGCGCGTCTTTCTCAAGGACCCCGCTCTCGTCATTCTGGACGAGGCAACATCAAGCCTCGATTCGGAGAGCGAGCGGTACGTGGAGGCGGCGATGGAAAGGCTGCTCAACGGCCGCTCCACGCTGATCATCGCGCACAGGTTCTCGACCGTGTTGCGAGCCGATCGCGTGGTCGTGCTCGAACACGGACGCGTGGTGGAGACCGGCAGCCACTCCGATCTGATCAATGCGGAAGGGACCTACGCCAAGTTGTATCGCGGTCAGTTTCGTGCGGGAGACCGCGCGATCCTCGAAGCGATCTAAGTACCCGCCGGCCGTCCGAGTACCGGCGGCGGTTATTCAATTCAGACCGGCAGCCGCTTCGACTCTAAGCGGCCGGTCCGTTCGGCGCGCCGGCTCATAGACGTCGGCTATCGAGGAGATAGGAAGAAAACCATTCCTTTCCAATCGCACAATTTATAAACTTAGAATTCCCCTGGACGAGCTCCCCGCGGCATCAACGACCGAATTGAAAAGGAACACGCCATGAAGAAAGCCAGCCAGAAGAACAACCGGAACGCCAAGGTCGACGCTTTGGCCACGGAGACTGTGATCGTCGCCGGGACTACGCTCACGACGAACCAAGGGTTACCCATCAATGACGACACCAACTCGCTCAAAGGCGGCGAGCGGGGCCCCTCGTTGCTCGAAGATTTCCACCTTCGAGAAAAGATCACACACTTCGATCACGAGCGGATCCCGGAGCGAGTCGTCCACGCACGCGGCGCGGCGGCCCATGGCTTTTTCCAGGTTTACGAATCGCAGGCACACCTGACGAAGGCGGGGTTCCTGAACGATCCCTCCCGCCAAACACCTGTCTTCGTCCGCTTCTCCACGGTGGCCGGTTCGCGCGGGTCCTCCGATCTAGCACGTGACGTGCGCGGCTTTGCGGTCAAGTTCTACACGGACGAGGGCATCTTCGATCTTGTCGGCAATAACATCCCTGTCTTTTTCATTCAGGACGCCGTCACTTTTCCCGATTTCATCCACGCGGTGAAGCCGGAGCCGAATAACGAAATCCCTCAGGCGGCCTCGGCGCACGACACATTTTACGACTTCATCTCGCTTACGCCTGAGACGCTGCACATGCTGATGTGGGTCATGTCGGACCGCGCGATTCCGCGCAGCTTCCGCATGATCGAAGGTTTCGGGATCCACACTTTCCGTTTGATCAATGAAGCAGGCAAGTATCGCTTCGTGAAGTTTCATTGGAAACCGCTGCTCGGTGTGCACTCGGTTCTCTGGGACGAGGCGCAAAAGATTTCCGGAGTCGATCCGGACTTCCACCGTCGCGATTTGTGGGACACGATCGCGAGCGGTGGCGTCGCGGAATGGGAATTCGGCGTTCAGATCGTAGAGGAGAATGACGAGCATAAGTTCGATTTCGATCTACTCGATGCGACGAAGCTGATCCCGGAGGAAATGGTTCCTGTCCAGCGCATCGGAAAACTTACGCTGAATCGTAATCCCGATAATTTCTTCGCCGAGACTGAGCAGGTTGCGTTCCATCCAGGCCATCTCGTGTCGGGCATTGATTTTACGGACGACCCGTTGCTACAAGGCAGGCTCTTCTCCTATACCGACACACAACTGACGCGGCTCGGCGGCCCGAATTTCGCGCAGATCCCGATCAATCGGCCGACTTGCCCGGTGCACAACAATCAGCGCGACGGTCACATGCAGCAGATGATCTATCGCGGTGACTCGAGCTACCATCCTAACACCGTGGGCGACGGCTGCCCGATGCAGGCCAAGGAAAACATGGGTGGTTTCGTCAGCTACGCCGAGAAGATGAACGGCCCGAAAGTGCGGGGCAAGAGCGAGAAGTTCTTCGACCATTTCAGTCAGGCGACGCTCTTCTTCAACAGCCAGTCCGCAGTCGAACAGCAACATATTATAGACGCGCTCACCTTTGAGCTCGGCAACGTGAAGCGCCCCGCGATCGTCGAGCGGATGCTCGGTCTGCTGAACAAGATCGACAAATCGCTCGCCAGCGGCATCGCACAGGGTCTCGGCATCAAGGTGCCGACCAGTATCGAGGGACGGATCAACATGGCGGTAGGTGCGGACGCCGGGAAAGAGACGGAGTCAAAGCCGGCCACGGAATCGGTCGACAGATCTCCCGCCTTGAGCATGGCCAATACAGTCAAGGATACGATCAAGACGCGCAAGGTCGCCTTCCTTGCCGCCGACGGTGTGGACGCGGCCGCCATAGCGAGCATGAAGCAGGCTCTGACCAGTGCAGGTGCAATCGTGAAGATCGTCGCACCGCACGGCGGGATGCTTACGAGTGCTGACGGCAAGACGATCCCGATTGACTTCAGTCTGCTCAACGCCTCGTCCGTACTGTTCGACGCGCTTTACATTCCGGGTGGAGAGAAAAGCATCGCCGCGTTACAGGTAAGCGACAAGGCGCTCCACTTCGTCAACGAGACGTACAAGCACTGTAAAGCAATCGCCGCCACCGGCGAAGGCGTCGGACTGCTCAAGGCTTCCGCCGTAAGGATGAGTGACAAATCGGCCGGCAGCGATCCCGGTTTGATCATGAATGACAACGCCAATGCGGGGACGGTTTCCGCGCCGTTCATCAACGCGATCGCGCAACACCGCAATTGGAATCGCGAAAAGATCGCTCTCGGGCTTGGAGGTCTGACTTAGACTTTCGCGCGAGCGCCCGGTGGTTGCCTTGGCGGCTGCGGCATGGTTGCAATTGCGGCAGTCGCAACCTCACGTACAATCGCGACGACGGCACTGACGAGGTGCTGCCTCAGATGCGCACGGCGGCGAATCAGCCGGACATCACGGCTCGGGACGGGATTCGCGAATGTCGCGAGCAGCCGGCGCTGAGCGTTGGAGGAGAGGTCGGCTGCGGCGAGCGCTGGAAGCAACGTCATGCCGACGCCTCTCTCAACAAGGCGTTTCAGCGTTTCCAGGTTCCCGCTCTCGAATCGGACAGCCCGGGCACAGCCTGTGCCAATGCCAGCACCCGCTTCGCGCATCCCAGGTTGGTGTTTGCGTGTACGTTGCTGGCAGAGTGACACGACCTGAGTCCGCATACAATGACCATCGGAAAGAAGCCAGAGGTCGTTGAGCGAGAGATCGGAGACGGTCAGCTGCCCACGTTTCGCGAGCCTGTGTGACGAACCCACGTAGCCAAAGAACGGTTCCCGAAAGAGCGTGTTCTCGATAATATCGGGAACACCGATGCGCGACGCGACGAGTGCGGCATCGAGCGTGTCGCTCCGTAGTCCGTCAAGTATTGATTCCGTTACGCGCTCTTCAACAACGAGCTCGAGATCCGGGTGCCGTTGAGCAAGGATCTCGACGACGCGCGGAAGCAGATAGGGAGCGAGCGTTGGTATCACGCCGAGTCTGAGCTCACCCGTGACCAATCCAGCGGCTGTGTCACACAGATCGGTGAGGCGCATGGTCTCGCGCAGCACGAGACGTGCCTGCTCGACAAGGATACGTCCTGTGTCGGTTGGTACCACTGGAGAGCGACTGCGGTCGAACAACGTCACTCCCAACGCCTTTTCCAGCTTATGCAGTTGGATTGAGAGAGTGGGCTGCGAGACGTTACACGCGTCTGCTGCACGACCGAAGTGCCTGTGTGTATCCACGGCCGCCGCATACAAGAGTTGGGTCAGCGTAACCGTGGAACCGAGAGTGAAAGAGGGCGGCATCAGACATTCCGATAGATAGGGGCTATCACCGAATCTATACAGTCGATCTGAACTATAGATACCCGACCTTAGGTTCCATACTCCAGCGGGTCACCTGTTAGTTACCCGTTAGTGGAAGCTCAGCTCTGTATTTACCGTACCGTTCGCAGCCACTGTCACCGTCCCGTCGCTCGTCCCCAGCATCGGGTGCCACGCACGGATGTGGTACGTACCGGGCGGAATACCGTCGAGTGAGAATGCCCCGTTAGCGTCGGTGATGGCGAAGTACGGGTGATCCAGCACCGCTATCCAGGCGCGTGACATCGGGCGGCTCTCCACCGAGAACTCGTACACTCCGGGCTGCCTGAGCAGCTTGTCGTACGGAATCAGCTGCCCATCGTCGGTAAATGGCGCCGTGTTGACGGTGTCTCCGGTGGCTACGTCGGTGATGTAGGCGCGCTCCGCGAGCGGATCGTAGTTCACCACGTTGATTGCGCCACCGGCGATCACGCCCTGGATGGTTGGATTCCAGGCGCAGTCGTTGTTGTCCAGCTCGAACCGCTTGTCCACGGGGAGCGCGCGCCCCGACCTCACATCTGTGAGCCAGACCAAAGCGTTGGCAACCTTGCCGTTTCGTCGCTCCAAGCGCCGAATGGTCAGCGGCTTGCCACACCCGTTCTGGTCCGCGGGAACGATGATGGTCGTATCGCCTTTGGGGGTCCCGGCGAACGATACGGTACCCGTCAACCGGCCGCCGTCGGTCACGCTGGCCACGATGTACGGGGAAGCAGCTTTGGCGATCACCGGGGCGCGCCGCGCCATTCCAACGGTGTCGCCGATGCCCTGGGCGGATGCAGACGTCTTGTCGCCGCCCTTGCATGCTGCAGCGACCGATAACGACGTAATTACTATCTGGCGAAGATTGAAGCGCATTGATACGGCTTTATTACGACTGATGATGAAACTGCTAATTTATCGACGGTGAGC
>JBPCQO010000039.1:0-12462 GCA_050998035.1 Gemmatimonadaceae bacterium | reverse complement strand
GGGGTAACTTACTACAGGTCCATTTACCATCTCTTACCCTTTAGCACGCAACCGGACCTTCGGTGCTAGGTATATACATCAAGGATTAGTGTGTCTTTCAGCAGTCTAAAGCTTCATCCAAATCTTCTTAAAGGGCTCAAAGAGTTAGGGTTTGCCCGCCCGACGCCAATTCAACTCGACTCGATCCCGCCAGCAATGGAGGGACGTGACATACTTGCTTGCGCAGCGACCGGCAGTGGGAAGACTGCCGCCTTTCTTCTTCCCATTCTCCACCATCTGATCGATCGCCCGCGCGGCACCACTCGCGCGCTGGTCGTGACGCCGACGCGCGAGCTTGCAGCGCAGATCGTCGAGCATCTGAACGAGCTTGCGGTGCACACGCCAATTACCGCGGCTGCCGTGTTTGGCGGCGTCGGGATGGGGCCGCAGGAACACGCTTTCCGCAGTGGCGTTGATGTGATCGTCGCGACGCCGGGACGCCTGCTGGACCATCTCAGGTCGCCGTACGCCAAGCTGGATGGACTGGAGTATCTGGTTCTGGACGAAGCGGACAGAATGCTGGATATGGGGTTTCTTCCAGAGATTCGCCGCTTGCTTCGCATGCTGCCGACCAAGCGGCAGACGCTCTTTTTTAGTGCGACGATGCCAGCGCCGATCGTGACGCTCACGCGCGAGCTACTGAAGAACCCGGCGATGATCCGGATCGAGCGTCAGTCGGCGCCAGCTTCGGGGATTACGCAGGCCGTTTATCCCGTGTCGCAGGAGCTCAAGGCCGCGCTCTTTCTCGCGCTGCTCAAGCGCGACGAGATGCAGGAAGTGCTCGTCTTCACGCGCACAAAGCATCGCGCAAACCGGTTGCAGGCGTATCTGGCGCGCAATGGGATCGCGGCGGAGCGAATACACGGCAATCGCTCGCAGCCACAGCGCACGGCCGCACTCGCGGGCTTCAAGGACGGCACGTACCGCGTTCTGGTGGCGACTGACATCGCGGCGCGCGGAATCGACGTCGAAGAGCTCGGTCACGTTGTGAACTTCGATGTTCCGATGGCGCCGGAGGATTACATCCACCGTGTTGGCCGCACCGGCCGCGCCGAAGCAACCGGTGACGCGTTCACCTTCGTCGCGCCGGAAGAGGAAGGTGAGCTGAAGGACATCGAGAAGGCGATCAGCAAGCGTCTTCCACGTGTGATCCTTCCCGACTTCGACTATGCCGCACGTGCGGAGCAGAAGTTGGAGATCCCGCTGGCGGAGCGGATTGCGGTAATTCGGGCCAAGAAGGCCGAGGATCGCGCGCGCGCCAAGGCGAAGGAAGCGCGACGCGCTGGTCAGGGCGCTGGTCAGGGTGGAGCGGCCAGTAGTCGGCCGGGAGCACCGCGGTCCAATTCCAATTCCAAGCCGCAGTCTCAGTCACAATCTCAACCGCACGGCAAGATGGCTGCGGCAGGCGGCGCGGGATCGAGCCGGCGTGGAACGGGGCGCGGTACAAGTCGGCCTGGCAACAGCGGGCGACCGCGGTAACCGAATTGATTTACGTGACCTAACTTGAAGTGTGAAATGGAGGCCGGCGCGCGAAAGCGATTCCGGCCTCCAGTATGTCACGGCTACAGCGGCCCCCGATTGCGTATGGAGCCCCAATACCTCTGCTGCTCCTCTGGCATGGGCCGCAGATATAGTGCAGGTTAGCTGGGGCTCATTCGGAAGAGTGCAGCTCCAGCTTGCGATAACTGCCATGCGAGGCCTCGTGCTATGCCCGTTCGACAGGTTGGAGCGACATTAGCAATCGGCTTGGGAATGCTCGTACCATGCGCGACACTCCTGGCGCAGCAGTCCAATGCTGAGGACGTGCTCCAGACTATGGCTACTGGGCATCAGTGCACGGACACGATTTCCGCGAGCAGCATGACCCGCGTGGTGGTATACGTTTCTCCCAAATTGGCCGACTCCGCTCAGAGCGCGTTCACTGCATCAGCGGATAACTTCACGCAGCTCGTCATTGACCGTGCGCGATTGCTGTTGGGTGCCAAGTCGGACACGCTGCCGATGGGTGAGCCAATGGTTACCTGGCGCGGACTTGGCGGCGTATCGCTGACCGCGCACCGGGACGGGAGAATAGATGTCCAACCGCCGAGTCATCCCCCGGGCTCCGCTGGCTTCAATCTGCTATCGAGAGCCATTCGCGGTGTGCACGACGACGGGGACACCGTATCATGGCCTGACAGTGTGGCGGCCGACTCTTTCTCATTCAGCATCGACTTCATCTCGCCGAGCGTGGACAGAGCCGGAAAGGTGTCGATGGGCCATGTACGCATAGCCGTGCCGCTGTTCTCAGTAGCCGCTCCCTGGGAGGAGGACGCAATGGTAGTCCGCGAAGGGAGGAAGTCATACCCGTCAGTGAATCAGAGGGAGCGTGTTACGGGAAACACGGAAATGCAATTCGTGGTGGACACGACGGGACGTGCCGACATGTCGACAGTGCGCGATGTATGGCCGGCGGCAACGCCACAACTCACAGGAGCCATGCACGAGTATTACATCGCCTTCGTTCAAGCTGCTCGGGCCACAATTGAGAGTACACGGTACCAGCCAGCCCGCATAGGCGGCTGCGCGGTGAGAATGTTGGTGCACCAGCCGTACTTCTTCGGGCTGCGGTAGCATGCGCCATGGATAAAGCTTTAGACTTCCCCCATGCAACAGGACGAAGCGAAGCAGAAGACGCCGAACATTTACGGAATCATCGAACTTGATGAAACCGAGTGCCACGACATACTGCGGCGGCAGCGGCTCTGTGTGCTGGCGACGGCTGATGGCGACCAGCCGTACGCGGTTCCCATCTTCTACGGCTTTGACGGCGCGACCATATATCTCGGTATCGCCGAAGGGCGAAAGACTCAGGTGCTGGAGAGTAATCCGCGCCTGTGTATCACGATCGCCGAGGTGGGTCCGGGGGACAGTTGGCGATCGGTGGTGGTGATGGGTCGGGCCGAGTGGATTGTCGACGGGCCTGAGCGTACCGAGGCGATAAGAGTGATGATGGAGCACAATCGCCGGCCGGAGCGTCAACAGCAGAGCTCAACTGCCAGTCCAACACCGTCGAGCGAAACTTCACCGGGTTCGCCGCAGAGGCATCGAAAGGGTCGGATGCTGCGCATCGCTGACGCGCAGATCACGGGCCGCGCGAAGGGCTGAGTTACTCCGCTTACACGCTCATGCACGGGCATGGCTTGGTTCGTAACAGTTCGAGCTGTTCTGCAATTGGCGTGATGAGCACGTCCTGCACATCGCTCCCAGTGGCGAGCGCCGCATCGAGCGGTGATGCGTGTCGATACCCGCGTTGGTACATCTCTGCCACCAGCTGCTCGTGCCGATGGAACAGCGCGGCGAGCTTGCCTTCCCAGCGGCGGGTCTCCGGGTGCATGGAGTAGCCGCGGTGGCCCAGAACGAGGATGTTCCAGAGGCCGTGCAACTCCCGGTGTTCGCCTAGAAGGTGCTGACGGCAGAGTAATGCAGGTTCCACATCCCAGACGCGCACGGCCTATCTCCAGTGAAGATGTAACTACTGCGGTACATTTGCCAGATATGCAAGACGTCGAACACGCTACACGACATTCGACACAGCACTCTATGAGCGGGCGCGTATCGTTGTGGATTTTGGTAGCGATATTCACCATCGCGGGAGTGTTGCACTTCATCGCACCAGACAGCTATACGCGAATCGTGCCGCGTTGGCTCCCGGCGCCCAAGGTCCTCGTGTATGTGAGCGGGGCGTTCGAACTGCTGGGCGGCCTTGGATTGCTGGTACGGCCGTTGCGACGGGTCGCGGCTTGGGGGTTGATCGCGCTGCTGGTAGCCGTCTTCCCGGCGAATATACACATGTTGCAGAGTGCGTACGCAGCTGGTGCGTCCGGGTGGGCCCAAATCCTCTTGTGGTTCAGGCTGCCACTGCAGCCTCTGCTGATGTGGTGGGTGTACCGGACCGCGTTGGCAGGCGGTTAGCCGTGGCACGTTGCCTTGTGGAGCACGAGATTGTATCCATCCATAATACCGCTAGTTCCGCAAGTTCCCAGAGTTTCGCCAATACCGCGGCCCATCCACCGTTTGCGCACCAGGAGCACGCATGTCCATAGCTGAATCACTCCTCCCCGAATTCGATCACGAGATGGCAACCACTCGCACGCTTCTCGAGCGAGTGCCGGATGGCGAGGGAGACTGGAAGCCACATCAGAAATCGATGACGTGGGGCCGCCTGTCCAATCATATCGCCACACTCCCGGCGTATGCCGACGCAACATTGAAGCAGGCCGAGTTGGACTTGAACCCGACGGATGGCCCGAAGTACCAGGTGCCAGAATTCGAGTCGGCGCAGGCGAGACTGGCGGCATTCGATTCAGCGGTGAAGAGCGCGCGTGAAGCCATTGCCGCGACGGCGGACTCTGATATGCGAGTCATGTGGTCGCTCAAGAATGGCGGTGAGACGGTCATGTCGCTCCCGCGTGTCGCGGTGCTCCGATCTTTCATGATGAATCATCTCATCCACCATCGTGGTCAGCTCAGCGTGTATCTCCGTCTGCTCGACGTGCCACTCCCGTCTGTTTACGGCCCGACTGCAGATACGAATGGCTGAGCCAACTGCCGAACAGCCATGCATCACGTCCAACTCACCGCGGAGAATGCAATGATCTACGCCGGCCCGCAACGCCCGCCAGAATCAGAGTACGCTTCCTTTTACCACCGGTACGTGCAGGCAGTCCCGGAAGGAGACGTCATCCACTACCTGGCGGCGCAACTCGTCGATGTGGAAGGGCTACTCGGTCACCTTCCGGATGAACAGGCAAATGCACGGTACGCGCCGGACAAGTGGAGCGTCAAGGAGGTGTTGGGACACCTGTCTGATACCGAACGGGTGATGTCGTACCGGCTGCTTCGTGCTGCACGTGGGGACGCCACGCCGCTCGCGTCGTTCGATCAGGATGATTACGTGCGCGCCGCACAGTCTGGCGGGCGCGCGATTGGAGACTTGCTGAACGAGTTCCGAACGGTACGCGCGAGTACGCTGTCGCTGGTCAAGGGGGTGGACGGTGCTGCATGGGATCGGACCTGCGTTGCCAGTAATGCCGTGGTCAGTTCCAGAGCGCTGGTGTATATCATCGCTGGACACACGGCGCATCACACGACGGTGTTGCGCGAGCGCTACGGGATCGCGGGAGTTGGTACTCCGGCACCGCCGCTATAGTCCGACTCAGCAAGCACCGGTAACCCCGGTAACACCGGTAACACCGGTAACAAAGGAGATCGCCATGCTTTTCGGGAACGTCGCCAGGTGGCGCAATCAGCTGATGCAGACGCTGCAGGGCTGGAGCAGCGAGGAGCGTATTGTCCGGGGCTTTTCCGTCAGGGTTGTCAACAGTCGTCCCGACATCGACACTGATGTGGTATTCCGTCGAATGGACGCCGCGCTCGGTCTAATTGCCACGTATCAGCCGCGCGCGTTCAGACGTATGCAGCAAGACTTCGAGCGCATACTGGTGCAGCGCTTTCCGTGCAGGGCGGCGTACTTCCCCGATTCGCACACCTGTCTGACCGAACTGACATTCTCGGTGAACCCGGAGTTCACCGAAGCGCAGGTCGCATCTTCGATCGTTCACGAAGGGGTGCATGCACGAGTGCGGCAGATGTGTACCAGCTATGACCCGGACAGCCTGCCGAGGGAAGAGCGACTGTGCCGAAAGGCCGAGCTCGACTTTGGTCTTGCAGTGCCGGGTGGTGAACCCGTAGTGATGCGAGCGTTACAGTCGCTTGCACTTGCAGACGAGGACGTCGCTCCGGCGATCGACTGGGCCGAGGCACAACGCAGAGTAGCTGGTGCTGATGCCGGTAATGATGAATAGCGATGTCCATGCTAACCGACACCATCAGCATGCGATACCTGGTGCGATATCTGATCACTGCAATCGTCTCACTACTCACGGTGGTTTCTTGCACGGGGAGTAAGACGGCAGGCAAGGCGGATAGAGCTGGCAGTCCATCCGCCGTCGGCAGCAATACCAGCGGCGAGACCCACGTGACTGGCGACACAATTATGAACGCTAGCCCCGCTAAGGCGGATAGTGCGGCGTGGATGGTAACCGAATTCGGCATCGGTCCCGTTCGCGCCGGGATGACGGTGGCTGAAGCGAGGGCCGCTCTTGACGGCGCTCTGACCGAGACCAGCAGCACACCGTCATGTGGCTATGCGACTTCGAGTAGAGCGCCCAAGGGGGTCAATTTCATGATCGTCGGCGGCAAGATCGCTCGCGTCGACGTGCGCGGCGGGACGGTGACAGCAGCTGCGGGTGCCAAGATCGGTGATACGGAGCAGCGAGTCCGCGCGTTATATCCAGGGCGAATTGCCGTCACGCCGCACAAGTACACCAATGGGCATTATCTCACCGTAACGCCGTCCAACCCTGCCGACAGCGCGTACCGGATGGTGTTCGAGACCGACAGCTCACGCGTCACGGTATATCGGTCAGGACTCCGACCGCCCGTTGAGTGGGTAGAAGGGTGCTCATGAGCATCATGGAACTCAACCTTCAAACCATGCAACTGCAGAAGCCGCTATCGAGCGCGGGACTGTGTGGCCGTCGTCGAACTCCTCGTATGTGACGTCGTATCCGGCCTGCTGAAGCTGCGGCACAATCCGACGGCTGCACTGATTTATTGGGAGCACGGTGTCGTGCACGCCGTGCGATACGAATATCCGCGGCGCACCCTCCTGGCGAGACGGGCGGAAAAAGCCAGGTGAAAAAGCAATTACATGCGTGAACAGATCGCCGTTGGAGATTCCAAGAGATAGCGCGTACGACGCACCATCGGAGAAGCCTTCCACCGCAACTCGGGACGGATCCACGGAGCATCGGTCAAAAGTCTCCGCGAGCAGTGCATCAATGAAATCCACATCAGGGCCGAACTCGTCCACGATCACATCCCATGTCGCCTCACGCGACCCTGGCGCGAGCAGGATGAGGCCGGCAGAATCCGCGGCGTCCTGCAGCGGGACCAGCCCGTTCCGGGCGTCCCCTCCTGCGCCGTGCAGCATCAGTACCAGCGGTGCTGGCGTATCCACCTGGTAGCCGGCTGGCACGTACAGCAGGGCGTCGCCTTTCTTTTTGGAAGGACCGATTGAGTGCAGTCCAGGCGAAAGCGCCTCGCCGCGTCGGCTATTACCGGACTGGGCGTTACTAACCCGAGCGCGTAAGGCGCCCCGCTCCACCGTTCCCGTCTCTGTTGATCTGTTCCTGCGGCCAGCGGGCATCGCATCCTCCAGTTCCGCTCGTCCGATGCCCAACTCGTGCCGCACACCCTGAAACCGCGAGCACACTCGGCCGCTCATTTGCACGAATTCTGATGCGCGAATTCTGAAGCATCGTATTTGTCGGGCCGCGCGTATTCTTGAGTGTGGCGGTGGCGGACTGACTTGTCGGCACACTCGCCTCATCTGTTTAGCCACAGCTCATCCCAGATCATGACTCCTCCGGCCAGGCCCGGTCGGCGCACCAATGTCAGCGCGGGGCTCCTCCTTTTCCGAAGGGGTGGAACCGCTGCGCTCGAGATCTTCCTGGCGCATCCGGGCGGACCGTTCTGGTCGCATCGGGACGATCTCGCCTGGACCATCCCCAAGGGCGGGGTCGAGGATGGCGAGGATTATCTGGATGCAGCCTGCCGAGAGTTCCGGGAGGAGACTGGGATCGTCCCGCGCGGCCCTTTCCGTCAGCTGGGCAGCGTGCGCCAACGAGCCGGCAAGGTGGTGCACGCATGGGCATGGGAGGGCGACGCGGACGCCGCCACCGCGACGAGCAACGAGATGCGCACCGAGTGGCCCCGCGGCTCTGGTCGCTGGATCACCTTCCCCGAGGTGGACCGATGCTGTTGGTTCGATCCCGAGACAGCGCGTCAGAAGATCAATCCGGCCCAGTCGGAGCTGATCGCGCGCCTGGAGCAAACGCTTGCGGAGGATGGCGCGACGGCGGCACCGCCTCGTGTCTGATCCGCAAGCTCGGTCTGCGAACTAGGCCCGGAGCCTCAGTGCACCGATTGTGAGCAGTACCCAGGCGGCGATGAAAGCCAGTCCGCCGAGTGGGGTCACGGCACCCAGCCAGCGCACGCCGGTGATGGCCAGCAGATAGAGGCTACCGGAGAACAGGACAATGCCGACGGTCATCAGCCAACCGGCGGCGCGGGCGAATCCGAACCCGGGTACGTGCATTACGATCGCCGCTATCAACAGCAGGCCCAGCGCGTGGTAGAAGTGATACTGTGCCCCGGTGTGATACACCGATAGCATCTCCGGCGTGAGTCGCGCTCGCAGCGCGTGCGCACCGAAAGCGCCGAACACCACTGCGAGTGCTGCGTTGATGCTTCCGAGCGTGAGGAAAAGCCGTGCAGTCGATGGCACCCGATCAGCCTCCATGCGGTACCGTTACATCAGGCATCACCTGGCGTGACACTTCGCAACGTACCTGGTAACATGGCCAGTGTCATGCATTCGTCCACCTGGATGATAGTTCAGACGCTCGCCTCCCCGCTCGGCACCTTTGCCGAAGACACTGTTCTTAACGGCGTGCAGTGGCTGCGGCTAGGCGTGGAGATAATCGGCGCCGTGGTGGTGACGATCGGTGTCATCATGGCAGGCACTGGCTTTGTGCGGGATCTTGTGGGCAAGAAGGGGGGCGAGTTCACAGCGTTGCGGCTGACACTCGGACGCTATCTCACACTCGCACTCGAGTTTCAACTTGGCTCCGACATCCTCTCCACCGCAGTCTCACCGACCTGGACCCAGATCGGGATGCTTGCCGCCACCGCCGTGATCCGAACGACACTCAACTTTTTCCTCACGCGCGAGTTGAGAGAGGCCGGTGAAGCAATGGCCGGCGAAGCAAAGGTGGAGAAGCGGGTAAATGCCTCTCCACCGGGCTAGTAAAGCGTTAGCATTGCTCGCTGCTGATCGCTATCGTTAGCCGTTGCCCTGGCTCCGGTCAGCCAGCCCTGTCTCCTCACGCAGCTCATCGATCTTCTTGGACGCCTCGGCCTTGGTCAGCTTGTCATCCACGGGCTCGTTGACGTCGCTGGCCAGGGTGTGGAGGTATGAACGCTGAGCACCGGTCATCGGCTCATCACCGGTCTTCCAGTCGTCCGGGTTCTTAACCGTATTTGAGAGGCCCTGGGCCTGATCGTCATTGTTCTGATTGGCAGCCATTCTGGTAATCTCCTGGAGGCTTGAACGTTGTGGGATGCGGCTTGATGAATGCAGCAATCGTGCCGAATATATCCCGAAGCTATAAGCGGTCCAATGGCAGAGCACGATTCTCGCTAAAGCTGCATGGCTGCTCCGCTGATTACTCCTGCTTCCGGTAGAATTCCGAAATGAATGAGATCCTACAAGGCGGTCCACTGCGACAGTCGACAGCGCTGCCAGCAACGTCGCGTCGCGGACCATACGACGCACCTACATCGTGACCGCGACCAGCGCAATCTGGCTGATGGCGGGCGTGGTCCTGGTAGTGGCCATCATCGCGATCATCGTGTGGCGCGTTCGCATGAAGCGCCAGATACACAGCACAAAGACGGGAAATCTGGTTCGCGAGTGCTCCAACTGCGGACAATCCTTGCCGCCTGGCGCGACGAGCTGCCCAAGCTGCGGCTCGGACATGAGCATGTTCATCGCGTAATTGTGGTGCGGTTGTGTCAAACTTTGCATCCGGCGTTGCGCGGCGCCGCTACGTTACCATCCCAGAATCATCGCGAACATGAGCGGAGCCACGATGGAGGCATCGCTCTCCACGATGAAGCTGGGCGTGTCGACGCCGAGCTTGCCCCAGGTGATCTTCTCGTTGGGAACGGCGCCCGAGTACGAACCGTAGCTCGTTGTGGAGTCGCTAATCTGGCAGAAGTAGCCCCACAGCGGCACGTCGGTCCGCTGCAGGTCCTGGTGCAGCATTGGAACGACGCAGATTGGAAAATCGCCAGCGATGCCGCCCCCAATCTGGAAGAAGCCGAGTGATGTGTTGCGGGTGAGATCGCTGTAGTAGCTCGCCAGCTGCATCATGTATTCGATGCCGGTGCGAACAGTGTGCACGTTCTTCACATCTCCGGAGATGACGTGCCCCGAGTACATGTTGCCCAGTGTGGAGTCTTCCCAGCCGGGGACGAACATGGGGAGATTCTTCTCCATGGCCGCGAGCATCCACGAATTCTTGGGGTCGATCTGGTACTCACTCGCGAGCTTGCCGCTCTTGAGGATCTTGTACATGAACTCGGGCGGGAAGTATCGCTCGCCTTTTTTGTCAGCGGCGACCCATTCTTCCAGCACCACGCTTTCGATGCGGCGCATCGCTTCCATCTCGGGGATGCACGTATCGGTGACGCGGTTCATGTGCCGCTCCAGGAGCGCCTGTTCGTCCGCGCGGCTGAGGTCGCGGTAGTGCGGGACGCGCTCGTAGTAATCATGCGCAACAAGGTTGAAGATGTCTTCTTCCAGATTGGCGCCGGTGCACGACATTGCGTGCACCTTGTCCTGCCTTATCATCTCGGCGAGCGAGCGGCCGAGCTCGGCCGTGCTCATCGCGCCGGCGAGCGTGACGAGCATCTTGCCGCCGCCGTCGATGTGCTTCCTGTACGCATCGGCTGCATCGACCAGCGCGGCCGCATTGAAATGCCGGAAATTTCCGCGGATGAACGCCGACACCGGAGACGTACTGGGCGTGCTGGGCGTGCTGGGCGTGCTGGGCGATGCACTATTGCTCATTGAGATCCGATCCTGTGTGATGTGCTTCCATGATGTGCTTCCGTGATATGCCTCTCGATACGAGCGCGCTTTCTTACGCTTCGCTCACTTTGCGTGCGTAGCGACGGCTGGCGTACGTCTGGTCACTCCGGCGTTGTACGCCTGGAGAACCGCGTTGACCGCTTCTTGCGGGTTGTCGGCCAGGATCATCAGGTCGAGATCGCCTGCCGAGATCTTTTTCTCCACCAGAACTCGGGATTGAAGCCAGCGCACCAGGCCAGCCCAGTACGCGCGACCGAAGAGGATCACAGGGAACTGATAGATCTTTCCCGTCTGGATGAGCGTGATCGCCTCGAACATCTCGTCCAGCGTGCCAAAGCCGCCAGGGAAGATGATGAATGCGTTGGAGTACTTCACGAACATCGTCTTTCGGACGAAGAAGTAGCGAAAGTTGACGAGCGTGTCGACGTACGGGTTGGAGCCCTGCTCGAAGGGAAGCTCGATGTTGCAGCCCACCGAATGACCATTGCCAGCCTTGGCGCCCTTGTTCCCCGCTTCCATGATCCCCGGGCCGGCGCCCGTGATCACCGTGAAACCAGCTTCGGCGAGCAGACGTCCAGTCTCCTCCGCTGCCTTGTACATGGGATCGTCGGGGCCGGTGCGCGCGGAGCCGAAGATCGCCACGCCTCGCTCGACGCCGGCGAGCGCGTCCATTCCCTCCACGAACTCGGCCGTGATGCGCATCACGCGCCACGGGTCGCTCTTGGTGTAATCTTCCTCGGCCTCGGTGGGCGCCTGAAGGAGCTTCTCGTCCTCTGTGACCGCAGGCGTGGTGTAGTCGCGCAGCGATTCGTCGACCTTGCGGGTTGCACCGGATTGGCGGGTTGCTGTCGTTTGGGACGGAGGTGTGCGCCCCGCCTTTCGGTGGCCGGCCTCGGTGCGCTCCTTGGTCCCGGCCAACGCCTGATCGCTGGCCTCCTTGAGGAGCTCCGGGTTCATGCGCTTGCCGGAAGCGGTCCGCGGCGACTTGCCGCCGTTCTTAGCTTCCTTGGGCACGCTGGTCCCCTTGGATATGTCCTCAGGTAGGTTGCCGTTCGCAGCCGAGTCCGCGGTTTTCTTTGTCACGGTGCGAGCGGCGCGCTTCTTCGTAGATTGCGACGCGCTGGTTTTTGCCATACCCGAATCTAGTGCCCTCAATAAAAACGGTCATAACTCTCGTCGCGGACGGGGCACGTCCTGACAAGCTGGCGTCCGCGATAGCGTCGGGAGCGCTCCCGGCACTCGCGCGCATCCGTGACGAGGGCACGCTGCATACCATCACCAGCGTTTTTCCGTCAGTCACCGGGCCCGCGTACGCTCCCTTCCTCACGGGCTGCCACCCTGGATCGGTGGGTCTGCCTGGGCTGCGCTGGTACGACCGAGCCCGAACGGCGTCCGGATGGCCCGGTCATGCGCGAAGTTACGTCGGCGCCGAGATGCGGCACATCAACCGCGATCTCGCTCCGGAAACGCGCACCATGTTCGAGCTGGCGGACTCCAGCCTTGGCGCTCTCAACATGATCGGTCGCGGATTGCCGCGGCGTCAGAGCATCGGGCAGGATGTCGCTTTCATGGCGCGCACTTCGGTAACACACTTTCGTGGCAACGTGAGCGGCTGGCTCGACATCGATCGCAGAGCCGGGGACAGACTGGTGCGGCGCATA
>JBPCQO010000002.1:0-7734 GCA_050998035.1 Gemmatimonadaceae bacterium | reverse complement strand
GAGCCGCTCGCTGGGCTATCCCAGCGTGTCCACCACCCGGCCGGAAGACCGCGGCGCGGGCGACATCTCATTCGTCGCCCCGTACATCCCGGGCATGGACGGGCTGGGCGTTAATGGCGCGGGCGCGCACTCGCCGCGCGAGCTGGTCTATCTCCCTTCCATCCGTCTGAGCGCTGAGCGCGCGGCGGTGTTCATGAGCAGGCTCGTTACGGAGTGGCCGCGGGGCTAGATCGAGCAGCTTTGACGATGAGATAGTTCCGCTCGGGCATGCTCGGCGTTCGTTCCGACGCGGCTCGGTAGTGTAAAATGGCGCGCTCGTGATCACCGGACATCTCGTACAGGTGCGCCCGGACGGCATCGAGGCGATAGTGTCCACCCAGCAGCGCATCGGTGTCGAGCTCCTGTAGCAGATCGAGCCCTACTACCGCACCATGCACCATTGCGGCGGCAATTGCATGACTGAGCGCCACCATCGGATTGTCCGACATGCGCTTGAGCAAACCGTATAACGCGAAGATCTGCGGCCAGTCGGTGTCCTCTGCGCGCGCTGCCTCATCGTGAACCGCCGCGATCGCGGCCTGTAGCTGGTACGGGCCGATCGATCCGTTGGAGAGCGCACTAGAGATGAGTCTGATCCCCGCGGCGATCAGACTCTTGTCCCACAGCGTTCTATCCTGCTCGTCCAGCGGGATCAGCTCACCACTTGCGCTGGTCCGTGCGGCGCGGCGCGCATCGGTGAGCAGCATGAGCGCCAGCAATCCGGTGATCTCGCCGTCATCCGGGAGCAGATTGTGAACGGCCCGCGTCAACCTTATCGCTTCGTCGGAGAGATCGGTGCGATGCAGCTCCGCTCCCGTGCTGCTCGTGTATCCCTCGCTGAAGATCAAATACAGCACGTGCAGCACGGCGCTCAATCGCTCGGCGCGTTCCCCATTGGTGGGCATGCTGAACGGAATCTTCGACGCCTTGATACTCTGTTTGGCCCGGCTAATCCGCTGCGCCATCGTCGCTTCCGGGACGAGGAACGCGTTGGCGATCTCCGCGGTGGTGAGACCGCCGACGGCGCGGAGTGTGAGGGCGATCGCTGACGATGGCGAGAGCGCGGGATGACAACACATGAAGATCAGGACGAGCGTGTCGTCCTGATCGACGCCGATCTCCACGTCAGGAGGCGGCACGAATGCCCACTCGGCCCACAGCTCGCTCGCGATTGCATCCTCGCGACGACGTCTCGCCAGCTCGCTTAGCAGATGATCGGTGATGCGACGGATCGCGACGTGGTAGAGCCAGCCGCTCGGGTTGGTGGGAACGCCGTCCGTTGGCCACTGACTAGCCGCCGCGATCAGCGCTTCCTGAACGGCGTCCTCCGCGGCGGCGAAGTCACAGTGACGCCGCGCAACGGCGCCGAGCACCTGCGGCGCAAGCTCGCGCAGCAGGCGCTCGACGGTAGAAGTAGTGGTTGAGTCGGCCAGGGACTCCATCGTCACATGTCCAGGCGTCACACGTCCTATTTGGGAGCGGTCCCGATCTGGCGCACCTCGATAGGCATGTTGAGCGGCGCACCGCCAGGTCCCGGTGCCGCTGATGCCTTGGCCGCCAGCTCGTACGCGCGCTCAGGCTGGTCTACATCAACGATCCAGAATCCGGCGAGGAATTCCTTGGATTCCGGGAACACGCCGTCGGTGATCGGCGCGCCGTCCTTACCAGCACGCACCAGCTTCGCCTCGCCGGGCGGGGTCAATCCCTGCGCGTCCACCCGCTCGCCGGCGTCAGCAAGCTCCTTGTTGAAGCGATGCATGAACGCGATGTGGGCCTTGAGGTCCTCCGGAGACCACTTGTTGATCCCGTAGCCACCGTTCCCGCGCGGCGTGTTCATCATCAGCATGTACTTCATGGTCCGTTCTCCTCTCATGTTTGGTGCCGTTGTTGGCGCTTACATAGAGAAGTCGGAGCCGGTCGCGTATTCTCTACATCGCTGTAGAATTTGCGGAAATCCCACGGTCCGAGTGCAGCAGGCCACTCCGCTCTAGTCGCGTCCTCTCACGAGCAACAATACCGCAGCCGCAGCCACACCGCCAACCAGAAGCTGAAGCGGTAGCGAATCTCGCACGGGCGGCGGTACGTACACCACCCCGTTCTCGTCCGTGCGCGCCGGCTGGTCCACGTAACGTCCCTTGCTCGGCCGTTGAAATTTATCGGCGAAATGTTTGAGGTCCTGGGCTATGCGTGGACCGCGCACAGGCCTGCCATGTCCGGCCGAAAGGGCGCGAGGCTTACGGTCTGCTAGCAGCCTGACGCTCGACTCGGCTGCGTCCCAATCGGTGGTGAACGGGGCTGGTGGCACCGAGAACTCGGGCTCCTGCGTGATCATAGCGACCGCGGAATCCTGGTTCACCGTAGCGAACGCGTCGCCTGCGATCAGCAGTTGATCGGCATCGCGGAAGAGCGATATGTGCCCAGCCGTGTGTCCGGGCGTATGAATCCAGCGCCACCCCGGAAGTCCGGGAACACTCCCGTCCGACGGCAACGCAAGCACGCGTGGGCTCAGATCGCAGCCGCTATGCGGGAAGCTGCGCGACATGAAGCCGAGTGCTCCGCCCACGGTCGGATCCTGCGGCGGGTAGTCCGACTTGCCCGTCACGAACGGAAGCTCCAGCGGGTGGACATAGATCGGCACATTCCATTGCTCAGCCAACTCGGCGGCCGATCCCGCATGATCGAAATGTCCGTGAGTGAGAACGATCGCTTCCGGCGGCTTCCACGCGCCAAAGCGCGCCTCCGCTGCACCGCGCACATGCGATGCAAAGCCGGGTAGACCGGTATCAACCAGCACCCACGGCCCCTCACGCCTGCCCACGAGATACGCGTTAACGAATACCACCGGAACCCGCTCCACATCGGTCGCCACATGTCGATGCGAACCGGCTTCGGAATGGATGGGTACATCGAGCGTTGTTTCCATGTGTTCTATCTCCGCTACTTCATTGTGATTTGCCAGAGCTGCGTCTTGATCTGGACGCCGTTCTCGGGCTTGAACCAGGACATGTCCTGGATGTGTGACGTTGTGAAATAGATCGACCCATCCGGTCCTTCGGAGAATGTGTCCGGCCAGCGCAGCCGCTTGTCCTGCACGAGAATCGTCGGCTCGGCCAACTTGCCACCGGTGTTGTCGCGGATCTTTACGGCGTCTTCTTCGGGCGACGTTATGTACATCCGCCCCTTCTCGTCCATCCATAGGCCATCGGCTACGCCGTTGACTCCCACGCGCTCAACCTTGGCGGCAAGATCCGTGGCGGATAGCTGCGCGTTATCGAGCGCGGCGGTGGGGATGCGATACAGCGTCTTCCCAGTGAGCGCCTGCCAGTAGAGCGTCTGCCCGTCCGGCGACATCGCAATTCCGTCTGCCGAGAAGGCGACGGGACGACCGTCGGTTTGGTGGAGCGGCTTGCCGTCAGTCTTGACGACGACATCCTTCTCCATCTGCGTGCTCGGGTGGCCGTCCAGCGTGCGGCGCGCCTTGCCGGTCTGCAGATCCACGACGATGATCGCGCCGCGCACTCCGGAATCGGTGATGTATGCCTGCTTCCCGTCGTGACTGAATCGTACGTCGTTGAGATAGGTGCCCTGCGGCGCCGACGTCTCGTCGAACGCTATGGTCTGCGCGACCGTGTTGGACGCGAGATCAATCCGCACCAGCTTGGGCCCGCCCTGGACGAGGAACGAGTTGGCCGGGGCTGCCGGATCCAGCACCCAGAGGTTCCCCTTTTGGTCAGCCACAACGCTCTGAACGCAGACCCAGTGATCGTTGGGCGAGATCTCGTTCTTCCTGGAGTTGCGCCACGAGTTCCACTCGTCGTTCGGGTACGGCCTGAGCTGCCCATCCTTCATGAGCTCGGCGACGGAGACCGCCGCATCCTCCGTCCATCGGGGAAAGTTGACGAAGATGCGCCCGCCCTTGGACACGGAGACGCCTGTCACCTGATGATCGAAGGTGGCGACTTGGTGCAGCTGTGCTTGATCTCTGTCCGTCATCTATAGTATTCCCGCCGGTGGCATGTCCGCCCGTGTGCCAAGCACACGATATGCCGCCGACGCGTGACCGTGCCTAGTAGCGTAGTAGCACAGTCGACAACGGACCGGATCGAATTCACGCGCATTGGAGTATTTTATTGCGCGTCACCAAAAACCTTCCTGGAGATCCTCTATGCACCCGATCAACCGCACGCTCTCGATGCTCGCCTTCACAGCAACAGCGTTTGCTCTCGCCCCCGCCGCCGATGCGCAGCAGGCAACGTCGCAGGCAATGTCGACATGTCGCGATGGTACGACCAGCAGCGTCACCGGCCGGGGTGCATGTACAGCGCACGGCGGTGTCGACGCCAAGGCAACGTCCAAGGCAATGAAGGCGGCTTCCAAAAATGCGAAGCCAGAGGTCAGGGGCGCGGCAACAGCCGGCGCGTCGGTCACATGCGGCGACGGCACCTCGTCTGCTGCCGGGCGCGGTGCGTGCTCGCATCATGGTGGCGTGAAGATGGCCGCCAGCGCGACCGCGGCTCCCGCTGCAGCTCCGGCAGTTGCACCGATCCCGGCACCCGCAGCCGTCACCAATCGGGCCGCGTCACCACGCACGTCACCACGCACGTCACCACGCACTTCAGCCCCAGCCGCTGACCGTACCACTGCCAGCGCCGGCGTCGCTGGGTCGGGTGCCAGGGAGGACAACAATCCGGCCGGCGCTGTCGCCAAGTGCAAAGATGGCATGTACTCTCACGCGCGTAGCCATCGAGGTGCGTGCGGGCACCACGGCGGCGTTGCCCAATGGATCGCGTGAATTGTGGCGAGGGCGCCACAGCTGAGGCTGTGGCGCCATAGCTGATTGTGGCGTTTATCAGATAGAGTGTGCGCTCACCCTATGACCTAACAGTCGACGCCACAATAGTTTAGGTAGTGTGGACGGATGGCACAGAGTTGAGCATTCACCGCGGATTGGTGCGGCCGCAGGCTTGCACTACTGATCTGCGAAGCGAAGAACCTTGTGGCACTTGTAAGCACCTTTTTTCCGGAGATTCTGCTCCATGCGTACCCTAACGGCACTTCTGTGCCTATCCATCGCAGCCCCCGCCGCTCTGACGGCGCAGACGACCGCCGCTGTGTCCTTCACCAACGGCGGATCGCTCACTGGCCACTTTGTCGATGACGGCCACTACTACGTCGGCGATTACAGCGGTACCGTGAATGGCCACGCAGTGACGCTCAACTGCGTCGACTTCTTTCACGAGGTGAGCAACGGTCAGGCCTGGACGGGCAACGTGACCAACCTCACAAGCAGCAACATGGGGAATACCTACTACGGTAACGCCCAAAACTATCAGCAGGCTGCCTTCCTCACGACGTTCTACGCCGGCGCAAGCGACAAGACCACGATCGACATCCAGCACGCGATCTGGAGAATAGTCGGTGGCAACAATCCCGCGCTGTACGGTAACGATGCGTCCAGTCTCTTTACCGATGGCGCGACCAAGTGGCTTAACTGCGCCGCTACTAAATACAACAGTGGTCTTGACTGTGACGGACATGCTTACGCAGTAGACTACAGCCACTTCGAGCTGCTGAGCGATCCTACCAAGGGCCACCAGGAGTTCATGACCACCACGCCCGAGCCGAGCTCCATGGCTCTGCTGGGGACAGGACTGTTTGGGCTGGTGCCGATGATCCGCCGCAAGCGGAAGTAGGTTGAGACGGGGTTGAGACTGGGTTGGGAGTAGGGGGGTAGGGGAAGGTGGTGAGTCTGGGATTGCCGGGGGGCTTCTTTCAGACGACAAAACGGTCACTCGAAAGAGTGACCGTTTTGTTTGCGCGGGTGCCGTGCCTCTTACGCTGGTTACAGCCACGCGCGATAACTGTACATCGCAAACGCGAGTCGCTCGTAAATCGCCATCTGGAACGCGGCGACACGATCGCCAGCCGTCGAGAGAGTGCGCAGCGCTATGTCCCGCGACTGCGACGGCACGCACACCACCGTGTATCCAACGTGCTCGAACACTCGGCACGCGCGCCGAGTGTGCAATGGCGAAGTGACCAGTGCGATAACACGTGTTCCGGAAGGTGGCAGCTGGCGCGCCGCGCCCAGCGCTTCGGTCCGTGTGCTCACTACCCGGTCGATGACCACCACACGTGGCGCAGTTGGGAGCAGGGCGATAAGTCTCCGTTGATCCGCGTCCGTGGTGACGGTGCTGTCTTCCAACGGGTGCGGCTGAGTGATGACGATGGTGGACGACTTCCCCGCGCGAACGAGTTCCATCCCCCGGAGTAGCCGGTCCAGAGCTTCGCGCCCGAGCATTCCATCGTCTGTGACGCTGCCTGAGAGCACCACGACGGCATCCACGCTGGACGGGATCGGGTCGCTCCGGACCAGTCCAGCGCTGACCGTTCGCGACAGCGGTGTGAACGCCACCACGCACCACGCAGCGAGCGCCGCCACAAGCAGAGTCCACGCCGCCCGTCGCCACTTCACGTACACGATCGCGCCAATGATTGCACCCAACGCGCAGCCGAGAACGCGCGTGGGCGTGATGCCCACGATCACCAGATCTGATAGGGCAAAGCTGGCAACGACGCCGAGCACGGCGCCGATCGCGATACGCTCACCCAGACTCGGCACTTGCCTCGTCCCCCGATACCCTCTCATGGCCGACACGGAGCAGCGCTGCTAGCGTTTCCGGTAGCCAGGCCCGCGCAGAGCACGACCCGGGAGGGCGCTCGTCATGTGACCGCCGTCCACCACCGCGACGCCATTGACGAACACATACTGCACTCCCGTCGCCAGTTGGCGCGGGCGTTCGTACGTGGAGCGGTCGATGATCGTCGCTGGATCGAACACCACGACATCGGCATACATGCCTGGACGTAGCAGGCCGCGCTGCACCAGTCCGACGCGCTGTGCCGCGAGCGACGTCATCTTGCGAATGGCAAACTCGAGCGAGATCACGGAATCCTGCCGCACGTACACTCCCAGAATGCGCGGGAAGGTGCCGAACGCACGCGGGTGTCCGCGCCCAGGCGGAGCGCCTTCGGGATCGGGAGTGGAGACTCCGGCATCCTGGCCCACCGAAACCCACGGCTGCTTCAGCACCAGTCGCAACGCATCCTCGTTCCACGTGAAGTACATCGCGCTCGTAGCGCCCTTATCCGCAAGCAGTATGTCGTACGCGGCGTCGTACGGATCTTCGTGCCGCATGCGGCCGATCTCGTCCAGGCGCTTTCCCTCGTACTGCTTGAGCGAGTCGCTGCGCACTTCGTTCACCATGGTGTACGCCGCCCCGCGCTGATTGCCGGAGCTGTCTTGCTGCTGCGCCGCGTGCAGCTTTGCGCGAACCGTGGGGTCGCGCAGTCGGGCCAGCATGGAATCCGTTCCGCCGGCCTGCACCCAACTGGGGAGTATGGACGACAGGCCGGTACCGCTGGCGGTGTAGGGATACTGATCGGCGGTGACGTCGATGCCGGCTCGTCGGGCGGAGTCGATCAGCGCGATGGCCTGCTGCATCTGCGGCAGCGAATGCGATTCGAGATGGCGAATCTCGATCCACGTTCCTGCTCCGTGACCGATGTTGATCGCTTCGTGAATGGCGTCGAGCAGTCCGGTCCCCTCGCTGCGAATGTGCGACGCATAGCCGCCGCCGTACACCGCGGCGTAGCGCGTGAGCGCCGTCAGCTCATCGGTCGTGAAGAACGTAC
>JBPCQO010000239.1:0-8835 GCA_050998035.1 Gemmatimonadaceae bacterium | reverse complement strand
TCCAGGTCATATACATGTCCCTCGCGGCTGTATTCGGAGTTCTCATAATGCTGCCCCATGTGGATCGCCTCCTCGGGGCACACTTCCTGGCAGTAGCCGCAGAAGATGCAGCGGAATTCGTCGATCTCGAACACGAGTGGATAGCGGTTACCGTTCTCGTCCTCGCCGGGAACGAGCTTGATGCAGTTTGCCGGACACACAGTTGGACACAGACCGCATCCGACGCACTTCGCCTTACCGTCTTCGGTGGTGAGCATCCGGTGCGTGCCGCGCCAACGTGGTGACAGCTCCCACTTCTGTTCGGGATACTGCGTGGTGACCTTGGGCTGAAAGATGTGCTTCAGCGTAATCCCCATCCCCTTCAGCGTTGCGCGAATATAGCTCGTTTCTGCTATGGGACGAACTACGCGCTTGACGGTGATTGCCATCTACTTTGCGACTCCTTCACGAATAACGGGGCGTGTGGCGCGGCCACGCAGCCGCAACAACTCTCGCTGTTGCGCGCGGCCGTACGCCGGGCTGATGAGCCTCCCCTCGTCCACCATCACGAAGAGCAGCAGCACGAGACAGATGTTCTCCATCAGGAGAACCAGACTGTGGATTGGGCCGGGCTGCACGCCGACCGCGTTCAGAATCAGCAGCGTTGTCGCAAGTATCGCGATGTAGCCCAGCGCCGTCGGGAGCAGCACCTTCCACCCCAGCGACATCAACTGGTCGTAGCGGAAGCGTGGCAGCGTCCAGCGGACCCAGATGAAGATGAAGAGGAAGAACAGCACCTTGGTCAGGAAGCACCCAAGCGTGAGGATCGTCTTCAGTCCGGTGTACGGCGCCGCATTGTCCCACCCGGTGAATGGGATATCCCACCCGCCGAGGAAGAGCGTCGCCATTAATGCGCTCTGCGTCAGCATGTTGGCGTATTCCGCGATGAAGAACAGCGAAAACTTCATCGCGCTATACTCCGTGTGATAACCGGCAACAAGTTCGGCTTCCGCTTCAGGAAGGTCGAACGGCACCCGGTTTGTCTCAGCGAAGGCGGAGATGATGAAGATTATAAAGGCGATCGTCAGGTTCAGCACGTTCCACATGCTGTGCGCCTGCTGACGCACGATCTGACTGAGGCTCACATTCCCGGCAAGTAGAATCACGGGAATTGTGGACATCCCGAGCGCTATCTCATACGAGACCAGCTGCGCGCTGGAGCGCAGGCCGCCCAGCAACGAGTACTTGTTGTTCGACGCCCAACCGGCGAGCACGATGCCGTACACGCCGAGCGATGAGATGGCGAGGATGAACAGAAAGCCGATTGGTAGATCGGCGACCACAAGATCCACGCGGCCCCAGGGGCTGGGCCACGGAGACGCCCATGGAATCACGCACCACACCAGTAGCGCGGGAATGAAGGCGAGCGCAGGCGCCATGGAAAAGAGCGGCTGCGATGCGGCGGCAGGCTCGACCTCTTCCTTCATGAAGTTCTTGACGCCGTCCGCCGCGGGCTGGAGCCAGCCGCCCCGTCCACCAACGCGGTTGGGGCCATACCGTCCCTGAATCCACGCGGAGATCTTGCGCTCGGCCAGAGTGAGCAGCGCGGCCGCAACCATGTACACAGTGAACCCGATAATCAGCTTGATTATCGTGAAAATCATGAAGGTCCCGTACCCGACGATCGGCGCCTGACGATCCACAACTTGCAGGAGCAGCGACTGACCAGCGAACATCATTTCGCCCCCGCGGTGTATTTCCCGTTTGACAGCGCAGTGCTATGCACTGTGTTCTGGTCGCTCGTAATGGTGAGACCGCGCAGACCGAGCGTGTCGTAACTCATCCCATTGAAGTCCGAGTGCTCCGCGGCGAGCGCCGTGAACACCTCGCTCGCAACGTAGTACTGAGCCGTACCGCCGAGCGCCGAGAGCAGGTCGCCAATCACCCACCAGCTGGGCCGCGACATGCCGGGTGCCACCTTGGCCTGCGTGAATCGCTGCACCCGTCCGCGGAGGTTCGTGAACGTCCCCTCCTCCTCGGCGAAGTTCGCGACCGGCATAAATACGGAAGCCGTGCGCAACGATTCCGGAAGAACTGTTCCGATCACGACAACCGCTGCAGCGCGCGCGATATCTTCCGGCCGCACACCGTCCAGCTCGGTATCCGCGACAACCAGAACGTCGCCGTCCCGCATGCCCGATAGAAGTGATTCCGTGCGCGAGAAGCCGAACAGTTCTGCACCGCGCACATTAGACGCGCGATCGGTGCGAAGCGCCAGATCGGTCACGCCCGGCAGCGGCACTTCCGCCCCTGTCTCAACCGTGAACGCGCCAGCACCACCGCTGTCCTTCATCAGCCTGCCCAGCAGGAACAGAGTCTCGTTGGAAAGACTGGGCGACGCCGCGACAAAGACGCGCTTGCCCTGCACCAGTCGCGCCGCAGTCGCCAGCGCCTCGTCCCACCCAGCCGCCGTGAGCGTGCCTTCGCGGCGGACCATCGGGACCTCGACGCGGTCCTGCCGGTTCATCCAGCGATAGTCCAACCGGCCGTGATCGCACATGAAGTACTCGTTCACTTCCGCATTGGGGCGCGGCTGAAGACGAACGATCATGTTGTCGCGCGTCTCGAGCATCACGTTGCATCCCTGGGTGCAGCCCGGGCAGACAGATGCGGCACGGTCAATTTCCCACGCACGCGCCTTGTTCAAAAAATCCTTGGACAGCAGCGCTCCCACCGGGCAGAGGTCAACTACGTTGCCAGCCCACACGTTGGTCAGATCCTTTCCCTCGAACTTCCCGATCACCGCGCGGTCGCCGCGCTCGCTCACGTTGAGCACTGGATCGTGTGCGACGTCGTCCATGAAACGAACACAGCGAGTGCACAGAATGCAGCGATTGGTGACGTAGAGCACATCACCGCCGAAATCTTCCGCCGGATTGAAGCGCTTGGGATCGCGCAGCCGCGAGTCCTTGCGCCCTTCCATGTACGTGTAGTCCTGCAGCTCGCACTCGCCAGCCTGATCGCAGATCGGGCAGTCCAGCGGATGATTGATGAGCAGCATCTCGAGCACACCCTTGCGCGCCTCGAGCGACTTCTCGGAATACACGTGCACCACCTGGCCATCGGCTGCCGCCGTAACGCAGGATGGCGCGAGTTTGGGCGCCTTCTCAACTTCCACCAGGCACATGCGGCAAACGCCCGCCACAGGCAACCCTGGATGATAGCAGTAATGCGGAATGAGTACGCCGACTCGCTTGGCGGCCTCGAGAATCGATGTGCCTTCGGGAACGGTCACCTGCCGACCTTCGATGGTCAGCGTGACTGTCTTGAGCTGCGCTACAGCCGTGGGTTCCACAGTAGTTGCCATTACGCGACCGCCGCCGTGACGGGATAGAACGTTGGTTTCTTGATCAGCGCTTCGAACTCGGAACGGAACTTGTTGATACCGGAGACGACGGGCGTCGCGCACGAGTCGCTGAGCACGCAGATCGTTTTGCCAGTCATGTTGTCGGCGATGCTCAACAGCGTGTCCAGATCCTCGGCCGTGCCGTCTCCATCGCGGATGCGCTCCATGATCTTGGTAGTCCACGCAGTGCCTTCGCGGCACTGGGTACACTGAGCGCAACTCTCGTGCGCGAAGAAGCGCGCGATGCGCGCGATCTGCTTGACCATGTTCTGCTGGTCATCGAAAACGATGACACCGCCCGAGCCCAACATTGAACCCTGCTCGACGAACCCTTCATAATCCATCTTGGTCGCCTCCGCCTCCTCCATCGTCTGGATCGGAACGGAAGCGCCGCCGGGGATGATCGCCTTGAACGTGCGCCCGGGTAGCGGACCGCCGCACAGGTCGAACAAGAAATCCTTGAACGGGAAGCCGAGTGTCACTTCGTAGTTGCCCGGTTTCGCGATGTTGCCGCACACGGAGAACAGCTTGCTCCCAGTGCTCTTGGGGCTCGACAGCGACATCGCCTTGTACCAGTCCGCGCCATGCACGAGAATGTGCGGCACAGCGGCGAGCGTCTCGACGTTGTTGATCGTGGTGGGCTGACCGAAGACTCCCGCGACTGCCGGGAATGGCGGCTTGATGCGCGGGTTGCCGCGCCGGCCTTCTATCGAGTTCATCATCGCGGTCTCTTCGCCGCAGATGTACGCGCCGGCACCCTTGTGCACCACGACGTCGATGCGCTTGCCCTTCCCCATCGCGTTCGCGCCGAGAATACCCGCGTCATATGCTTCACGCACGGCCTCGCGCACCCGAGCGAGCGGCTCGGTAAACTCGCCGCGGATGTAGATGTACACCATCTCGGCGCCGATTGCATATGCCCCGATCGCACATCCCTCCAGCAGCGCATGCGGCGTCCAGCGCATGATCTCGCGGTCCTTGAACGTTCCCGGCTCGGACTCGTCAGCGTTGCAGCACAGATAGTGCGGCTTGCCGTCGCCCAGCTTCATGAAGGACCACTTCACGCCTGTGGGGAAACCAGCGCCGCCACGTCCGCGCAGCCCTGAGTTCTTCACCACGTCGACGATTTCACCCGGCGCCATGCCGAGCGCCTTCTCCAGTCCCTGGTAGCCGCCGACCTTTTTCCATCCTTCGAGCGAGATCGTGTCCTTGTCGCCGAAGTGGCGCGACAGGATCGACGTCTCGCGCGGGTCAGACTTGTACGGAAAACCCATTACTTGAGTCTCCCAACAATTTCAGGGACGCGCTCCGGCGTGACCGATTCCACAACGTCCTCGTTGATCATGACCGGCGTGGCAAAGCCGCACGCGCCGAGGCACTCGACTTCGATCACAGTAAAGAGGCCGTCGGGCGACGTCACTCCGAGATCGGTGCAGCGTGTGTGCTCCAGAAATGCGCGCACAACGTCCTCCGCGCCGCACACGTTGCACGGCGAAGTGGTGCAGGCCTGGATGAGATACTTCCCAACCGGGTGCCTGTTGTACATGGTGTAAAACGAGACCACACCCTTCACGTACGCCGGCGTGAGATCCAGCACGTCGGACACTTCGGACATTCCTTCGTCGCTCACCCAGCCGTGCTGGTCCTGCACCATCCAGAGCGCCGGGAGCAGGCACGCCATCTTGGTGGGGTACTTGGTGAACAGCTCGTCCAGCTCCCGCCGACGGTGGCCGACGAAAACTGGAGTGTACGACTGCCCATGCTCGCTGCTATGGTCCCGCGTTATCGACTCGGTCATCGGTCGATCTCTCCCATGACTATGTCGATGCTTGCGTTGATGGCGATTACGTCGGAGAGCAGGTGCCCTTCCACCATCTTCGGAATTGCCGAAAGGTTGACGAAAGATGGTGGCCTGATGCGCCACCGTACCGGCTTTGCCGTTCCATCCGACACCATGTAGTAGCCCTTCTCACCCTTGGGGCTCTCCACCGGCACGTAGCACTCGCCCACAGGCGGACGCGGCCCTTCCATCACGTTCTTGAAGTGGTGGATCATTGACTCCATCTCGCTCGTCGCCTTAGCCTTTGACGGCAGAATGACGCGCGGATCATCCACGTTCACCGGGCCATCGGGCAACCGCTTGAGCGCCTGATCCAGGATGCGCGTGGACTGGCGCAGCTCCTCGACTCGCACCAAATACCGGTCGTACACGTCGCCATTCACGCCCACCGGGACCTCGAAGTCGTACGTCTCGGAATCCAGGTACGGAAAGTCCTTGCGCACATCGTACGACACGCCCGATGCGCGCAGCATCGGGCCGGACAGGCCATAGTTGATCGCCTCATCCGGCGACATCACGCCCAGCCCCACCGTGCGACCCACCCAGATACCGTTGGTGGTGAGCAACGCCTCGATCTCATCCAGCGTATTGGGGAAGTCGTCCACGAAGTCACGAACGAGCTCCGTCCAGCCCACCGGGACGTCGGCGATCATGCCGCCGACCCGCGTGAGGGACGTCGTCAGGCGTGCGCCGCACCACTTCTCCAGGATCGAGTAGATCTGCTCGCGGCGCGTGAATGCCCACAGGAACGGTGTGTACGCCCCGATGTCGATGCACGTGGTCCCGAGCCACACCAGGTGCGACATCATGCGCGACAGCTCGGCGGCAATCACGCGGAGCACCTTGCAGCGCTCGGTGATCTCGATCCCGAAGAGCCGCTCGGCGCCTAGCGCAAACGCCACGTTGTTGCCGGGCGAGTTGAGATAGTCCTCGCGGTCAGTCCACGGTATGATCTGGTTGTACTGCCGGTACTCGCCGATCTTCTCGAAGCCGCAGTGCAGGTAGCCGATGTGCGGAATGCAACGCACCACTGTCTCGCCGTCGAGCTCCAGCACGAGGCGAAGCACGCCGTGCGTGGCCGGGTGCTGCGGCCCGATGTTGATCAGCATGTGCTGCCCATCCAGATCGGGCTCTAACGCGATCGGCTCGTCCAGCAGTACCGCCGAGCCGCCATCGTTGGTCACGAGCGGAAGGCGCTGTGGCTTTCCGGCGGCGTTGAGACCGGTGGTGGAAAGCTCTACTTCGATCGTACGTGTTATTGTCGCCATTCTTGTCTCTTACTCTCCCGTCCGCTCGCCCGAGGCCAGGCGGCGGCGCATGTCTTCCGGCAGCTCACCAAATGCCTCGGCGATCGAGAGCTCATCCATCGAGTATTTGGCTTCGGGGTTCTGCGCCAGAGCCTGGCGCAACTGCTCGGACCGGCCGAAGCGGCCGCGGAGCGGAAAGTCCTTGCGCAGCGGATAGCCCTCGCGGTACTGCTCCCACATGAGGATGCGACGAAGATCGGGATGCCCATTGAAGACTATCCCGAACATGTCGTAGCACTCGCGCTCCATCCAATCAGCCGCGTGGTAGATCGGCCACACGCTGTCCACCTCCAGCGGCGTCCCCTTCGGCAGCTCGGCCTTGAGCCGCAGAAAACGCCGGTACGGCAGCGAGCGGAGGTGCCACACCACTTCGAGTGGATTTTCGGGGTCGCGATACTCCACGGCGGTCAGATCGGACAGGTAGTCGTACTGCTGCGAGGCGTCGTCGTGCAGCCAGCGTACGATCTCTCCGACGCGACCCCGCGCGACATATACAGTGGTCTCGCCCCACACTACGGACACGCGCTCCACGGCGTCCCCGAAGCGCTCCCTGAGCGCCACGGCGGACGGATTGGCAGCCCCCCCCTGGTGCGGAACAGAAGTCTGAGTCCTGGGCGGCGACGCGTCCGTGAGCGCGCTGCCGACGGACACCACATCGAACGATTCCACCGACTGATCCATCAATGGCGGGCTACCGCCGGTCGCGCCAACCTGCCTCGCGTCCATCACGGAGCTGAGCGCGTCTGGGTGACCGAATTGCCGAACGGCTCCGACAGCTCATCGATGGCCGGTGGCGGGATGTACAGCTGGCTGGACGGGTCGGGCTCAATCTCGTCGCGTAGCGAGTTGTCGGAGCTGCGCTCGTTCATAACCTTTTTCTGCAACATCATGATGCCGTAGAGCAGCCCTTCCGGACGCGGCGGGCACCCCGGCACGTAGATGTCCACCGGGATGATGGTGTCGATCCCCTGCACCACCGCGTAGTTGTCGAACATGCCACCCGTTGAGGCGCACGCCCCCATGGAGATGCACCATTTGGGCTGCGGCATCTGCTGCCAGATGCGGCGCAGGATGGGGGCGAGCTTGAATGGCACGCGCCCGGCGCAGATGAGCACGTCCGACTGGCGCGGTGAGAAGGCCATCCGCTCCATGCCGAAGCGCGCCAGGTCGTAGTTGGCAGCCGCCGTGGCCATGAATTCGATGGCGCAGCAAGCCGTGCCGAAAGGCATCGGCCACAGCGAGTTGGCGCGGCCCCAGTTCACCAGGAAGTCGAGTTTGGTGGTGACCCACCCTTCCTGCGACTGCGGATCGTACTCGACCTGATTCAGGTCCGGTCTCGCGGTCAGTCCCATTGCAGTGCTCCTTTCTTCCAAACGTATACGAAGCCGACGACCAGGATTGCCATGAAGATGAGCATCTCGCCCAGTCCAAAGAAGGAGACCGAGGCCGTTGGACAGATGTCGTTCATCAGCTCCACACTGCACGATAGCTGCTTGAAGTACGCAGCCCAGGGGATCATGAAGACGGTCTCAATATCGAAGATGATGAAGAGCATAGCTATCATGTAGAACGCCACCGAGAAGCGCTCGCGCGCGTCGCCGATGGCTGGAATGCCTGACTCGTAAGCTGCTCGCTTGACGGGTGTCGGCCGCTTTCGGATGGTGATTGCCGAAAGCCCGATGATGAGCACCGCGTTCATCACAACGAAGCCGATCAGCAGCAGGACTGGAAAGTATTCTCGCGCCATGCCGGATTGAGGGCGGACCGTTGGTGTGGAGGCCCGCATGTGAAATTTTTCACTAATGCGTCTGCGGGGATTGTAGCGTATTTTACGAGGCTTTTCAACGGAAACGAAATACTCGGAATTGAATGTCCATACAGTCTGATCGCTGGATCATCGAACAAGCGGCAAAAGGGATGATCGAGCCCTTCGAGAATAGCCAGGTCCGCTCGGGCGTCATCTCCTACGGTGTGAGCTCCTACGGCTACGACATGCGCGTGGCGGGCGAATTCAAGATCTTTACTAACGTCCTCAGCTCTATCGTCGATCCCAAGCAGTTCGACCCAAGGTCTTTTGTGGAGTTCGAGGGGGATGTCTGCATCGTTCCACCCAACTCGTTCGCCCTAGCCCGATCAGTCGAGTACTTCCGTATTCCACGCGACGTGGTCACGCTGTGCGTTGGGAAATCGACTTACGCACGCTGCGGCATTATCACAAATGTGACACCGTTTGAGCCCGAATGGGAAGGCTTCGTCACGCTAGAAATATCCAACACCACGCCGCTCCCGGCCAAGATCTACGC
>JBPCQO010000218.1:0-12679 GCA_050998035.1 Gemmatimonadaceae bacterium | reverse complement strand
TCTGAACCATCACAGGACCCAGACCATGTATGATGAACGCCTAGTTGCCCCGATGCGCGCCGAGCTTACGCGGCTTGGGGTTGAAGAGATGCGTACCGCCGATGCGGTTGACGCCAAGTTGAAGGATTCGCAGGGTACCACGCTCGTGGTCGTGAATTCCGTGTGCGGCTGTGCGGCTCGCAACGCGCGCCCGGCAGTGGCCAAGGCGTTGGAGAACCAGACGAAGCCGGACAACGTCACCACCGTGTTCGCCGGCCAGGATGTGGACGCCGTGCAGCGCGCGCGCAGCTACTTCATCGGCTATCCACCATCGTCGCCGCAGATCGCGCTGCTCAAGGACGGACAGCCGGTCTTCATGCTCGAGCGGCACCAGATCGAAGGGCGTACCGCGGACGCAATCGCAACCGATCTCACCCAGGCTTTCGATCGCTACTGCGCGTAATCGAAGTTGAAGGCCAGGTAAAACGTCACGTAAACGCGAAGGGCCGGCTCAGTAGCCGGCCCTTCGTGCATTCACACCACTGCTCATTCAATCATGAGGCTACGATCCAGCGGCGCAGCTCCTTGAAGCTTGGCCGTTTGCCGTACATCAACAGTCCTACACGATAGATTCGCGCGGCGAGCCAGACGGCGGCGATGCATCCTGCTACCAATATCAGGATGCTGGCCGCGATCTCCAGAGGGGGAACGTCCGTCACCGCCATCCTCAGCGGCATCAGGATGGGCGAAGAAAACGGCAGCAGCGACATGACCCGCGCCATGTTGCTGTTCGGATTGGACACTACAGGCTGGATGAACACTGCGCTCAGGATAATCAGCAGTACCACCGGCTGTGAGGCCTGCCGCGCCTCCTGCTCGCTCCCCACCGTCGCTCCCACGGCTGCGTACAGCGAGCCGTAAAAGGTGAAGCCCAGTACGAAGAAAAGCAGCACGACAAGGACCCAGCTCCACGGCGTCGCGATTATCGCCGTAAGGAAGTCGCCTGATGCCATGCCGCTCCCAGTCTGAGCGGCAGCTGGAGCCGCTCCGGAATGTGCGCCGAAGATATACGCCCGCCCGCTAATGATCAGGATTGATCCGACCACCCAGATGATCTGTTGCGTGATGCCAACGGCGGTTACGCCTAGAACCTTGCCGGCCAGCAGCGTCTCGGGCCGAACACTCGATATCACTATCTCGGCCACGCGCGACAGCTTCTCCTCAATCACACCGCTGAGAATACTCTGGCCGTAGAGCACGATGGACATGTACAGCAGGAACGCCACGAAGAGAGCCACGAACGACTTCGCAGGTGTCGCCGCGCTCTTGCCCGTATCATCGATGCTCGCGGCGCTCATAACGGGCGTATGCATCGACGCGATGCTATCCAGCGCAGGCGCCGGAATTCCGCGCCCTTCCAATCTGAGTGCAACGAGACCGGCACGCACAGCCTGGGTGATCCGGGTCATCGCTGAAGGGGAGTCGGACCGACGTCCGGCATAGCGCATGCTGTCACCGCGTACCGTGCTGGAATCGAGCACCAGGTAGCCGCTCGCCAATCGCGCGGTGACATCCTGCGTCGCGGATGTGCGTGCGGCCGCAAGCCCCGAAGTGGTGACGACGTGCACGTCCGGCGGTGCCGTTTGCTCGCCACCGCCGCTACCAGACTGTGATGAAGCGAGCGCTCCCGCGACATACCGTCCCAGGCTGGTACCGGTTGCGTCCAGAATGATCAACCTGTGCGACCCCCGATCGGCCTCACGGTTCGCCAGAATCAGCGGAAGGAAAACAATCAGGGAGAAGATGATCGGGCCGAAAACAGTAGCGATCACGAACCACTTGGTGCGCACGCGCTCCAGATACTCGCGCCGCACGATCGCCCATAGCTTGGCAGGCGTATCAACCATGACCGTGCATCCCCGGCTCCACGCCAGTTGCGCCCACACGCGCGAGAAAGATCTCGTGCAGGGAGGGCTGGACCATTACCAGCTTCTCCACCGGCGGACCGCCGTACTCAGTTTTCACATCCGCGATGGTGCCGTCCAGCACCTTTTCGCCATGCGCGATGATGCACACCGAATCGCACATCGACTCCGCGTTCTCGATAATGTGAGTACTGAAGATCACCGTCTTCCCGTCGCGTCTCAGCTGCATCACTGAATCCTTGAGCGCTTGCGCGTTCACCGGATCCAGTCCGCTGAACGGCTCGTCCAGAATGATGAGATCCGGATCGTGCACCAGTGCGCCGATGAACTGAACCTTCTGTTGCATCCCGCGGGAGAGCTCCTCCACGCGTGCGGTTCCCCAATCGCGATCGGCGCTCATGAGGCCGAGGCGGTCGAGCCAGCGGTCGATACGCAGATTTGCGTCGGCCACGCTCACGCCTCTCAGCTCGGCCAGAAAGCGCAGCACCTCGCGCACTCGCATCTTGCGGTACAGCCCTCGCTCCTCCGGCAGGTAGCCGATCCGATCGCTGAGCCCGGGCGAGGTAGCTGGAAGCCCAAGCACATTTATGGTTCCCGTATCAGGGGCGATGATGTTGAGGATCATGCGAATCGTCGTAGTCTTGCCGGCACCGTTGGGGCCGAGCAGTCCGTAGACCGTTCCCGCGGGGACGGCGAGCGACAGATTGCGGACCGCCACGTGTTTGTCGTACCGCTTGCTCACATCGCGTGCTTCGATAGCGTATCGCGTCATTCGGCTAATATAGGTGTTTATGGGCGTGCTGGTTCGCCATGGGTCGGCACGACGGGTTTGCGGGGAGCCAACTCAGGCTACACCTTTCTGCACACCACGAAACAACATCGAAACGACATCGAAATGACATCGTACCGCCCAAATCATCCGACGAGTCCTGAAAAGTCATGATGCCGAGCTGGCCATACCTGCACACGCTGATAAATCATTTCCCGATCGTACTTACGATTGTCGGGACACTCGCGGTACTGCTGGCGCTGGTGTATCCACGGCGTGGGCTGTGGCTGTACGCACTCGGAACGCTGATCCTTGCGGGTATCACCGTCTATCCAGCCTGGCTGAGCGGCGACAAGGCAGCAGAGGTGGTGCACAAGGCGTGGTACATCCAGGCCGGTGCTATTCACCAGCACGCGCAGGCAGCGGATATCACCATGTGGGTGATCCTCGCCCTCGGCCTGGCGTCTCTCATAGCTTGGGCCAGCATCGTGCGGGCACGCGAGGCGTTCGCTCCGGCTAGCTGGCTGCGCACCCTCGTCGCCGTTCTCGCTGTTGTTGGACTGGTTTCAGTTTCGTACACGGGATATCGGGGTGGCCAGATCGTTGTGGATTCGCCGATTCTGGCGAGCCCCATGCCACCGGTGCTTGCACCGACGCTTGGTACACCAGCGGTCGCACCCATCACTACACAACCAGCTACACCAGCGGGTACACCAGCGGGTACACCAGCGGGTACACCAGCGCCGCTTGGTCAACCCATGCAGGCGCCGCTACCGCCCATCCCACAGCAGACTGCGCCCGTTACGGTTCACCCTCCCTCGCCCCCTCCTCCCGCCTCCACACCGACCACACATTAGGCGGAGTCGGTAGTTGGGAGCGCCGGCGCGTGCGATAACCGCGACCGTTCGCTACGCGGCATGGGCGGCTGGAATCGCACTCGTGCTGTTCCTGGTGCTCCCGATCATTGGGCTGGTGGCCGCCGGTGCGTCCGGGCTGCCGCGTGCGCTACACGATGCGGAGCTAATCTCTTCGCTGGGAGTGACCTTCGCGACCGCGACGATCTCAACCGTGATAGCGGCAGTTTGCGGCTCTCCCATCGCCTACGCCCTGGCTCGTGGCAACTTTCGCGGTCGCGGCCTGCTCGGCTCCGTGCTCGACCTGCCGCTGCTAATCCCGCACCCTGTTGCGGGAATCGCGATTCTTCTCCTAGTGAGCCGCGGCACTCCCGTCGGCGACTCACTCACTCGGCTCGGTCTGCTCGTCGTCGGAACGCCAGCCGGAATAATCGCCGCGATGCTGTTCGTGTCGGCGCCGCTGTACGTGAGTGCCGCGCGTGAGGCGTTTGCGCATGTGGACAGGCGCTACGAGTTCATGGCGCGTACGCTGGGCGACTCTCCGTCGCTGGCGTTCCAGCGCGTCACGCTTCCCATGGCATCGCACGGTCTGCTCTCCGCCGCGACGATGACATGGGCGCGCGCACTGAGCGAGTTCGGCGCAGTTGTAGTGCTGGCATACAACCCCAAAGTTGTAAGCGTGCTCAGCTATGAGCGCCTCACCACCGGCGGCTTGCGCGACGCACTCCCGGTCGCCGCGGCGCTGGTGCTTATCTCACTGCTGCCGCTCATCGTCCTGCGATTGCTGGGAAGCGAGCATGGCGCGGAGTTGGTCGGTTGATCGAGTGCATCGGTGTCAACGCTTGCGCGGGATCATTCGAGCTACACGACGTGTCGTTCGTGGTACCCGAGGGCGCATACGCGGTGCTCACCGGCCCATCCGCTTCAGGCAAGACGACGCTGCTCGAGGCGATCTCGGGCGCCCTGGAGCCGCACACCGGAACGATCAGACTGAACGGCCGCGACGTACGCGGTGTCCCGCCAGAACAGCGTCGACTCGGCGTGGTGCACCAGCATGGATATCTGTTCCCGCATCTGACAGTCCGGGAGAATGTGGAATACGGCGCAAGCGACGCGGCCAGCGCACGCGAGCTGATGCAGCGCTTTGCCGTGTACCATCTCGCGGATCGAGGAGTCGTCGCGCTCAGCGGCGGCGAGCGGCAGGTCGTGGCCCTGTGCCGCGCACTGGCCACGCGCCCGCACATCCTTCTGCTCGATGAACCCTTCTCAGCGCTGGACAGCTCACGCCGCGAACAGGTTCGTACCGAAGCCGCGGCGCTGCATCACGACTGGCAGTTGACGACGATGCACGTGACTCATGACGAAAACGAAGCGCTGGCCGTGGCGACGATGCGGCTGCACATGAACGACGGCACGCTCACGGTGTGATCTCTATCGCAATCTGATGTCGCGCGACGTGACAGTCTGATTCCCCGCCGCCGGTCCCACTCCCAGAGCGATTCGGTACGTCCCCGCTGGGAGCTGCGACAGATCAAGTACAACCGATCGTGCCGTTACGCCACTACTGATCTGCGCCTCGTGCCACTGCATGGCCAGCGGGGAGTCCCGAGGCGTTACCCGTAACGCCTGCGCCAACCACTTCAGCACGCCTCCGTCGGTACGTGTTACGCTGATGGACACGTTCTCCTGCGCGCTGTCCGCTGCGTTGACCCCGTACATCTCCCAATACAGGCCCAGCTTGCGCGTACCGCCCAACTCGTCTGCCGTGAGCGCGTGCGCCAGTGCATCCTCGAGTGGGCCATTGATCGACTCATTTGCCGACCCATCGGGCAAGCCCGTGTCTGCTGTCGTATCACCGGAGAACAGGAGAAGCGTCGACAGCTCCGGTGCACCCGGCGCAGCTCTGGGTGGTGTTATGAAGGTGCGGGCGCGCGCATCGATCCGTCGCACAGGGTCATAGTTCTCGATACCGGCAACGACCTCCTTCCATGCTGTACGTGCACGCCGGACATGCGCGTGCACACTGTCGTGCATCACCACGACGGTACCCGAATCCCCGGCTAGTCCAAGAACGGCGCTGTCCGATTTCGCCGCATCGGCATAGATCGCGATTACAACGGCCGAGTCGCCGCGCTTGAGCATTGCGAACTGTGCACTCAAATCGGCGAGGCTGTCCATGTAGGGAGGCGCGTATCTCTCCCTGGCGTCTTTGGAGTGAGTGTCCCAGTGGATCTTTTCCCCGCTCCCATTCACGGCGAAATGATAGCTGTGATTGCGATCGTGCCCGGTGATTCCCGAGGCGTTCCCCGATGCGAATATCGACGCGGTCGGCCAGGTTGCGGCGTACCATAGCGGTGGCCCGTAGCGAATGAGTATCTCGCGCATGTCGTCTCCCCACGACAGTCCATACGCGTTCGCCGATGACGACAACAGCTCCGCCAGTAGTACACGCGAGAAATGTTCGGTGCGGCGATCGTTCCCGTGAACAGCGTACGAAGGCTGCGCCAGCTTCCAGAAGCGCTGCTCCATCTCATGGCGCGAGTCGCATGGCAGCCGCTGGTAACTGTCGCGCTCGCTGTCACCGAGCAGAAGAGAGATGTCATTCCACCTGCAGCGCACGTCGTGCGGCATCGCCGCGAGCGCGCTGTCGAACACCGTCTCCGACATCGCGTAGTCGCCCGTCGAATGCAACGCGTACCCGTTCAGTAACTCGCACCACCATGCGGCTGCGCGGCACTGATGCGCGGCCTCAATTGCTGTCGAATCAGCGCCACTCTCCACCAGGTATCGCACTCGCTGACCCGCAATCCATACGTCGCCCGGCGCTATCGCGCTGAGCCTGTCGAGCACGGCAACGAGCCGACGGCGTGCTCGCAGAACAGGTGCAGTTTCAGCGATGGTGGACGAGTCGTGCTCGGTCGCGTCGTCATCCTCATCCCAGTAGCACATGCGACCGACAGTGGCATCGCACGGCTGCGGTGCGGACGGCTGTAATCTCGGCAAATTCAGCCGGCGCAGGCTCTCGAATCTGAACTGAGCATCGTGGGCCTCGCTCAGGTTGCGGAGCGAGTCACGTGGCGTGAGCTGCACGTGCGCTACTTGAGCGTCCGCCCCAGCCAAGGGCAGGGCCAGCAGCAAAACAAGCGGTACCAGCGGTACCATCAGTAAGCGAGACATCTGCGTACCTCGCACGACTTGAGATACTACACCACCACATTACCACCACCTTACATGCCGTACATCCATGCCGTACATCCTGCCCAAGTTTCTTACAGCGACTACAACTTGTCGAGAGCGTCCTTCCCTATTGTCGGTGCCCACGGCAGCATCTCGTACTGTGCCATTCCCTTCTGCGTGAACGGATCGTTGGCCCGAACCCTGTCGAGCGCAGCGTGTGCGCCATCGTCCGGGACACGCAGGAGCAAACCGCCGCCGGAACGCGGATCGAACGGCCCCGAGGCGATCAAAACTCCACTTTGCTGCAGCATGCGCAGATACGCCCGGTGCTCGTCAACAACCGTCAGCACCTCTTCCAGAGGGCGACGATACCGCAGGATGGCCAGTGCGTACATCAGTCCTCACCTGATCTGGGTGTGGTGTCGCTGCGTACCAGCGCCAGTCCCTGCTCCAGCGCGTTCCATCCCAGCAGCGCACACTTCACTCGGGCCGGAAAACGACCCACGCCAGACAGGCACCGAGTCTTACCCAGCGACTCGTCCAACGCGGCCTCCGTGTCGCCCATCACCATCGCACGAAAACGCTCGCGCAGCCGCTCTATCTCCTGCGTGCTCTTTCCCTTTACCAACTCGGTCATCATACTGGTGGATGCCTGCGAGATGGAGCATCCATGACCCGTGAAGCGCAGCTCCGATAGGTCGTCGCCATCGAGCAGGAGTTCCAGCGTGATCTCGTCCCCGCACAGCGGGTTCCGCATTGGAACGGAGACGTCCGCACCATCCAGCACGCCCTTGTTACGCGGGCGGCGGTAGTGGTCCAGAATCATGTCCTGGTACAAGGCGGAGAGCGCTGCATCTGCCATAACGATCCGAAATATACGTGCGGGTAATTTGGCGCTACATTTTCACCGCCGGTCGCAACCCTCTGTGCCGGCCCTAAGCGCTGCGTTCTCTCACCCGACGGTCACTGTACCATGTGCCCTGTGCATAAGTATATCCCGTTCCATGTGCTGCTCGCGCTTATCAGTGCGATTGCCGGCACGATTGCCGGCACTACCATGCTGGCGTCGTCCGCGGCCGCTCAGCAGAGTGCCATCACCCCAGCGTCACCGGCGCTCGACACCATGCAGACCACGTCCGTGTCCGGCGTCGTGTACGACAGCGTTGCCAGAGCGCCACTCGCCGGCGCGAACGTTCAGCTGGTCGAGGCGAACAAGCGCGAGCGATCCTACACGGCGACCACGGATTCCAGCGGCAGCTTTGAAATCCCACGGGTCAGGTCGGGGCAGTACCTCGCTGGCTTCTTTCACCCAAGCCTCGATGTGCTCGGTCTGGAGCCACCGCTCAAGCTCGTAACGGTCGGCGCAACACCGATCGGTGCCCTCAACCTGGCGATCCCGGCACCCGCGCGCGTCATCGCCGCAGTGTGCGGGGCGCGTTCCGCCGGTGACTCCACAGGAGCGATGGTGGGCATGGTACGGAATGCTAGCAGTGGCGCTCCGGCCCCCGGTGCCAGAGTCATCGTCAGTTGGACCGACGTTGTTATCGACCAGAAGGGACTTCACTCCGAGCGTAAGCGCGTACCCGTCCAGGTCCGCGACGATGGCTCCTACGCGCTCTGCGGATTACCGGGCGATGATCAGGTCATCGGCAGCGCCGAGGCGCCGGGACGTCAGACTGGTCTCCTCGAAATCCAGGTCCCGTCCGACGGAATCGTGCGGCGCGACTTCTCGCTCGGCGACTCTGCCACAGTCAGTGTGGTAGCGGCCGACTCGTCAGTGCCGGGCCGAAGCACAAACGCGGTCTTGCGTGGCTCCGCTCGGCTCGCGGGTACGGTTCGTGGTCCCGATAAACGCCCAATCGTCGGAGCAAGGGTGCAGGTCTGGGGGACCGGGCTGACCGCGGTCACTGGCGGCGACGGCAACTTCGCGATCGAGGGGCTGCCAGCCGGCACGTTCAGCGTCGAAGCGCGCGTTCTGGGCTTCGTCCCGTCACGTACAGCGGTGGATCTGGCGAGTGGCAGGACGGCGTCAGTCTCCCTCGCTGTAAATGAGCGGGCCAACACCCTCTCCACTGTCATGGTGATGGGGAAGCGCTCCAACGCCTCGCGCGACTTCACTGGCTTTATGGAGCGCGCGCATTCCGGCTACGGTCACTACATCACCGCAGCCGACATCGAGCGTCGCGCGACGCTATACGTCACTGATGCGCTGCGGGTGACTCCAGGGGTCCACGTGATCCCCGGACGTTTCGGCGATCAGGTAACTGTCCGCGGTGGCTGCTCGCCAGAGGTGTACGTCGATGGCTCGCTCATGTACAACGGCGCGAAAGAGCTGGACCAGTTCGTCCAGCCGGAGCAGGTCGCCGGGATCGAGGTGTACACTGGCGTCGCGGGCGGACCGCCGGAATATCCAGGCAATGGCTGCGGCTCGATTCTGATCTGGACCAAACGCTGATGCAGCGGATGCGAGCCGCGTCAGTGCCGCGCTTCAGTCAGCGACCGAGACTATCCTGTCGCTGAGCTCTCCGCGGGCTGAACTCTCTCCGGTAGCTATCCACCCGCTCAGCTGAGTGGGTGATAGCGGCCGCGCAAACAGATACCCCTGCGCGGAGGAGCAGCCAAGAGCACGCAGCCGGTCGCGCTGGGCGGATCCCTCTACACCTTCGGCCACCAGCCGCATCTGCAGCGCCTTGCCGAGCGCCACAATCGTCTCGGTGAGCGCAGCTTCACTTCCGCCATTCACCATCCCATCCACAAAGGTCTTGTCGATTTTGAGGATGTCGATCGGAAATTGCTGCAGGTAGCTGAGCGAGGAGTAACCGGTGCCGAAGTCGTCGATCGCGAGCCGTACCCCCAGCGCTTTAAGCGCACAGAGCGTCTCCAGCGTCGCCTTGGTGTTCTGCATCACGACCGTCTCTGTGATTTCCAGCACCAACCTGTCGGGTTTGATGCCGGTGCGGACGAGTACCGCTGCCACGTTGCCCACGAGCGCCGGATCCTGAAGTTGGCGGGCGGATACGTTCACGTTCACGGATAAGGGAACACGACTGTCGATCTGACCACCCAACTCACCCAGCGCCCACGATCCTTCTCTGTCCCAGTCCACCAGCTGCTGGCACGCGGTCTCCAGCACCCACTGACCGATACGGAGGATGGTGCCGCTCTCCTCCGCGATCGGAATGAACGTTAGGGGAGGTATGATGCCGCGCACAGGATGCTGCCACCGCGCCAGAGCCTCCACGCCCTGGATTCCACCGTTCTCCAGATCGATGATTGGCTGGTAGACCAGGAAGAGCTGTTGGCGCTCCAGTGCGTGACTCAGATCCGCGCCGAGCTCCAGCCGGTCGACGGCGGCCTTGTGCATGATGGGCTCGAAGACCGTTGCCGTTCCCTTGCCCTTGTCCTTGGCATGGTACATCGCGACGTCAGCGTTGCGGAGCAGTTCATCCACCGTCTCGCCTGCGTGCGCATGCGCCACACCAACACTCGCGCTCACCAACACTTCTCGTGAGTCGATAAGGATGGGGAGCTCGAGGGAGGTCATGATCCGGCCGACCACCACATCGGCATCGGAGTCGCTGGTCATTGCTTCCAACAGCACCGCGAATTCATCGCCTCCGAGCCTGGCGACGGTGTCGCAGCCACGAGTCGCGCGCAGCAGTCGTGATGCCACGGCGGACAGAAGTGCATCGCCGTAACCGTGGCCGAGGCTGTCGTTCACGGTCTTGAAGTCGTCCAGGTCGATGAAGAGGACGGCGACGTGGCCGCCCCGCTCTGTACGTGCGAGCGCGTGGTCCACGCGGTCACGAAACAGCATCCGGTTTGCCAGACCGGTGAGCGAATCGTGAAAGGCCTGATACGCGAGCTGCTCCTCCAACTGCTTGCGCTGCGTGATGTCGCGGATGACGGCGGTAAACATCGCCGACTCGCCCGCGTCCCACATGCCGACCGACAGCTCCATCGGAAAGATTGTCCCGTCGCTGCGCAATCCTTCCACCTCAACCGCCTCGTTCAGAATCGTGGCTGGTCCGCCCGCGGCGATGCGTTTGAGATTCTCCGTGTGCGCGGCACGATAGTGGGAGGGCATCAGCATCGTGAGCGGCTTCCCCATCGCGTCCGACGCCGGATATCCGAAGACCCGCTCCGCAGCCGAATTCCAGAACACTATGCAATTGTCAGCGTTGGCAGCGACGATGGCATCGGTAGCCGACTCAGTTACCGACCGGAAGCGCAGCTCGGAACTGCGCAGGTCAGCTTCGGCGGAATGTCGATCGGTGATGTCGCGAAGGTACACCGACAGGCCTCCTTCCGACCCGGCCCGCGGCTGCGCGTGAACATCATAACAGCGACCGATAGCATCGAATTGAGCGTCGAACTGTACGTCGAACTGCACGATCGTACCTTCACGCACCGCGCGGCGGTATGCCACGTCGTAGACCGATCCGACGCCTTCCGGAAATAGTTGCCAGATGTCCTGGCCGAGGAGCTCGTGCCGGGGGCGCTGCAGGATCGCCTCGGCCTTGGTGTTCACGAAGGTGAAGCGCCACTGTGCGTCCAAGGTAAAGAGCGCGTCCGGCACGCGCTCCAGCACTTCTTCGCGTCCCTTCGTGGCGTGCTCGGCTACCCGGACCGCCCGTCGCAGATCAAGCTCGGTTACCGCCGTTGCCGCGAAGGTGCGGAGCATTGTGTGCTCGGCATCCGTCCACGCTCGGGGCGCGAAATCGATCAGGCACAGGTTGCCCACTGCCTGCCCACTCGCCGTGATCAGCGGAACGTTGGCGCATGCCACGGCACCACTCGCAACGGCTGGAAACGCAGAGAACCGGGGGTGTAGCCGGGCATCTTCGACCGAGAAGGGATGGCCCATGGCCACCGAGTACTGGCAGAACGTGGGTGATCCACGGATTTCGCGTGGGCCGGCGACGGCCTCGGGGAGACCGGCATGGCCCAGGATGAAGTCTCGTTCCGCGTCGATCAGGGTGACGAGTACCACAGGGACGCCGAGTACCTGTTGCATCAGCCCGGTGAGCCGCTCGAATGCGGCCTCGGCCGGCTGATCCAGCAGCCCCAGCTCGTGTACGACGGCAAGCCGGTCCGGGTGGCAGCGCACAGCCGCCACCATCCCTTCGGTCATCTCATGGATGCCGGAGGAATGGGAAGGAGCTGCCGCTGCTGGTGGGTTGTGTGGGTGGGTCACCGTGGCTCCAAGTGTCGTCAGCCAAGTGAACCGGCTGAATGATAGACGCGCTATAGATGCGCTATAGCCCGGAATCGGCTGTCTTCATGTTCGGCAAAAAGCCCGTCAGTAATCCCAGCGCCGGAAGGAACGAGCAGACGTGAAAGACGAAGTTGATGTTGGTTCGATCGGCAAGCCATCCCAACAGTGCGGCGCCGATACCGCCGACCCCGAAAGCGAAGCCGAAGAACATGCCGGAGATCATTCCCACCTTCCCCGGCACCAACTCCTGTGCATAGACCAGGATCGCTGAAAACGCTGAGGCTATGACGACGCCGATCACCACGCTCAATATCTCGGTCCAGAGCAGGTTGGCGTAAGGGAGTGCCAGTGTGAATGGGAGCACTCCCAGGATCGACCACCAGATGACGTACTTCCGGCCTACGCGGTCCCCGATGGGACCGCCGATGATGGTACCTGCCGCGACGGCACCCAGGAAAACGAACAGATGGATCTGGGCGCTCTGTACTGACAAGTGAAACTTGGCTATCAGATAGAATGCGTAATAGCTGGTCAGGCTCGCGAGGTAGAAATATTTCGAGAAGATGAGCGCCATCAGAATGCCGAGCGCGACGCGCACTGGAGTGCGTGAGAGGGTCGGGTGACCGGCATCGGCGTGCTCGAGCGACGATGTGGCGGCTCGCTGCTGTGTCTTGTACCAGCTACCGACATTCCACAGGAATACGATTCCGAGCAGCGCCGCGAGCGAAAACCACGCGATACTCGACTGCCCGAATGG
>JBPCQO010000207.1:0-8339 GCA_050998035.1 Gemmatimonadaceae bacterium | reverse complement strand
GTAAGGTGCCTGGCGGTGGGGTGTGGTTTCACCGGCGTTAGATCGGCCGCGGAGGTGGGAGACCGGAAAGACTCTGGCGTCTGTCCCAACTCCGCGATCTAAACATTCGCCTCAGTCACGTTTTCGTCACCGCAATGACCATATCAGCAGACAGTCGGCAGGGCGCGCGTCCGCCGCTCACCATCCTCACAGAAGACGAGATCATGTTCCGCGACGCCGTTGCCGCATTCGCCGCGGTCGAGGTGGCGCCCCGCGTCAAGGCAATGGAGCGGGCGGGAAAGCTGGACCCGGAGCTTATCCCCCAGTACTTCGAGCTTGGCCTCATGGGAATCGAGGTGGCTGAACAGTACGGCGGCTCGGCAGGCTCGCTCATGATGATGACGCTGGCGGTGGAGGAGCTGTCCAAGGTGGATGCGTCGGCCGCGATCCTCTGCGACGTGCAGAACACGCTGGTGAACTATCCCATATCGCGCTACGGTACCGATGCGCAGAAGCAGAGATACCTCACGATGCTGACTAGCGGCACGGTCGGATCATATGCGTTGTCCGAAGCGGGGTCAGGCTCCGACGCATTCGCGCTGGCAACGCGTGCCGAGCGAAGAGGCGACGGTTACGTACTGAACGGGCGCAAGCTGTGGATAACGAACGGCGCCGAGGCTGACATATTCGTGGTCTTCGCGACTGTGGATCCCGCGGCGGGCTACAAGGGGATCACGGCGTTCATAATCGAGCGCGACTTTCCCGGATTCTCCGTTGGCAAGAAGGAGGACAAGCTCGGCATCCGCGCGTCGTCAACGGTGGAGCTGCTGCTGGACAACTGCGAGGTTCCGTCGGAGAACGTACTGGGTCCGGTGGGCCAGGGATACAAGATCGCAATCGAGACGCTGAACGAGGGGCGCATCGGGATCGGTGCGCAGATGATCGGCGTGGCGCAGGGCGCTCTCAATGCGGCAACCGCCTATCTAAAGGAGAGGAAGCAATTCGGGAAGGCGCTGGCCGAGATGCAGGGAATTCAGTTCCAGGTGGCGCAGGCCGCGACCGAGATCGAGGCTGCGCGGCTCATGGTGTACAACGCCACCCGCCTCAAGGATGCGGGGCACGACATCGCGCGCGAGGGGGCGATGGCCAAGCTGTACGCGTCGCAGGTTTGCGGGCGCGTGACTTCGCTGTGTGTGGAGCTGTTCGGCGGCTACGGCTACACTACCGACTACCCGGTGGAGAAGTTCTTCCGTGACGCAAAGATCGGGACCATCTACGAGGGGACATCCAACATGCAGCTGCAAACCATCGCCAAGGCAGTGCTGCGTTGACGCCGCCGCCGGCGATCGTGATCTACGCGCTGCTGCTGAGCGTGCCGCTATATCGCGCCGGGACCAAAGAGTAACTGTTGTAAATTATCGGACTATGCTCAGACCTGAATCTGTCACCTTTCTAAAGCAGTTACTCGACTCACCCGGCCCATCGGGCTTCGAGTCCGCTCCGGCCAGGAAGTGGCGAGCCGAAGCGGCGAAGTTCGCAACGGTTTCCGCGGACGTGGCCGGCAACTCGATCGCCGTCGTCAATCCTGGCGGCTCACCGACGATCATGTTGGCCGGGCACATCGACGAGATTGGTGTGATCGTTACCTACATCGATGACGACGGCTACGTGTACATCGGTCCAATCGGTGGCTGGGATCCGCAGGTGCTGGTCGGGCAGCGCATCCGCTTTGCCGGGCGGAACGGTGACCTGTACGGCGTGGTTGGAAAGCTCGCCATCCATCTCATTCGCACTGAGGACCGGGACAAGGCGGTGAAGCTACGCGACCTGTGGGTTGACGTCGGCGCCAAGGACAAGAAGGAAGCCGAGTCGATGTTGTCGGTGGGCGATTCGGGGGTGATCGACGCGCGGGCGATCGAGCTGCCCAATAACCGGCTGGTTTCACGGTCGATCGACAATCGCATCGGTGCCTTCACCGTGCTCGAAGCGCTGCGGCGCTACTCGGAGTCGCCCGGCTCGGCCCGCGTTGTTGCCGTTGCCACATCGCAGGAAGAGATCGCGTATCATGGCGGCGGCGCGCTCGTTGGTGCGTCGTCTTTGTCGCCGCAGATGGCGATCGTGGTGGACGTTACCTTCGCGACCGACCACCCGGGCATCGAGAAGAAGGAGCACGGTGAGGCCAAGATGGGTGGTGGTCCCGTGCTTACGCGCGGCTCCATCATCTCTCCGGTAGTGTTTGGCCTGCTTCGCGATGCTGCCGAGCGCAAGGCGATCCCATTCACACTGCATGCGGCTGGACGTGATACCGGCACTGACGCCGACGCCATCCATGTGGCGCGCGAGGGCGTGGCAACGGGGCTGCTATCGATCCCGAACCGCTACATGCACTCGCCCAACGAGATGATCGCGCTGGAAGACGTGGACAACGCCGCGGAGCTGATCGCCGAGGCCTGCCGGGCAGTGAACACGGAGACCGATTTCACGGCCCGATGATGAACCGACGGCGATGACGTAACGTAGGGGCGACCGCCGGTCGCCCCTACAAGGACGGGCTGGCATCCAGCGGCAGACACAGGGTAAAGGTGCTCCCTTCGCCGACGGTGCTTTCCACCGTGAGATCACCGCCGAGGAGCTGCGCCAGCCTGCGCGACAGCTTGAGTCCGAGTCCGGTACCGCCTACGCGTCGCGTCCGGGTCTGCTCCACCTGCCAGAATGCGTCGAATATCTGCTCCAGATTGTCCGCGGCAACCCCTATCCCGGTGTCCCGCACGGTGAACTTCGCTTCCTCGTTCTCCGTGTATGCGCTGAGAGTGATCTCTCCCCGATCGGTGAACTTGACGGCGTTGCCGATGAGGTTGATGAGGATCTGAAGCGCCTTCCCCGCGTCGGTCGCGATGACGAATGGGTACTCTGGCGAGTGAACGAAAAAGGCGAGCTGCTTCTCGACCGCCAGTGGCAGCGTGAGGGTCGTCACCTGATCCAGGAGCGCCTCGCTGCTCACCGGCTCCCAGTGGATCATCTCCCGGTCGGCATCTATCCGGGCGAGCGTCAGCACCTCGTCGATGAGCGACAGGAGATGGTTCGCACTGGTCTTGATGCGTCCGAGATGTCTGTGCTGCTCCTGCAGCACCGGACCCCAAACCTCGTCGTCCAGCAAGCTGGCGTAGCCTATGATCGCGTTGAGCGGCGTGCGCAGCTCGTGGCTCATCGTGGCGAGAAAGGCCGACTTGGCCTCGTTGGCCGCTTCCGCTCGCTCCGTGAGCTCCTGCTCCCGGAGAGCAGCGAGAATGAGGCGCTGATTCACCGCTCGGAGTTCGTCGTCCATATCGACGCGATGCTCCCGGTCGCTGCGTGTGTCTGACTGGCGGCCAACCTGGATCACTATGTTCTTCTCCAGGTCATCATGGGAGGGTGCGCCGACCCTCCATCCGGTCAGCGCGACATGTTCGTCTGCGCGTCCACCCTCCCCATGTGACATGGTAACTGCCATGTCGCGGGTCGCGTCCCCGCTACGCATCATGGCACCGAGTTGGGGGGCGGCGTCGACCAGGCGCGGAAATGCGTCGGCGAAAGGGCGGTCGATCACCAGCTGACTCGCGGTCCCCGACAGTCGGCGAAAGGCTGGATTTACGTAGCTCACCACACAGTCATTGCCTCGCACCATGACCACCCCAAAAGGCGACTGGTCCGCGAACTCGCGTATGGCGTCCTCAGTAGGGTGTGGCGCGGACGAAGGAACCGCATCCGCGGCGAGAGCGCTGGCGGACTTATCGGCGTCGTATCCCGGGCTCCGCCCGAGGTCGGCTACCTGGTCAGGATGGCTATGTACCGTGTCCTCCTTCGCCATGCCACAAGCTCCCCCTGCAGTATCCGTTAACGGCGTAGACGTCCGCCTCGCCGTACTGTCGGCATCTTACCGCAAGGACCGAGTCGACGCCCGATATACCATGTGGCTCGCTGACTCAACGGCGTTCACAAACTTCGCGGCGACGAGTTGATCCAGCGCGCGTGCTACATCTTCAAGTGTCAGGCCAGACTGGTCAGCGATTGTTTCCGGTGAGCTCTCGCCGATACGCAGAAGTGCCTCCAGCGCCGCCGACTCGGCCCCACTGGTTCAGCGGTAGTACCAAGCTTGGAGAGTGGCTCAGGCACGCCAGTGATGATGCCCCTGTATCCGGTCAGCGCCTCGCGGATCTCCATCCCCCGCGACGTGATCTCGGCCAATCGCAGCTCCCGGCTGTGTTCGCTGCCGCGCATCTTGATGACTCCGAGTACCGTGCGCAGCTCCCCCTCCAGCTCGATGTAGCGCATCGCGATGACGTCGTCCGACAGGAAGGAGATGTTGTACGGGGAAAAGCGCAGGTAATCAGTCGCGTCGGTCGTCTCCAATGTGGACAGCACCGTGATGTTCAGCTCGGTGAGCGCCTGGATCATTCTGTAGAACGACTCGCGGAAGTCCTGCCGGAAGCTCGGAGCCAGAGCGATCTCGAACCCCGTGAGCGAATCAATCACGACGCGGGTCGCACCGATGCGGTTGACCCGATCTTCAATCTCCCGCAGCGTCTCATCTACCGACAAATCCAGCGGGCGCAGATAGATGATGTCCAGCTTGCCACGATCCATCATGTCACGGACGTCGAAGCCGAGGCTCTGGGCGCGGGCGATATATGTCTCCGGGTGCTCCTCGAAGACCGCCATCACAGCACATTCGCCAGCGTTCACGCCGGCGGCGATGAACTGAGTGGCGATGATGGTCTTTCCACCTCCGGTCGGCCCGCTGATGAGAAGGGAATCACCGGGCGGAACGCCACCCGACATCATCCTGTCCAGCTCGGCCACGCCGGTCGACAGCCGTTTGGTGAAGTTTCTCCGCCTGCCCTCGTTCTTTCGCTGCGGCTGACGTGGGAAGACTTCAACGCCGGCGTCCGTGATCCGCATGGTATGCGTGCCGGAGAGCGATGCCTGGCCGCGGATCTTGGTCACGCGCAGCTTGCGCACCGTGGCGTTGCGCTCGATCTCGTTGGACAGCCAGAACACGCCGTCGGCGACGGCGAACATGGGGCTGCGCGATTCGCTCTCGGTGTACTCGCCCAGGAGGAACGTCGTAGCCTCCCACCCCGTCAGGCGCAGCGCCAGTCGTTGCACAAAGTGCTGCAGATCGAGATCGCTTCCGCCGGGCAATTCGCTGCCCCTCATGACGGTACGGAAGGAATCGACGACGACGATGCTAGGGTTGGCTTGCTCCACCTCGTTGACAATTCGGTCGAACACGGCGTCGAAATTGCGCTGAAGCACTTCCTCGCTCAGGTTCAGGAAGCGGACATCTTTCCCCACACGCGACAGATCGAAGAAGCTGAACTGCTGCTGGTAGCGCAGCATCTTGAGCTGCGGCTCGCCGAGCACGGTGAAGTGCAGCGCGGGACGCTCGGGCGTGGCATTGGCGAACATGATCTGTTCGGTCATCGTGGTCTTGCCCGTTCCCGGTGCGCCCGCGACCATGTTGAAGGAATACTCCGGGATGCCACCCCCCAGGACGTCATCGAAACCGGGAACTCCGCTCGGCAGCTTTCTGATGACCACCCGTTCATGCTCGCTCACTTAGTCACCGTCTCCACATGGGCGCGTGGCTCCACGCGCTTTATATCTGGCCAGATCTGACCCACAAAGTGTGTGGCCATGTCTTCGCCGAGTAGTCGTGAGATCTGCGCGATGAGGGTGGCGAACATGGCAACGAGTCCTTCAGTCACGGTAACGTGATCCTCGCCTGGCGTCTGACTGACGAAGCCAACGGTGCGGTCGTCCGGAGACGACACGCGCATCACGTCGATAAGGAAAGGGTACTGGGATTGCGTGCGGCTCAGTGCGCGCTTGAGCAGCGCTTCGAAGCCCTCTGTGCCGAACCAGCGCGACAGGTGGTCGCGCATCTTGGCCAGCACCCGGTCGCCAGCGGTGAGTACCGCGACCGGGTCCAACGACGTAAGCGGCGTGCCGTCTGCTGCGCGCGCTTCGTAATCGAGTAGCTCGCGCGCAAGCTCGCGGTAGTGCGGCGAGACAGCGGTCACAGAGTGTTTTTCAGAATTGTAGCCGTACAAATCCGAACCTGGGCAGGACTCGCGAAGATCGCAGCCGTGCGGCATGGACACGACGTGCACGCGTGTGGTGCAGGCTTCAGCAGAAAGAGCGTGTCGCATAACTGCACTGCGCAAACGTAGCCATTGTGAGCTGGTCCCGATACCTCAATAGCAGCAACACACCACAGGGGGTGCGAAAGCGCACACCGGCGCCAGCCTGGACGGCGTGCGTGCGCTTAGATTTCCCGCGTGCCTCTAGCAATCCCGGAACCGCGTGAGTCGGGCTTCACCAGCACCACGCCGGTCCCGCTGTACTGGGTCCGCTATGGCGATCCGTCCCGTCCCACGCTGGTCGTCCTGCACGGCGGGCCGGGGGCGGACCATCGTTACCTGCTACCGCAGATGCTGCACCTGGCCCAGGAATACGATCTCGTGCTGTACGACCAGCGCGGTGGCGGACGGTCCCGGACTTCCACCAGTGCTCCCGTTACCTGGCGGGATCACGTGGCCGATCTGGCTTCTGTTTGCCGCGAGCACGCGGTTGCGGACCCGTCGCTGCTGGGCTATTCGTGGGGAGGGATGCTGGCGATGCTGTACGCCATTGAATCGCTGGCCGATCCGGCACTGCCGCAGCCACTCAGCCTGGCGCTCGTAAGCCCCGCGCCGATTACCAGCGAGTACCGGCGCGAATTCGATGAGGATCTGAGGCGCCGGAGCAACGCGCCCGTGATCGTCGCCGCGCGAGAGGCACTGATGGCGTCGGGGTTGCGCGAGCGTGATCCGGAGGCGTATCGCCAGCGCATCTTCGAACTGGGCGTATCGGGCTATTTCGCCGACCCGTCCGATGCTCACGATCTGACTCCCTTTCGAGTTGTGGGCCGCGTGCAGCAGTCCACGTGGGAGAGTTTGGGCGACTTCGATCTTCGGCCCGTGCTGAAGGCTGTCAGCAGCGTGCCGTCGTGCATCGTGGTCGGTCGTGACGATCCAATCCCCACCGCGTCTTCCAAGGACGCCGCACGCGCGATGCAGACGGAGATTGTATTAATCGACAAGTGTGGCCATGTTCCGTATGTCGAGCGTCCCGCGGAGTTGTGGGAAGTGCTTGACCCGTTTCTGTCGCGTACCGCAGCCGCTAAATCCCGTGCATGAGTGATTTCCGCCCCGAGCACCACCTGGCCACCATCGACGCTGACGGCGCACTGTGCGACGTGATCGTGCGTTTTTCGTATGACGGCCTGGAGCACATCGGTCGCCTCTGGTTCGCCGGCCCGGCCGTAAATGAAAAGGCCATCCCGGACCACGGCGGCATCCCGGGCCGTACCATGGAGGAGGCGATCCAGCTTGCCGAGCGCTTCACCACCGACGATTTGCTGCGCCGCTTTTATCGTGCCCGTGCCGAGAAGCGAAAGTATCTGCAGCTGAGGCGCTCGACGGAGCAGTTCCTTGACAACGTCAAGTACCTCAACCGTGTGGCGCTCTCCATCAAGGGCGGCATGCTGGACGAGGTAGGGGCCAAGCAGGAGATCGAGCTGATACGGCGGCAGATGCATGATATTGTTGATGCGCTCCCGTCCGTGGCTGGTGTCGAGGAAATGCCGGGGTGAAAGGCCGGTTGCCCGTAAAGGCCCGTGCCCTGGAGATCTTCCGCCGGCTGGTGATCGAATATCCGGATGTACGCTGCGAGCTGGACTACTCCACCCCCTTCCAGCTGTTGGCGGCGACGATCCTGAGCGCTCAGTGCACGGACACGCGGGTCAACATGGTGACGCCGGAGTTGTTCGCCCGGTACCCCGATCCCGAGTCGCTGGCCGGCGCGGATCCCGCGGCGCTTGAGGCGCTGATCCGGCCGACGGGGTTCTTCCGCAACAAGACCAAGAGTCTGATCGGAATGGCCAACGCCCTGGTGGACCGGTTCGGGGGCGAGGTCCCGCGCTCGATGGACGAGCTGGTAACGGTGCCCGGCGCAGGACGCAAGACGGCCAACGTGGTGCTCGGGACGGCCTTCAATCAGCCGGAAGGTGTAGTGGTGGACACCCATGTGGGGCGCTTAAGTCGCCGGCTGGGGCTCACCAAGGAGACCGATCCCGTGCGTGCGGAGCGGGTGCTGATGCGACTATTTCCGCGTGAGGATTGGACACCGCTGTCTCATCTGCTGATATTTCACGGACGGCGCGTGTGTTTGGCGCGGCGTCCCAGGTGCGCGGAATGCGTGCTCAATGACATTTGCCCATCGAGTGAAGTGTGAAGCGAGCCACGATCGAGACCAATAAAGGAACCATGGTCGCCGAG
>JBPCQO010000163.1:0-28695 GCA_050998035.1 Gemmatimonadaceae bacterium | reverse complement strand
CTGGCCACGCTCGTCGACCGCTCGTGCATGCGTGTCAATGTCCCTAGTGTAAGGGCGACCGGCGGTCGCCCTGATGTTCCGGCAACCGCCGGTCGCCAACTCACTCACGGAGAATAATCATGGCAGTCGAAGACAACATCAGAGTAGGCAAGCCGCAGGTGAGCATCGACTTACCGTCGCACACTCCCGGCACACCGGAGGGAAACAGCCCGAAGAAGCAGAAGGGTCTTCTCCCAGACGAGAAGTCCAATGCGTCGCGCTCTACCGGCATCAACGCGAAATCGCGTAACCCTATCCTTCCTACCATGCCAAACCTGTCGCCGGCGTGAGTGCTCCACCATCGTCCGTCTCAACGAACGGCGTGACTGGCGTGAATGGCAGCGCTCCGGCGTTGAGTCACGAACTTATCCCGTCGCTGTCGTTCGCGATCGACGATGCGAGCGTGTTCCAGTACGCCGCGGTGCCGACGCTGCGGTTCCGCGTCGGGATCGGGACGGAGCACGGCGAGGCTATTCGGTCGGTGATGCTGAACGTGCAGGTACGCATCGCGCCTGGGCAGCGTGGCTACGACGATGCGACTCGCGCCCGCCTCGTGGAGGTGTTCGGGCAGCGCGAACAGTGGGCGACGACGATGCGTACACTGCTCTGGACGCAGACCACGCTGATGGTTCCGGCGTTCACGGGGAGTACCACCGTGGACCTTCCGATACCGTGTACCTATGATTTCGATGTGGTGGCGACCAAGCTGTTCCACGGAATCAACGACGGCGAGATTCCTCTTGAATTCCTGTTCAGCGGCACGGTATTCTACAGCGGGGAACAGGGCCAGCTCCGTACCTCTCGTATCAGTTGGGAGCGCGATGCGAGCTTCCGGCTTCCGGCCACACTGTGGAAGGCGATGATGGCGCACTATTTCCCCAACTCGGCATGGATGCGCCTGTCGCAGGATGTATTCGACCGCCTGTACGCCTACAAGACGCAACATACGCTCTCCAGCTGGGACGAGGCGGTAACCGCGTTATTGAGCGAGCGCGCGTCGGGTAAGACCGACGCTGAGGGCGACCGGGACATTGAGGGCGACCGCGGGTCGCTCGCACGAGGCACATGGACGCGGTAGCGGCGATCGCTCGGGCTGTACTGTACGAGGGCTACATTCTCTGGCCTTACCGGCGCTCGGCCCTCAAGAACCAGCAGCGCTGGACATTCGGGGGAGTGTTCCCGGAGAGCTGGAGTTCCACATCGGGCACCAACGACGTCAGCGAGCGCAGCGCGACCGTGCTCGTCGAGGGCGCAGGCGACGCAGCGATCGACGTTCGCATCCGGTTTCTGCACATAGTTGAGCGGCGGGTCGCGAAGAGTACCGCAACCGGGTTGGAGGATACCGACGAGCTGACGGTCGCGGGCGAACGGTATCTCTCGTGGGAAGAGGCGACAGAGCGCGAGGCGATTTTACCGTCCTACACGCTGACCGAGTTGGAGATGCCGCGGACGGTTGCTATCGACATTGCCGCGGGAAGCGAAACGGAATTATTGATGGAGTCCGACGACCGTGTTGCCGGCGCGGTGCAGCGCAGCTGGCGCGCAATTGCTGGCGCGCTCGAAGTATTCGCGGTCTGCATTCGCCCCAATCTTTATCACCTCACGGGACGCGTGACGAACACGACGCCGAACGCAACGCCACTCGAGTGCGGTACCCGAGCCGAAGCGCAGACGCACACGATGATCTCAATGCACATGGTGCTGCGCACCAACGGCGGCGCGTTTGTGTCGACGCAGGAGCCACCCGAACCGCTCAGGTCTATTGTGGAGAGCTCCAAGGCTGACGGACTGTGGCCCGTGTTGGTGGGTGAAGCAGGCGTACGCGATACCATGCTCGCGTCGCCCATCATTCTCTCCGACTACCCGCAGATTGCGCCAGAAAGTCCCGGCGATCTCTTTGACGGCGGCGAGATAGATCAGCTTCTCATCCTTAACGTGCTCGCGCTGACCGACGAGGAGCAGCGCGAAATGCGTGACTCCGATCCACACGCCAGAGAGATTCTGGATCGCTGCCGCTCGATGTCCCCGGAGCAGCTCATGAGCCTGCACGGGATGGTGCGCGGCGTGGGTGAGATACACGAAGGGCGTGGGGTCAACACATTGAGTGATTTGCAGAGTGATTTGCGTGACCCGCGATGGCATGCGGACTCACCACCATCTGGCGGCCAATGATGAGCGAGCGTATCGATGATACGGGGCATGATTTCGCCTCAATGGCGGAGAGAGCGCTCGGGGGCTGGGCCGAGATCGGAGCGCCGGCACCAACCGTCGCGACCACTGCTGATGGTGTCCAGCTCCGCCGCGGTGACAAGGTGCGCTTGCACCCGCTCGCGGGCGGTGACATGGTCGACATCGCGCTGGACGGCAAGGTTGGAATAATCGAAGGCATCGATCAGGAGCTCGGCGGGGACATACACCTCTCCGTCACGATGGAGGATGATCCCGGCCGCGATCTGGGCGATATGCGCTATCCCGCGCATCGGTTCTTTTTTCGAATGGACGAGATCGAACCGTTGCCGTGCGCGCCGGGTGGGAGAAGGCCGAGCATTCTCGTCGCCGGCATTGGAAACGTCTTCCTGGGCGACGACGGGTTCGGCGTCGCGGTCGCGCGCAGAATGAGCGAGCGTGCTCTGCCCGAGGGAGTGCGCGTTGTCGATTTTGGAATACGCGGGCTCGACCTGGCCTATGCGATGCAGGATCCGTACGACGCCGTGATCATGGTGGATGCCGCACCGCGTGGCGGCGCACCTGGGACGTTGTACGTGATAGATGTCAGCACCGACGCTGAAGGTGAGGTCGCGATGGACGCACACGGAATGGATCCGGTGAAAGTGCTACGCCTCGCACGCACTCTGGGTCATGTGCCTGCCACCGCGCTCGTCGTTGGTTGCGAGCCGGAGACAGTACTCGGTGGCGAGAGTTACGAGGATGTGCTGGTCGAGCTCTCTTCAACAGTCGGAGCCGCCATCGACGAGGCGGTTAAACTCGTCGAACGCGTTATAGAGGAGCAAGCCGCAGCATTCATTTACCCAGGAGGAGGGCCACAGCATGACTGACCACATGGATGGCGACGACAAGACGGGACACTCCTCGTCTACACAAGTAGCGCGGAGCGACAAGAGCTCTAACAACAGCGGCTCCTCACTCGGGAAACTCGTTGGGTGGGGAGTAGCAGCCGCGGCTGCATACGCAATCACCAAGCAATGGCCGGAAGTACAGCGGTATCTCAAGATGCGGCAGATGTGAGAGCGACAGTAGCCTCCGCAGCAGAGTCCAACGCGCTCACTGACTCGTGCACTGACGCGCAGATCGGCTCGCGGACCGCAGCGCTGATCGATTCACTCGTAGCAGATCGCACTACCGCTAACGCGCGCTTCTTTGCCGACGAGGCAGAACGGATCGCGCGGCTCTGTCACGCGATGGCACAGCGTTTCGCTCGTCACGGACGGCTGATCGCAATGGGTCTGTCGCCCGAGGCGCTATCGGACGCACGGCACGTCGCCGTCGAGTTTGTGCACCCGGTGATCGTTGGCAAGCGTGCTCTCCCCGCGCTTGGTTTCGCGCGCAACTCGGGATTGCTGCCGCTCCAGACCGAACTGCTGGCCAGACCCGACGACATCGTCATAGTCTTCGGCACGGCCGAGGAGCCGGAAGCCGGCGAGTTGCGCGCGGCGCTCTCCGTTGCACGCGCACGCGGTTGCCTCACCATCGCATTTGCATCGCTCGGCGCGGAATGGGAGTTCACGCCGCCACAGACAGATCCATTCATCCGCCAGGAGCTGATAGAGACACTGTACCATCTGCTCTGGGAACTCGTCCATGTGTTCTTCGAGCACGGCGGTATGCTGGATGAGCCGAGTGCGATCGCACGGCCCGACATCGGACCTTCCGGATTCCTGTACCCTTCCCTCACCGGCGGTGTGGCCGGCGACGACACACGCGCTGCCGTGCTCACAGACGTGGGTCGCTCGATCGTAATGAAGGCTGAGGAAGTGAGCGCCTTGCGTGCGTGCACCGTCAACGAAGGACGCGAAACAATCGCGATGGCCGCCGCCGCGTTGCGGAGTGTCTTCGACGCTGGAGGAACACTCTTCGCATTTGGGAATGGCGGCTCTGCCACTGACGCGATGGATGCCGTAGCGGACTTCCGAGAAGCGCCACAGGGATGGCCCAACCGGCGCGCACTTGACCTCACCGAAGATCCAGCGATTCTGACGGCGCTCGCCAACGACATCGGAACGGAAGCACTATTCTCCCGCCAAATCATCGCCTTCGCGCGTGCAGGTGACGCGGTGCTCGCGTTCTCGACGAGCGGTAGCTCGCCCAATGTGATACTGGCACTCGCTGAATCGCGCCGGCGCGGGTTAGTAACTATCGCACTTGTGGGCTACGACGGCGGGCGCGTGCTCGCGGAACGGCTTGCCGATTACGTGATCGTCACACGATCCCAACACGTCCCACGTATTCAGGAGGCGCAGGCGAGTGCATATCACATTCTGCGTGAGTTGGTGGAGACATCGTCGTAAGGGCGACCGACGGTCGCCCTTACGACGAACGCGTATGATCGCGTGATACGCGTAGCACCGCCTCCGCCGCATGGAATCCGCACATGCCGTGTACCGCGCCGCCGGGCGGTGTGGAAGCCGAGCAGAGGAAGACCCCCTCGATGCTCGTTCCATACGGGTTGAGACTCGGTCGTGGGCGGAAGACGATCTGGCGCAGCATATTCGCGCCACCGCTGATGTCACCCCCGACGAGATTCGGATCTCTGGCCTCGAGTGCGCCAGGTCCAAGTGCTGAACGCTTGAGCACGACGTCGCCGAACCCCGGGGCAAAGCGCTCGATCTGACGCTCCATCGCTGATGTCATGTCGACTGTCGACCCGTTGGGAACGTGACAGTATGCCCAAAGAGTATGCCGGTCCGCAGGCGCACGTGACGGATCGAACAGGCTGGGCTGTGCCATCAACACATAGGGTCGCTCTGCATGCGCGCCATGCCAGGGCGCCGCTTCAGACACAGTGAGTTCGCTCAGAGAGCCGCCCAGATGGAGTACCATCGCCTCGCGGCATTCCGGTGATCGCCACGGTACCGGTTCCGATAGCGCCCAATCCAACTTGAACACTCCCGGCCCGTAGCGATACCGCTGCATGGCCGATTGCTCGGCGTGAGACAGGCGATCGCCCGCGAGACGAAGAAACTGTGCGGGTGTGACGTCCAGCAGAGTCGCGCGCGCCGACGGAAGTTCGTCGAGCAAGGTAACTGGCGCCCCACATTCGATCTCGCCGCCGAGTGAGCGAAAGTAAGACACAAGCGCGTCTGCAAGTGCCTGCGCACCACCTTCCGGAACCGGCCACCCGACCGCATGCCCCAGTATCGCCAATACCAGCCCAAATGACGCCGATCCGGCCGACGTGAGCGGCAGTCCCGCGTGCGCAGCGAGACCGGCCAGCAGCGCCTGCGCACGCAGACCGCTGAACTCCGAGCGCACGAGCCGATCGACCGAACGTATGGCACGCAAGCCAAAACGCGCTAGCAGCACGGGGTGTTCCGGCCAGTGGAGTAGCGGCCGCAGGATGTCAGTGAGCAGCTGCTCCCAATCGGTGGCAAACGGACGCAACAGCCGATCATAGCGCTCGCCATCCGAACCGAGTGTTGCCCCTGTTGCTGCCAGCGAACGGCACAGGAGCGCCGGAGGCCCATCATCCAAGGGGTGCGCGAGCGCGACGGGCGCTTCGATCCAACGCAGACCATGCTCGGCCAGCGGCAACGATCGGAATAATGGCGATGCCGCTCCGAGCGGATACACCGCCGAGCAGACGTCGTGCAGATAGCCGGGAAGCGTCAGCTCCGCCGAGCGCACGCCACCCCCGATCACCGACGCCCCCTCGCGGATCAGGACGTGCCATCCCGCGCGCGCGAGCACGATTGCGGCGGCAAGGCCGTTGGGGCCACTGCCGACCACGACGGCGTCGTACCGATGTCCTCGTGCCGGCGATATCACGCACCGTCACCTAGACGATTGTATGGCGTGCGCAGCAGAGCTACCACCGCCTCATCCGGCGTTGGTCGGGCAGAGTGCGGCTGACGCATAACTGGTCGGCATAAAGAATGCGGCGCACACGCCGGTACCCGAGGCGGTCGCGTGATGCGGCCGCAAACTGGTCTTGCGATGAAGTTGAAGGATGTTGCGTAGTGGCTAACCTATTTCCGCAATGGGTAACGCCCGCCGCTCGTGCCACGCTCGTCAGTGCGATGTTATTGGTCGTGGCGATACCTGCCGCTTTACTCGGGTGGGTGCGCACGCCCAGAGCGCGCGGCGAACACTTAACGATCGCACAACCGATGCCGTTCGATCATCGGATCCATGCGTTCGCGCTCCGCATCGATTGCCGCTTCTGCCACGCTGGCGCGGAGCGCAGTGCCTGGGCGGGCGTTCCATCCACCCAGCAGTGTGTCCCCTGCCACACCACCGTCTGGCTCGGCAGCCGGGAGTTCGCGCCGGTCAGACTGAGCCTCGCTACCGGGCGGCCGATTCCATGGGCACGTGTCACTCAACTCCCGGACTTCGTCTACTTCAATCATGCGATCCACGTCAGGAAAGGAGTGGGGTGCGAGACCTGCCACGGTCGCGTCGATCGCATGGGCGTGGTGGAACAAGTCGCACCTCTTACCATGTCCTGGTGCGTTGACTGTCATCGCGATCCGACGCCCGCTATTCGGCCGCTCGCCGACGTGACCGCGATGGGCTGGCGCCGGTCCGATGCACCCCGAGCCTCCGGCACGGTACTCGCGGCACGTTACAACGTGCGTCGGCTCACGAACTGTTCGACCTGCCATCGCTAATGAACATCATGAGGATGCTATGACGCACTCGGGCGACCCGGACCGGGCGATGCAACTGTCTGCGCGATCCGGGCAGCAGTGGTGGCGCAGCCTCGATGAGATCATGTGCGATAACGACGTCCGTGAGTCGCTCGCGCGCGAATTTCCAGCTGGCGCCGCCGAGTGGAGCGACGGCATCTCGCGTCGCTCGTTCGTCAAGCTGCTCGGCGCGAGCATGGCGCTGGCGGGGCTCGGCGCCTGCGTCCGCGAGCCAGCGGAGAAGATCATGCCGTACACCAGCGATCCGGCGGATCTCGTACCCGGCAATGCGCTTCATTACGCAACGGCGATGGTCATCGATGGATACGCGACTGGCCTCGTGGTCGAGAGCCACGTTGGGCGCCCAACCAAGGTCGAGGGCAACCCCGATCACCCCGCGAGCTTTGGCGCAGCCGGTGTATACGAGCAAGCATCCATACTACAGTTGTATGATCCGCATCGTGCCCGTATCACGCGGCACGCGGGGCGGCAGGCGACATGGGACGAGTTGGCGGGGGCACTGTCTCCGAACCTGCTTCATAATCGCGTTGGGGCACGCGGCGCTGGCCTACGGTTGCTACTGGAACCCACGTCGTCGCCACTGACGGTGATGCTCCTCTCGCGCGTCGCCACGGAATATCCAGACGCACGCGCGTACTTCCACGCGCCACTCGCCACCGGGCGTTCGAGCGACAGATCGCGCTCCAGTCCTGCTTCGGCGGCTGGTACGACGCTCATTCCTCAGTTCGATTTCTCGCGCGCCGAGGTCGTTGTTTCACTCGACGCAGACTTCCTGGCTGCAATGCCGTTCCATCTACGGTATGCGCATGACTTCAGTGCGCAGCGACGCCGCTTGATCGCTGCGCACTCAAGCAACAGACTGTACGTTGCCGAGCCGGCGCCGACGTCTACCGGTACACTCGCCGACCACCGGCTCGCTGCATCACCCGCAAGCGTGGCAGGCGTGGCAGCAGCACTCGCCAGCGCAGTCGCAGCCTTGACCCACGCGTCGGATACGCCGCACAATGCACCAGGCGCTACGGTGGCGACGCCAATCACCGCTGTCGCGCAGGCGTGGGTCGACACGGCGGCACGCGATCTGGTCGCGCATGTGGGTCGGGGAATCGTGATTGCCGGACCGCGCCAGCCGGCGGCGGTGCATGCGCTCGCTCTCGCGCTCAACATGTCGCTTGGGAATACAGATCGCACGGTGTGGTTCACGGAGGATCCAGTCTGGGAGGCTGGTACATCAACCCACCAGCTGAGTGGTCTCGAGGCTGACGTCGCGTCCGGGCACGTTGATACGCTCATGATTCTCGGGGGGAACCCGGCGTACAACGCGCCTGTGGATCTGCAGTTCGATCGGCTCCTGCACTCGGTTCCGAATACAGTTTACCTGGGGGAATACGAGAACGAAACGGCACGCGCAGTGAGATCATTCGTGCCAGCAGCGCACTATTTGGAATCGTGGGGTGATGCACGGGCCTACGACGGGACCATCTCGATCGTGCAGCCACTCATAACGCCGCTGTACGGCGGCAAGACCGGCGATGAGTTGTTGGCAATAGTCGCGGGCATGGGAACGGTGAGCGCGCACGACTTGACGCGTGAGTCGTCCAGCGTCAGCCACAATGTTGGCAATGGACCGTTCGACGCTTGGTGGGACGAAACGCTCCGCAGAGGGATCATCGAAGGGTCGGCGTTCCCGCATGCATCGGCAACGCCAGCCGGCAGTACGATGGGCAACGTGGTCACCGCGCGTGCCGTCGCTCCCACCCCTGCGGCCGAATCCATCGAGCTGGCATTCGCCCCGAGCGCGGCGGTCTTCGACGGACGATTCTCGGACAATGCGTGGCTGCAGGAGCTGCCGGATCCCATCACGAAACTGACATGGGATAACGCGGCCATGCTCAGCGCGGCGCTCGCGACCCGGCTCGGCGTCGCCAGTGGCGATGTAATTACTGTAAGTACACATGGCCGCTCCCTCGACGTTCCGGCACTGATCGTCCCTGGCCATGCCGACGCAACCGTCACACTCCCACTCGGCTACGGACGTCGCGGTGCCGAGGCGGTCGCGCGCGGAGCCGGTGTGAACGCATATCTGCTTCGACACAGTGACGCACCATATGTGGAAGTTGGCGTTGTGATAACGCGGACCGGGCGCACGCATGAGCTAGCGGTGACACAGACCCACTGGACACTCGAAGGGCGCGACATTGTCCACGAGCTGACCGTCGCACAGCTCGCGGGTGGAGTTGGCGCGGAGCACGCCAGCCCCGCTCCGCTGTCGCAATCACCTCGTCGGCCGCTCACGCTGTATGAGCCACCAGCGCCCTCCGCCGCAGGTTTTGGTCGCGACCAGTGGGCGATGACGATCGATCTATCCCTCTGCACCGGATGCAGCGCGTGCGTCGTCGCGTGCCAGGCGGAGAACAACGTCCCCGTTGTAGGCAAGGCAGGCGTGCTCCAGAGCCGAGAGATGCAATGGCTGCGGATTGATCGGTACTATGAGGGGGCGGCGGAGGCACCGCGAATGGTGTCGCAGCCGATGCTGTGCCAGCATTGCGAGAAGGCACCGTGCGAGTACGTCTGCCCGGTGGAAGCTACCGTCCACTCGGATGATGGACTCAATGAGATGGTGTACAATCGGTGCGTCGGGACGCGCTTCTGTTCTAACAACTGTCCATACAAGGTCCGTCGCTTCAACTGGTTCGACTACACCTCCGAGCTCACCGAAACAGAGCGGATGGCAATGAACCCGGAGGTGACTGTACGCGCGCGCGGAGTGATGGAGAAGTGCACCTTCTGCGTGCAGCGGCTACGGCACGCTCAGATCGACGCCGAACTATCAGGAGCTCCGCGCACTGGGCCGGTTATGACGGCCTGTCAGCAGACGTGTCCCACGCAGGCAATTGTGTTCGGCTCGCTCACCGATCCCACAAGCGGTGTAGCGCAATTGCGGAATGACGCCCGCAGCTACGCCGTACTGGACGAGCTGGGCACGGAGCCACGAGTGCGCTATCTAGCACGCGTGACGTCGGAATGAGTGACGGAGTATGTGCACGCGATCGAGTTGAGTTAGAGCAACATTCTGTGATGCTCGGCTTGCCGGATGAAGCCGCACTGACCACTCGCCTGCTCACACCGGTTTGGACGAGGTCGCGCAGATGGTGGCCGCTCTTCCTTGTGTCAGGGTTGCTGTCACTGCTCTTTCTGGTGGCGATCGGCGTCACATTGGTGGAAGGGATTGGCGCGTGGGGCAACAACATCCCAGTTGCTTGGGCATTCGGGATCACGGATTTCGTCTGGTGGATCGGTATCGGTCACGCGGGGACTTTTATCTCCGCCTTTCTGCTGCTGCTGAACCAGCGGTGGCGTGCATCAGTGAATCGCATCGCCGAAGCGATGACGTTGTTCGCCCTGGTGAACGCATCCATATTCCCGCTGCTGCATCTGGGGCGGCCCTGGTTTTTCTACTGGCTCGTGCCGTATCCCTCGACCACTGGTGTCTGGCCCAACTTCAAGAGCTCGCTCCCCTGGGACGTTGCGGCGATATCTACTTATTTCACCGTGTCACTGCTGTTCTGGTATCTCGGACTCGTTCCCGATCTGGCCGCGGTCCGCGACCACGCGCCCGGCCTGCTGCGCCGGCGCATCTATGGAATCTTCGCACTCGGGTGGCACGGCCGCAGTCGCGAATGGCATCACTACCGCATCGCGTACATGCTGCTGGCCGGACTGGCGACGCCGCTCGTGATCTCGGTACACAGCATAGTGAGTCTCGACTTCGCCATCACGCAGCTTCCCGGCTGGCATTCGACAATTTTTCCACCGTACTTCTTGGTCGGTGCGATCTACTCGGGATTGGCGATGGTGCTGATGCTGCTGCTTCCAATACGGCACGTGTTCCAGCTACACGATGTCATCACCGATCGCCATCTCGACAACATCGCCAAGCTCATGCTTGCAACCGGCACCATGCTGGCGTACAGCTACGTGTGTGAGGCATTCGGCTCCTGGTACAGCGGCGATCAGGTGGAGCGATATTCCATGCTGGTTTCCCGAACGATGGGGCCGTACGCACTCATCTTCTGGGCAATGACGGCGGTGAACGTGCTGACGCCGCAGCTGTTCTGGTCGCGGCGAATGTCCACCAATCCCATCGTGCTATTCATCGCCGCAACGTTGATCTGGGCGGCCATGTGGTGCGAGCGCTTCATGATCGTCGTGGGATCACTGAGTCAGGATTTCCTCCCGTCGAGCTGGCACAATTTCAACCCTACCTGGGTGGACTGGAGCCTGCTCGTGGGGAGCATCGGGCTCTTCTGCTTTCTATTCCTCGCCTTCCTCCGCTGGGTGCCGTTCGTCCCGATTGGCGAGACCAATCACCTGCGCTTCGAGCTTGCACGGGCGCGTAGTACGGGCGCGCAGGACGGCGCGACATGAGCAAGGGACACTCATTACCGGCACAACTCCTGGGCGAGTTCGCTGATGCGACGCTCATGATGGGTGCTATCGATGCGCTGCGCGCCAACGGATACCGCCGACTGGAGACCTTCACGCCGTTCGACATTCCAGAGCTGGACGAGCATCTCGATCTCGGGCGCTCCCGGCTACCAGTGTTCGTACTCGCGTGCGGTGTTGCGGGTCTCGTCCTGAGCTATGCTATCCAGTGGTGGGCGAACGTGCACGAATACCCGCTCAACATCGGGGGACGGCCGATTAACGCCGTTCCCGCCTTCGTGCTCGCGACGTTCGAGGGAGCGATGCTCGGCGCCGCGCTAGGCGCGTTCTTCGGGCTGTTCCTGTGGCTTCGCCTTCCTGACTACTCGTCGCCGCTCGAGAACGTCGCGGCTTTCGAGCGTGCGTCGGCCGACCGGTTCCTGATCCTTGTGGGCGGCATCCAGAGCCGAGTCGACAGCGCGCGCGCCGAGGGTGTAATGAATGCGGCTGGTGCCACGCACACGGTCTCGTCGAGGTATCAGTGAGCCTCACTCGCGCGCGCGCAGCACTCGTATTGGCGCTTTTGGCTGTGGGCTTCACGTTTGGCGGCTGCTCAGAGAAGATTGGCCGCGGATGGGATTGGAACCGCATGCGCACGCAACCCAAGTACCAGGCGTACGGCGCCAGCGATTTCTTCCCTAACGGAATGGCGATGAGAGCTCCGCCGGTGGGGACCGTCGCGCGCGAGGTGGCAGTTGCGTCCTGGCCGGTGCAATCGGGACCGGCAGTACTTGCAGCTGGCGCACATGTGTTTCAGGTGTACTGCTCGGTCTGCCACGGGGAGGCGGCAGATGGAAAGAGCATCGTCGCCAGCAACATGGACGACTTCCGGCCGCCGTCGCTCCTGACCGACGCCGTTCGCTTGCTCCCGGATAGCATAATCTACACGGTCGTGACGAACGGGCTTGGCCACATGCCCGCGTTCTCCGGCACGTTGTCAGTGCGTGAGCGACAGGACGTCGCGGTGTACGTGGCCCAACTTACGCGTACCCCGCACGTTCCGGTGGATAGCATCCCGCGACATCCATGAGCGAGGAAGACGCAGCACGGATGGCGCGCATCACGCGCGCTGCACTGGGCGTTGCCCTGGTCGGCGCGGTACTCTGTACCGTTGGCCTGTTCACTGATCTGCACCGTATGCTGGTGTCTTACCTCTTCGCATACGCAGTTGTAGTGACGATCGTACTTGGCTGTCTGATCCAGGTGATGATGAGCCACGTTACCGGCGCACACTGGTTCGTGGTTTTGCGTCGGATAACGCTCGACCTGGCGGCGCCGATGCCAGCGCTCGCGCTACTGCTGCTGCCGATTCTCATCGGCGTGCATGCGCTGTACCCGTGGGCGGAGCCCGGTGCGCTATCCGCCGCCGCGGCCGCGGTAGTCGATCGCAAACGTGCGTGGCTCAACGTCCCCTTCTTCGAGCTGCGCGCGGTGTTCTACGTAACTGTGTGGGTTGTAGTCGGCGAGTTGCTGCGACGGTGGTCGTTGAGGCAGGACCTGAGCTCGGGTGCGGAGATAACAGCCACCACCCGTCGTCTGAGAGTCTTGAGTGCAATAGGGCTGATCGCTGTGGGACTCACACTTACATTCGCCGCGTTCGACTGGCTGATGTCGCTGGACCCCGCCTGGTATTCCACGATCTATGGCGTGTACGTATTCGCCGGCGGCTTCCTCGCCGCGCTGGCACTCATCGCTGTCGTGGCCTACGCCGCATTGCGCGGAAACTTGATTGTGCGAACCGCTGTCACGCCTGAACACTTCGGCGCACTCGGCAAGCTGCTGTTGACGTTCGTCATATTCTGGGCGTACATCGCCTTCTCACAGTACCTCATCATATGGATCGGCGACATTCCAGCCGACACGCCTTGGTATCTCAGTCGCGCACGCGGAAGCTGGGGAGTGCTGGCGTTGGTCGTGCTCATCGGCCAATTCGCGCTGCCGTTCATCGCACTCCTCTCACGCACGCTCAAGCGGCGGCCGCGTGCGTTGGCCGTCCTTGGCGCGTGGCTGCTCCTGATGCACGTACTCGACATGGACTGGCTGGTATTGCCTGCATACGAACCCCACGGCGTGCACCCATGCTGGCGCGACATAGCAGCGTTGCTCCTAGTTGCCGGATGCACTGTCGCGACAGCAGCATGGCGCGCGAGCTTTACTCCGGCGACGTAACCTGCCCATGGTTGAGCATTGCGACGAGGACCACACCACCGATGATGTTACCGATCACCGCCGGCAAGATGAAGTCGCCCACCATCGCCCCCCACGTCGCACCGCCGAGTGCCGCGCGGTACAGCGCTTCGACAGCGCCCGCGATGGAGTGCCGAAAGCCGAACGCCGCGATCGGGGCCGTGGTCAGCCATATGTACAGGATCTGTGCGAACGTTTCATGCGTTGACGATACCAGCCACGCCATCAGCGCGATGAGCCAACCGCCGAATATCGCGCGATATAGCACGTTGCCAAAGCCGCCCTCTGTCCCCTTCGTGGCAACACTCATCATTGCCTGGCGCATGGGCTCGTCCAGCATGGTCGTATGCGCGGCGAGTAGCGCGATCAGCAGCGCTCCCACCAGATTCCCGGCGAGCACTATCGCCCACAACCGGATCAGCCGCTTGAACGTTTTCAAGTCGCGCCGCTCCAGAAACGGAATGACGGGCTCAAGCGTGTTCTCGGTGAAGAGCTGATTGCGCGCCTGCACCACAAAAATGAATCCAAGGGGGTAGCCCGCGGCGTTGGCCAACGCATGGAATCGCTCGGGAACCCACATCGTAAGATACGATCCCGCCAGAAAGCTGAACCCAACCGTGAGCCCCGCCGCGACCGACGACCACGTCAGCTCCACGACGGGCCGGCGCATCTCCTCCTCGGCCGCGACGCGTACGTTCTCGTGGATCTCCGATGCGGAGAGGCGAGTCCCGATCGCCGGGTCGCCGGTGTTATGCGCAGTCACCGGCGAGGTGGTCTGCTTGTCCGAGCCGCGACGGCCGCCGCTCTGATCAGCTTTCTGATCGGACGGTTGCTCGGGTTGATCAGGCTGACTCGGCGAACGACGTTCGGAGCGGTCGTCCTTCGAGGTCGAATGGCGTGTGGCGTTGGTCATTTGACGGCACAACCGCGATAATCGAGCCCCGGCATCTCTTTCCAATCAACGCAACCGGACAACACCCGATGCATTCGATCGAGCCGCGACTTGGAAAGACCTGACCTGCTCATCGTCATACTCCAAACTGTCGCAGATGATGATCGAGATGCTTGTACATCAGGATCCCCCATTCCTGCGGTGTTAGTTGCCCGAAGAAACCGTGTGGATGCGTCGTGCAGCCTGCTGGACCAGCGGTGACAAACCGATCAATCAATCCGCACAACCGCTTCCCTTCGGCTCCAATATCCCGTTCATCCTTCACCACAAGATCCGGCACTGTCGGCGAGTTCCGGCGCATCGGATCGTCGTTCCCGAGCGCCATCGGCTTCACGATCGCGCCGATGATCCGCCCGAGCAGGAGCCGCGGCGACACGATGTCTCCGACCGCCATCTCCATTCCGGCCGAGCAGTGCGCGACTGCCTGCGCTGCATTCATCTTGCCCCACAGTCGCTCGCTATTCGGCCGCAACCTCCCGAGCCTCGTCCTGACCTCGTCCGCTGCCGCCGCATCAAACAAGCTTTTCATGTCCGCTAGTCCTCCTCGGGTCCTACCAGGGCGAAAATGGCGCCCTGCGGATCGAGGCACTGTGCGACTTGCTGGCCGCCAGGCACCACCGCGGGGCCGTGAGTAACCGTTCCGCCGTGCTGCCTGACTCGGTCGACGGCCGCGCCGATCTCTTCGACGGCGAAGTAGTACAACCAGGCGGGGGTCTGCACCGGGTCCATCCGGTTCATCATACCACCTATGGGGACGCCGTCACACGCGAAGACCTGATAGACGCCGTTCGGGCCCATGTCCACCGCATCAGACTTGGTCCAGCCGAACATGTCGGCGTAGAAGGTGAAATCGGCCTGCCAGTCAATAGCAATGAGATCGTGCCAGGCGGGAGAGCCCGGTGCGCCGGGCATCGGACGTTCAGCTTGTTGATCCGCATTGGATGGTTGGAACAGCACAAAGTTCGCACCCTGCGGATCGGCGACAACGGCGAAGCGACCAACATTCGGTATGTCTTCTGCTGCGCGATGAACGGAGCCGCCCAACTGTTGCAACCGTCCAACGTAGGCGTCAACATTGCTCACGCCGATATAGCCGATCCAGGCGGGCTTACCCCCGACCGCAAAGCTACTCGCGGGTTTCTGTAAGGTTCCCCCGATCTGGACGTTGTCGACCGTGACCAAAGTGTACGAACGATCTGGCATGCCGGCATCGTGTAAACCCCAGCCGAGCACGCTGCTGTAAAATCGTGCGGCTCCTGCCGCATCGGCGGTATGAAATTCGTACCACACAAAATTCGGAGACCCAGCCCCAGCGCCACCTTTCACTATTTCGGATGACATTGTCTTCGCTCGTTAGGGAGGGACCGCTGATCGGCACCTCAGCCGATGAAGGTCAGAAACTAGCCGACTACTGCGAATTGTCGAGAACGTTTGTGACTGTTCAAGTTGACACACCGCATCACGCCGGAACCGCCGGTCTCCCGCTCACGCCCACCTCGTAGCGATCCAGCACGTGACTGCGGCTGATGAGTCCGAGCAGCTTGCCCGTGGCAGGGTCGACGACCGGGAGTGAAGCCGCCCCGCGCACGCCCATCTTTCGGATCGCGTCCAGCAGCGAATCGCCTGGATGCACGCTCTCGGTGGGCTGCGCGATATCGGCCGCCAGCAACAGTTGCCGAAACTCGTCGCCATTGACTGCCATCTCGCGGCCGAGCCGCCCCAGCTCCACCACCGTGACGATCCCGATCATGTGGTGCTGGTCGTCGACTACGGGGAAATAGGTCTGGTCCGTGTGCCCGAGCGTCTCACCGAGATGCCGCACGAGCTCGTACACGGAGGCGCCCTCATCGATCACCTGCGGCGCCGCCTCGTACGCATCGCGCACCCGCAGATCGGCCAGAACGTCGCGATCGGTTCCGTGGCCGATTGACTCACCTCGGCGCCTGAGCCATCCGCTGTACAACGAATCCGGCTCGAACCTTCGCGCCACCACATGGGAGATGACCACGGTCATCATGAGCGGAAGAACGACGGCGTAGTCGTCCGTCATCTCGAACACGAGCATGATGCCGGTTATCGGCGCGTCCGTCGCACCGGCGATCATCGCACCCATTCCGACCAGAGCGTACGCTTCCGGGTGCAGACCGTATTGCGGGAAGAGGGCCGCGAGCGCCACGCCAAAGGCACCGCCGGTCGCGGCACCGATGTACAGCGAAGGAGTAAACACACCCCCAGATCCGCCCAGGTTCAGCGTCACCGATGTTGCGAGGATCTTGCCTATGGCCAGCAGAAATAGTGCATACCACGCCATGCGTCCGAATACGTCAAGATGCACGGCAAAGTGGCCGTAGCCAACCAGCAGCCCGCGCGACGCGACCACAATCGCGCCCACGAACAGGCCGCCGATCCATGGTATCGCGCCTTTCGGGATCTTCCAGTTGACGAGGCGGCGCTCCATTGATCCTACGGCGAAGTAGGTGCGAACGAAGATCGCCGCCACGAGACCGCTCACGATTCCGAGTAGTGGATAGAACAGCACTATCTCACTCGGTCGCACGTAGCCGTACTGGGTCGGTATGGGGAAGGCCGGGTGGTTGCCGAATACGCCGCGCGAAATCACGGCGGCGATCACGCTCGCCACCACCACCGGCGCGAACGACGCACCGGAGAATGTCCCCAGTATCTCTTCGAGGGCGAAGAAGGCACCCGCCAGCGGCGCGTTGAACGCGGCGCTTATAGCGGCTCCCGTGGCGCACCCCACAAGCACATTCACGCGCGATGGTGCGAAACGGAACACCCGTCCGAGCCATGAGCCGACTGCGGCGCCGAGCACGACGACAGGACCCTCGCTCCCGGCCGACCCTCCACTACCGATCGTGATTGCGCTGGCGGCTGTACGCGCGAATGCCGGGCGGCCGGGGACGTTGCCGCCGCGCCTGACAACCGCGAGCTGGACGTCGGGGACGTTCATCCCTTCGTGGCCGCGCCCGATCCGACGCATTATCCACCACGCGAAGGCGAACCCTGCAGCAGTTATAATCGGGCGATACGCGAGGACCGCGACGTGTGGGAAGTACGTTGCAGGCCAGCGGTAAAAGAGCGTGTAAGCAGCGTCGATGCTCTTGTAGAACGCGACCACGCCGAGTGCACTGAGCACGCCCGTCGCGACCGCGAAGACGAGCAGCACCACGTTTTCGCTGGGTTCGCGGTCAGCAAGCCACACGATCCCCCGATCCCAAACGGATGTGACGCGGAACCGGGCCGGTTCCACGCGCGTAGCCGTGTCAGTCGCCGTGCCAGCCGCGGCGTCCGCCACGGTGTCCGCCACGGTGTCCGCCGCGGTAGTTCGCTTTGCCATTAACGTACGGCCGCCCGGCGGGGAGCCGCTTGGCCGAAGATGCTACTGTCCGCCGGCATTGTCTTCCTGTTCCTGCTTTTCGCGCTGCACCGCGTCGGTGTGTACTTCGATCTGCTTGAGCACGTCTTCAGGTGCGACATCACGGGAGAGCTCGTCCAGCTCGGGGTCCTGCGCCTCCTTGATCCCCATCTGCTCACTCATCGCGGCCACGAGCCTGAGGATACGCGTGGTCTCGTGCTCACTGAGCAGTCCCACCTGGAGTCCGAGGTGCGCGCGAGTCTCCGCCATATCGGCCATCCGGTTCTGAGTGATCAGGACGAAGGTAGCCAGAAAAATGGCTTCGACAGAGGCACATGTACCGAGTAGCGCAAACGACGGATCGAAGCTCCGGATTCGGAACAGGCCGCTGTTCAGCACCAGCCAGACTCCCAGAACGGTCAGGTGGAGATAAAGTGAGGGCATACTCCCGGCAAACCGCGCGATGACGTCAGCGATGCGCTCCCCGGGTGTCTTGCCGCGGACCTCCTCGGCCCGGTGCTCCACCAGAGCGCGCACATTGCGGTCCAGAACGCGCGATGTCCGCCGCCGGCCACGTTGTGGGGCTGCAGAAGGTTCGGCTAGAGGATCGGCCATGTGCTGTACGGGGTGGAGTTGTCGGGGAGGAGACGGCAACCATCTCTGGCATTGAGCGGTCTCACTACACGGGAGTCATGTTTCATCAGCGCCCGATGCACCACAAGTTAGTAGCTGTTCCTATAGCTACGTGTACCTCCCCGTAGCTCCTTGGCTCAATCAATGGAAGAGGTCCGCCCGCCATGCCCATCGCAGATCAGCTCAAGAAGGCCGGGCAGTGGCTCGCCACGTTTTTACTGGGGAGTACGGCTGTTGCAATGGGAGCCAATGCGCTGGGTGTCCTGTTCAATCACACCGCCCCACGGGGCGAGATGTACTCCTTTGCTACCACCGCCGCGGTGACCGCGTGGGCCGCACACTACGTGTATTCTGCGATCCGCGAGGGTGAACGCTTGCGGCAGCTACGGAGCTCAGGCGCGACCCAATTGATCGGAACGGGCGAGGCGCCGGACGCGTCATGGCTATACACGGCCGCGATGCGCCCGCCCCACGCAGCGCTCGCCGCGGCACGCATCGAGCGGGATTGTCCGTTCTGTGCGGAGCCAATTCTCGCTGCCGCTCGGCTCTGCAAGCACTGTCACAGCGATGTGGGCGCAAGCGCTGTGGGGTGATGCAAGATGAACCTGCCCAGATTACGCCGGCAGCGACCGCCTCAGTGCGCGGGCATCGGAGCGGGCGTGCCATTGCCCCACCGCGCGATCCACGATGAATGGGGCGAGCGTGGTCGCGGCGGTGACCACGGCGTAGCGAACTATCGGATTGGGAATGAAGCGCGCGATCCGGCGCGCCGCGCGGCGACTGAGGAGGCCTGAGGCCAGCGAGCGGAGTAGTGGCATGGAAAGGTCTGGATGAAGGTCTACTCCCACAACAGGCAAGGGTCGTTCCCGGCGCTGGTACGCTGGGCGCCACCGCCCATCGCTCCGTCAGTGTACGGCTTCTGCTCCAAAATCGATGAAGCCGCGCTTCGGGGCTGTTGAGAGCAACGTCACGCGTACGCGCTCGCCCACATCCATCCCCTGCTCCCCACGCACCACCCGCCCCTCAATGGGTGGCGAGACGAGGCGCACATAGGTCCCCTTGGGCGAGGCGCCGGTCACGATCGCCTCGAACGACTGTCCCACGCGGCCGGCCATCGAGACGGCGGCGACATACTTGCGCACCTGACGCTCCACCTTGCGCGCCGCGTTATCGCGCTCGGTGCAGTGCTGCGCGATCTGCGTCAGCTCGTCGTCGCTGTACGGTGGCTGCTGCCGCGCGAGCACGGCCTTGAGCAGTCGCTGGGTCACGAGATCGGCGAAGCGTCTGTTCGGTGCCGTCGAGTGCGTGTAGTCGTGCGTGGCGAGGCCGAAGTGGCCGGCATCGGGCGACCCTGGCGTGTGCATCGTGTACTCGCCCGGCCCGATAAGCTTGACCACCGCGAGTGAGAGATCCGGAAAGTGAACCGGATCGACCTTCCGCCGCATGGCCAGAAATGCCTCCAGTGCAGCCGAGTCCGGCTGCTCGGGCAGCGTTCCGCCCAGCTGTGCGGCGAGCTCCACAATGCGGTTCCATCGGGCTGGCGTGCGCACGATACGCCTGAGGGTGGGCGAATTGTGCTCGTCCAGGAACTGAGCCATGGTGACATTGGCCGCGATCATCAAGTCTTCGATCAGACGGCTCGCCCGAGTCTTCCGGATCAGCTCGACGTCGACGCTGTTGTCCGAGTGAACCACCGGCTGGGCTTCGATCGTCTCCAGGTCGAGGGCGCCGACTTTCTCACGCAGCGCCCGCAGCAGCTGCGCGACGCTCTCCTGCAAACGGAGCTGTTCCTCGATCTCCGGAGTCGCGGACGCGGGCAGAGTACCGTGTCCGTCCAGCCACGCTCCCACGCTGTTGTACGCGAGCTGGGCGTGATTCTCCACGTGCGCCAGATACACCACATGCGATCGGATGCTACCGTCGCTCGTGACGACAAACTCGATCACCACCGAAGCGCGGATGGCGTTGGGGCCGAGCGACGTGAGATCGGTGGACAGTCGCTCGGGCAACATCGGATATGTGACCACGCCGGTGTACACCGATGTCGCATTCGCCGCGGCGAACTGATCAGTCACAGAACCGCGCTTCACAGTGCCGTCCACATCGGCAATCGCCACGCGTACTCGCACATCGCCGTTGTCGAGCCGCTCGGCCACCTCCAACTGGTCCAGATCCCTGGACGTGTCGTTGTCGATCGATGACCAGGGAAGATCCCGCAGGTCCTGAATGTCGGGCGCAGCTACTACAGACGCTACAGAGTCCCTCGCCATCGCGACTTCGGCGGTGACGGCGAGCGGCACATCCGGCACGAAGCCGTTGTCGACCATCGCCTTGTGAGCGGCGGATCGGAGATCGAAAGGGGCGGGGGTGGGCATCCCCAAACGTGATCGGACGATCAGATCAGCACAAGTGCGGACCGGGCGCTACGACTTCCCCGCGGAGACATGCACCGCCCTGATCGCGTGCCCGTCCTTGACATCATCCGATGGATTGAGCACCACGGTCGCACCATCATCGATGCCTGAGAGGATCTCGACCGTCGCACCGTAGTCGCGGCCAACTTCAACCTTGTGGTAGTGCGCGACGCCGCGCTGATCGACGACGACGATCTGCGTTCCACCGGTGTTGAACAGGAGGGCGTTGGCGGGGACGACTATTGGCTGCACGGCCGTTCCCATCCCGATCTTCACCTGAGCAAAGCTCCCCGCGAGCAGTGCATGGTCCCGGTTTGGAACATCAATCTCAACCAGCAGAGTGCGAGTTGACGGGTCGAGCGCATCCGCCGTGCGTGCGACAGTACCGGTGAAGGTGCGGTTACGAATCTCCGGAACAGTTACATCGGCAGACTGACCCGTGTGCAGCTCTGCCGCCTGTCCCTGCGGCACGTTCACGTACACGCGCATGGTGTCCGATTGCGATACGCGAAACAATCCCTGTCCGCCCGTCCCGCCATTGGCGCCACTGCTCCCAGTGCCGGGATTCACCAGCGTTCCGACATCCACGTTCCGCGCCGTCACCACACCCGCAAATGGAGCCATGACTTTGCTATAACCCTGCAGACTGGTGAAGCGCTGCACGTTCGCGCGCTGTGCATTGACCGTCGCGAGGCCGGCCTGATATGCAGCGGTCTTCTGATCCAGCTCCTGCTGGCTCACAGCACTGTCACGTGCGAGCGCCTGCCACCGGTCCAGATCGCTCTTCGCCAGAGCGAGCGTCGCGGTGGCCTGATGGAACTGCGCCTGCGCCTGCTGCACCTCCTGGTCAACCTCGGGCGCTTCGATGGTTGCGAGCACCTGCCCTGTCGTGACATGAGTCCCGATGTCGGCGTACCAGCGACGCACGTAACCAGCGGACCGCGCATACACCACGGTCTCGTGTAACGGCTGCAGCGTTCCGGGGAGCACCAGCGGGCCGGCCGCCGCGCGCTTCGCGGTCGCAACCGATGCTGTAGCAATTGTGTCAGATGCGGCGCTGGTTTCGGTAGACATGGCGCGACTGTGCACCATTCGCGGGACGATTCCCAAGGCGAGCAGAACCACGACAACGGCGGCGATGGCAATGATACCCGTACGGCTATGTGTACGTTTGCCTGTACGGAAATCTGAAGAATTGGAGCTGTGCGGCTGTGTCATGATTGCAACAGGGAATCGGTCGCCATGCCTGGCGGAGTGCGGCGCAGAACGCTGTACACCACTGGAACCAGCAGCAACGTAGCGACCGTGGCGATGAGCAGCCCGCCAATCACCGCGCGACCCAGCGGCGCGTTCTGCTCGCCGCCTTCGCCAAGGCCGAGTGCCATGGGGAGCATACCAATGATCATCGCGAGCGCGGTCATCAACACCGGACGGAGGCGCGTCGTGCCGGCGTCGAGCGCGGCCTCGATCGCCGTCAGCCCGTCGGCGCGACGATCATTGGCGAAGGTCACCACCAGAATGCTGTTCGCCGTCGCCACTCCCATCGCCATCACCGCACCCATGAGTGACGGCACGCTGAATGTAGTCTGCGTCACGAAAAGTGCCCAGACAATTCCGACCAGCGCCGCGGGCAACGCCATGATGATGATGAAGGGATCGAGCCACGACTGAAAGTTTACCACCATGAGGAAGTAGACCAGTAGAATCGCGAACGCGAGCCCCAGACCGAGCCCGAGGAAGGCATCGCGCATGCTGGAAACCTGCCCACGCATGACGATGCTCGTGCCCGGCGGTAGCGTCTTCTGCACGTTAACCACTATTCTGTCGATGTCGTGCGCGACGCCGCCAAGATCCCGACCCTCGGCGCCAGCGTACACGTCGTACACGGGTTGCACGTTGTAGTGATCGACAACGGCCACGCCACTTCGCCTGGATACCGTCGCGAGATTTCCGAACAGTTGCGGCGCGGCCCCCTCCGCCACCACGGGCGTCGTCTCCAGCTCGGCCATCGACCCCACGCGGTACTCCGGTGTCTGCACCGCCACCTGATAGTTGACGCCGGTCTGCGGATTGAGCCAGAAATTGGGTGCGGTCTGGCCGCTGGAGCTGAGCGAAATCAGCAGGCTCTGGGCAACGTCACGCTGTGTGAGGCCAAGCTGCGATGCGCGCGTTCGGTCCACGGTGAAGAATAGCTCCGGCGCGTTCACCACCTGCTGCACACGCACGTCTACCGCGCCCGGCACCTGACGCATCTCGCTGGCGAGCCGGCGAACTACATCATAGCCGTTAGCTTTCTTTCCGGCGATCACCTGAACGTCGATTGCTGCTGGCAGACCAAGGTTAAGGATTCGGTTAACAATGTCGGCCGGCTGGAACGCGAAGCTCACCCCCGGAAAGCGACCGCGGAAATCATCGCGCAGCTTGGTGATGTAATCGCCAGTAGCGCCGGACCTGTTGTCGGACAGCGACACGAGCAGCTCCGCATCGGCCGGCCCGATCGTCGCGTTGTCGCCGGTGGCGAGATTGATGCTGCTGGTGGCTACGCCGATATTGGCAAGCACGATCCCGAGGTCGCGCTTGGGAATATCACTGCGTATCGCCTGCTCCACCTGCGACACCACCACTTCGGTCTGTTCCAGCCGCGTTCCAGCAGGAGCGCGCACGTGAATCCGGAACTGTCCACCATCGACCCGCGGGAAAAAGTCCTGTCCCACGAACGGGAGCAGCAGTCCCGACGCCGCCACTACCACAATCGAGCTGAGCCCGACCACTCGCCGCCTACCCAGCGCTGAGGTTAGCACGCCTCTGTACCAGTCGCGCAGGCGATCGAAGTGGGTTTCGAACCACGCATTCACACGCCAGAACACATCGCGCGATGCACCATCCGAGTGATGGTGCGCGGCATATGTCGACACTTCCGCGGGGAGCAGATACCAGATCATCAGCGGGACGAGCGTCCGCGACAGAATGTACGACGCAAGCATGGCAAAGATCACCGCCATCGCCAGCGGTCGAAACAGCGCGCCAGTCACCCCACCCAAAAAGAACACCGGCGTGAACACGATGCATATCGCGAGCGTCGACACCAGCGCTGGCATGGCGATCTGATCCGCGCCATCGAGAATGGCTCCGAGCAGCGGCTTCTGCATCCCGATGTTGCGATGGATGTTCTCGATGGTGACTGTCGCGTCATCGACCAGAATACCCACGGCCAGCGCGAACCCGCCAAGCGTCATCACGTTTATGCTCTGGCCAAGGGCGGCAAGACAGATGAGCGAGACGAGGATGGAGAGCGGGATCGATGTTGCAACAACCACCGTGCTGCGCCAGCTCCCGAGGAAGAGGAGGATCATCGCCGCCGTGAGGCACGCCGCGATCAGCGCCTCGCGGAGAACGCCCTGGAGCGACGCACGCACGTACAGCGATTCGTCCAGCATCAGGTTGAGCGACACGCCGTCTGGCAGCATCGCCTGCACTCGCGGCAGTGCCGCCTTCATCCGGGCAACCACGTCCAGCGTGGAGGCGCCGCCGTTCTTGAGAATGGTCTGATACACGCCGCGGTGGCCATTCTCGCGAACAATGTTTGTCTGCACCGCGTATCCGTCGCGCACCTGCGCAACGTCGCGCACGTACACAGTGTTGCCGTTCACGGTCTTGATTGGCAGATCGTTCAGCAACGCGACCGCGTCCGGGCTTGAGTTGAGCCGCACGTTGTACTCACTGCCGCCTAACTTGGCCGTCCCCGACGGCAATACCAAACTTTGCGCGTTGATCGCGTTGCTCACGTCGGACGGTGATATCCCCCTGGCGTACAGCGCCGCGGGGTTGAGATCGACCATGATCTGGCGCGCCTTTCCACCGTACGGCAGCGGCATCGATGCGCCCCGCACCGTCGCCAACTGCAGGCGCATGGTGTTGGTCGCCAGATCGTATAGTTGCGTCTCCGACATAGTCTTGCTGTCCACGCCCACCTGCAGCACTGGAACGTCGGTAGCGTTGAAGCGGAGAATGATTGGCGGCTGGATTCCAGGTGGCATATTTTTCACCGCGGTCTGTGACGCAGAGGTGATCTGCGCGATGGCCGACGGGATGTTCGCACCCGGCTGGAAATAGATCTTGATGACGCCGACACCGTTTATCGATTGCGACTCGATGTGCTCGATATCGCTCACCGTGGTGCTGTAGAACCGCTCAGCCTGCCCCACAACACGCCGTTCCATCTCCTGCGGCGCCATCCCGCGGTACTGCCATACCGCGGTCACCAGCGGGATGTCAATCACGGGAAAGATGTCGGTCGGCATGCTGAATGCCGCCGCAACACCGAAGATCGCGATCAGGATTGATACCACGACGAACGTATATGGCCGGCGTAGCGCCAGCTTGACTATCCACATCTATGCTCTACAGCTCCCGACCCAGCACGCGCTCGAGCGTCGCGCGGGCAATCTGATAATCGTACCTGGCCTGCACCAACGCCGTGAGCGCCTGCGCCAGATTGAGCTGTGACGTCACCTCGTCCAGGAAGGTCGAGGCTCCAGCACGATAGCGTGCCTGCTGCACGCGCAGGTCTTCCGTCGCGGCCGTTACTGCACCGCGCGCGAAGCCAATCCGCTGCGCAGCCACGGACACCTGATCGTACGATCGCACCGCAGCCACACGCACGCCGCGCTCCGTATCCAGAGCCGTTGACTGCGCTGCGTTTGCCTGCGCCTCGGCGCGCATCACGCTCGCCTCACGTTGATATCCGTTGAACAGCGGATATGAAATCCCGAACTGCAGCGACCAGCCACCAACCGGGTGCGGATTCACAGCGCGCTGCTCCAGCCAGCCATAACCACCAGTGGCCAGCACGCTCGGATAGTACTGCGCCCGAGCGGCGCCGATCGCGGCACTTGCGGATCGCGCCTGCGCGCGAGATGCGCGCGCCGACGGCGCGGCGCGTACCGCGACGCTGAGCAGCGAGTCACGCGACACTGGAATGGGTACGGCATCATCCTCGGCGACCGGCGCCGCGTTCACCGCGCTGTCGCTCCCCGTCGCCCGGCCCAGCTCGTACTGCGCCGCGATACGGTCGGAGCCGGCCGTGGCCAATGCATCGCGTGCCGCCGCCAACGTCACGTCGGCACGCAGTACATCGGACCGGGTTGATGTACCCGCCCTGAGTCGTCGCTCGGCGTCGCGTCTGGATTCCTCGGCCTGCGTCACACGAGCCGTCGCGACGCCCACCAGCTCGCCTGCGCGCAGCACGTCGAAATACGCCTGCTTGGTTGCGAGCCGCACGTCGAACTCGGCCGCGCTGAGCCCCGCCTCGGCCGCTGTCATCTGCGCAACCGCGCTACGCCGCTCGGCGCCCCTTCGACCGCCAGTATAAACCGGGATCGATGTGGAGATTCCAGAGCCGTACGTGTTGTCCAGAGAGCGCAGTGACGACGGGACCGCCACGCCATTGGAGACGGCGCTCGCGCCCTGAACGGCGGTGCCGCGCCCAGCGATGGATGCGACGCCGAGTGACGGGAGATACTCACCCCGCACCGTCATCCGGCTCGCGCGCGCGGAGCGGACATTTGCCTCGCCATTGGCGAGCGCTGGATTGACCTTGCGTGCCCGATCCAGTGCCTGCGCCAACGTGATCGTCGGCAGCGAGTCTGTGGGCTGCTGTTGCGCGCTGGAAAGCGTCGGCAACAACAGCACGGCGGCGGCACAGAGCGACCGCCACCCGGTTGACGCTGTTACGGATTTGATAGTTAGTGCCAGAGCGCCACTTCCTGTGTGCGTGGCGGGGAGCCCGCCGAAGGATTACGCCCCATCCGCGGCAGCCGTTGACCGCGGCGATTGACGGGGCGCCCAGCCGACCCTTGTTGCGTCAGTAAGGCGTTAGTGGTGTCCTCGCACCGGATGCGGCCGATACGGCGCCTCCAGCCGCGCGATCTCCTCCGGTGCGAGCGAGATGTCGATCGACCGGATCGCGGCGTCGAGGTGCGACAGCTTGGTCGCGCCCACTATCGGGGCCGTTACTCCCGGGCGCGACAGCAGCCACGCCAGCGACACCTCGGCCGGTGTCACTCCACGCTCCGCAGCGACCGCGCCGACCGCTTCTATGGTCTCCCAGTCGCTCGGCTCGTCGTACAACATGTGCCCGAACTCGTCGCTCCCCGCGCGAGTCGTGGATGAGCGATCTTCCAGCGATGTACGAGCCCCCGCCAGCAGCCCGCGCGCGAGCGGCGACCACGGGATCACCGCGAGCCCTTCCGCCTGACACAGCGGAATCATCTCGCGCTCCTCCTCCCGGTACAGCAGGTTGTAATGGTCCTGCATGGATACGAAGCGTGCCCAACCGTTCTGCTCCGACACGCTGAGCGCCTTCATCAATTGCCACGCATAGCCCGAGCTCGCGCCGATGTAGCGGACCTTGCCCTGCTGCACGAGCAGATTCAGCGCCGAGAGCGTCTCCTCGATCGGCGTCTTGGGATCGAAGCGATGGATCTGGTACAGGTCGATGGTCTCTACGCCGAGCCGCTTGAGACTCGCCTCGCACCCCTGAATGATGTGCTTGCGCGATAGCCCCGCCATGTTGGGACCCTGGCTCATCGGATTAAAGACCTTGGTCGCGAGAAATATCTCCTCCATGTTGCCGAACTCGCGCAACGCCCGACCGGTCACTTCCTCGCTAGCGCCGAGCGAGTACATGTCGGCCGTATCGAAAAAGTTGATCCCCGCCTCGATAGCGCGCCGAAAGAACGGCCGCGCCTCCGCGTCGCCCAGCACCCACGGCCGCCACGCGGGCGAGCCGTAGCTCATGCAGCCGAGGCAGATGCGGGAGACAGTGACACCGGTGTTTCCTAGCTGTGTGAATTGCATCCAGGCAATCTAAAGCGCGATGGGCCTCGAGTTCGTATGTTCGCGTATGCGAAAGACAGCGTTCATATCCGTACTCACATGCATTGGCCTGGTCGCCGCCGCGGCGTGCGCACCGCTCAACCACAACGCTACGCCAGCGCCTCCGTTCGACGTGCTCCTCGTCAACGCGCGCGTTATCGATGGTACGGGTAATCCGTGGTACCGTGGCGACGTCGGGATCAGAGGCGACAGGATCGCCGCCATCGCACCGCATCTTAGCGGCGCCCCCGCAAAGCGGGTGATCGATGTGAACGGGATGGTGGTCGCGCCCGGCTTCATCGACATGCTTGGACATTCCGAATATGCGATACTCACCAGTCCGCACGCTCCGTCCAAGATCACGCAGGGGATAACGAGCGAGATCACCGGTGAAGTGGATTCGCCGTGGCCCAACACCGCACCGACCGCACGCGAGACGCGCACCACGCAGCAGTGGAGCTCGCTGGACGGATATTTCCGTCACCTGGAATCGGCTGGTACGGCAATAAACCTGGGAACCTACGTAGCAGCAGGCTCCGTGCGGCGCGCCGTGATCGGCGACGCGTCTCGCCGTCCGACCGCGGGCGAGTTGAAGACAATGGGCACGCTGGTCGATTCCGCCATGCGCGATGGCGCGATGGGCTTCAGCACAGGACTCATCTATCCACCCAGCACGTTCTTCACGGCCGATGAGCTGACGGCGCTCACGCGCTACGCCGCGGTGTATGGCGGCGGCTATGCGTCGCACATTCGCAGCGAGGGGACCGGGCTGATCGACGCGATTCACGAAGCGATCAACATCGGTCACGGAGCAGGAACGTGGATCGAGATTCGTCACCTCAAGTCGCACTC
>JBPCQO010000160.1:0-10872 GCA_050998035.1 Gemmatimonadaceae bacterium | reverse complement strand
GGGGGATGGCCTTCCCCGTGTCATTAATCCTGCCTTTTCGCTTCCCACCGCCCTCCCGGGAGTTTCGGCTCTCCCGCCTCCCCGCAACGGTGCACTGGGTGACTTCGGCTACGCCTACGACGCGAACACGCCTGACGGGCTGAAGCAGGTCACCCTTGCCGCTAGCTTGTCAGACGAGTTCATCAATACCGAAACCTTCCCGACGCGAATCGAGGTCGATCAACGCGCGATCACGACCACCAATACGACCCTGAGCGGCACGTTTGCATCTTTGGGCCAGGCGCGCGGATCGGCTCAGCGCGCTGTAGATGCATACAGACAGTTCGCAACGACTAGCTCCGACAGCGCAGGGCTGTCCGAAGTTCTCGCGCTGGATGGGCTGACCTACATTCTCTTCGCGGAGAACTATTGCGGCGCAGTACCGCTGAGCGTCCAGGCCGCTGATGGGAGCTTTACCTACGGCGCCCCGATGACGACGGACCAGATGCTCGACAGCGCCATTTCGAAGTTTGATCAGGCGCTGACGGGCGGGGGATCGTCGCTGACGAGCACGTTCAAGTCGCTCGCCCAGGTTAGTAAAGGTCGCGCGCTACTGGACAAGAACCAGTTCGCCGCGGCTTCCGCGGCTGTTGCGGGGGTTCCAACGACATTCCAGTACATCTACCAGAACTCCGAGACGAGCACGCGGCAAAACAACGGAGCCTGGCTACTCACTGTCAGCATCGCGCGCTTGGGCGAGGCAAATATCGAGGGTGGCACGGGACTACCTTATCAGTCAGATGGTAATCTGAAGGCAAAGACGGGAGTGCCTGACCCGCGAGTCGCTGATAGCGTCCGCAGCGGTAACGGCAAGGGTTTGGACGGTGTTACCACGCAGTACATCCAGACCAAGTACCCGCAGCGCGCCTCGCCCATCACGATTGAAGACGGCGTGGAAGCTCGCCTGATCGAGGCCGAAGCCGCGCTACGCGGCGGTGATCCGACCGGTGCGGTGGCGATCCTCAATGCGCTTCGCAGTAACTCGGCTCTGCTCTCCTTGCGTGGGTACCCGGCTGGATCGCTCCCCCCGCTCGTCATTCAGGGCACCCCAGCGGCACAGGTGGATCAGCTCTTTAAGGAGCGTGCGTACTGGCTCTTCCTGACCTCGCATCGCCTCGGCGACCTGCGCCGGCTCATCCGCCAGTTCGGTCGTGGATCGGAGAGTGTCTTCCCGACCGGCGCGTACTTTCACGGCGGCACATACGGGACGGATGTGAACGCACCAGTTCCGCAGCAGGAACAGAACAATCCGAATTACACGCCCGCCTCCTGCAAGCAGAATCAGGCGTGAGGTCGTAGCGTCGCAGGAACGTAACAGAGCGGGGTAGGAGGCACTTCGCTTCCTACCCCGCTCTGTTACGTGGTTAACTACATCAGCTATGGCAGTTCCGAAGATGCCGCGCGCGTATGAATGTAGATCACGCCCGCGTTAGCATTCGTGCCCTGGATCGACGTGCCTCGAATGCTGCTTAGCAGCTCGATGCTGTCGACTGCTCCAGTCGGAAGATCGCGCAGCGTTCCGATATCAATGATCCGCGCACCGTCGATCACGATCATCGGCGTATCCGAATCGGTAAGACCCAGTCTCGTCGATCCTCGCCGCGTTGTGATCCCGATTGGGCGACCGGAACGGTCTTCCACGTAATTGTACTCCTGGACCTGCGATCTCATTAGATCCCACACATTCGTGGCCGCGGATCGATCGAGGTCGTCCTGCGTGATCGTTCGCTGGCCCGATCGCCAATGCTGGCTCGGTCTCATTCCGCCGCTCACACACCCGCCTACCAGACAGCCGGCAAATAGTGTGAGAGTCACTATCGTCAGACGCACGCGATCTCCGGTGAGGAGTGAATGCCACGCCTCCTTTAAACATATACTCAGCTGGCACGTCAGCGGCGTCGAATACCCAGAATGGAGAGGGCGCGGAGGACCGCTGCGTCGCCTGATTCCAACTGCCGAGGGGAACCGAATATGACCTCGCCGGGGTGTACGCGGTCGGTGAACACGACCGTCGTGTGCCACGCGCCAGTGAGTGCGGACCACCACCGGAGACCGGCGTAAGGTCGGGCTAGAATTCCGCGCGAAGGGACGCCAGAATGCACCCTGCGCGCAATCTCTTGAGTCAGCTTTCTGTCGTGGTGCGCCAGCTCGTCCGGGCGCAGCCCCAGAGCTGAGAGGATTGTCGGGTCCGTGCAGTCTGGAATACGGTGCACGAGCTCGGAGGCCAGCGTCACGTCGACCAGCGCGAACGGATGTCCCTGCTGCCTCAGATACGCCGGGACGAATGTCGTGCCGCGAAACGGACCGAGCGCCTCGCCAATGGCATGCTCTGGCGTGTCGGCGAGGTAGCGCACGGGAGGCCGGTCGTTCAGGGCAAAGCGGCCGACGGTCTGGCCTGGTACTATGTAGGAAGGCGAGAAAGCTGCTCCGTCCGCTGCATCTGGATCCCACGGGAAGCATCGCCACACCGTTCGCATCGTGTCGGCCGCGGCGCAAGGTCAGGCGCTAGTTGTCACGCAAAAACCCCGGTACGAGCGGCCTGGACCGCGCTCATGACCGATGCAACATCGCCCTCTGCCAGCACGTCGAGCGGACGGCGGTCTGCCAGGTGAGGATTGCTACCGTGCAGCCATCCCGATATTGCCTCCGGCTCGTATACAGCGATTAGGGCAGTGACCACCGACGCGAGGCTGGCAAGCCGCCAGGCGACCTCGCCACCGATCTCCTGCCCATCGGATAAGCGCGTGATCTGGCTCCGGTGCGTTCCTGCCCACTCCGCGAGTGCCGCTCGACTCGCGAAGGCGACCTCGCCGGCCTCCACAGAAGCGTGCGCTAACGAGATACGTCGTGTTTCAAGCGTTACCCGAGACGTCATAGCTATCTCCACCGGTGGGGCATGCAACAAATATGTTGCATCAGCCCCCCAGCGTCAAGGATCAGCCGGATCAACGTAGGGGTGAACAGCGGTCACCCGCGAACGAGGGAAAAGGCGTCACCAAAAGTGGACGCTACTACATCGGCGACCGATTCTAACGCCGGGCGGTGCCCCTGAACTTCGCAGTCTATCGACGTCATCACCACCCCGTTAATCCCGCAAGGCGTCATCAGATCGAAGTACGACAGATCCGTACTGACGTTCAGCGCAAACCCATGCCACGTTACCCAGGCGCGAGCATGCACGCCAATGGACGCAATCTTTCGCCCCCGCGTCCATACGCCCGTGAACCCGGCGTTCCGCTCGGCCGGTATGTCATACGTAGCCAGCGCTCGAATGAGAACTTCTTCAATCTGCCTGAGATACCAGTGGAGATCCTGCTTGTGTTGTCGCAGATCCACAATGGGATACCCCACCAGCTGCCCGGGTCCGTGGAACGTCACTCCTCCCCCTCGCTCCACCTCGAACAGATCTACGCCACGCACGGCAAGAAACTCCGCGCTCACGGGAAGCTTGTTGTCCTCACGCCGGCGGCCAAGCGTGACCACCGGCGGGTGCTGCACCAGGAGCAGTGTGTCTGACTCCAGCTCTCCGCTGATCCGTTCAGCGGCAAGCTGTCGCTGAAGCGACAGGACCTCGGCGTACGGTTGTACGCCGAGGTCCCGGACGATCAGTTCGCGCTCAGCCACTACGTCAACGACGGCTAGAAGTGGATCATCTTTCCAAGGCTATCGAGCGTTGCCTCGGCGATCGCTTCGGACAGCGTTGGATGCGCGTGTACGGCCAGCTCCACTTCCTCCACACTGAACTCATTCTCGCGCGCCACAACCAGTTCGTGGATCATCTCCGTTGCGTGAGCGCCGATGATGTGCGCGCCGAGGATCTCACCGTATTTAGGGTCACTCAGAATCTTGACGAACCCTTCCGTTTCGCCAGACGTGCGCGCGCGCCCGTTGGCGGAGAAGGGAAACTTGCCGATCTTGTACTCGATCTTTGCGTCCTTCAACTCGCGCTCGGTCTTACCAACCGATGCGACCTCAGGATGACAGTACGTGGCATTGGGAATGTTGCCGTAGTTCACGTTGTGTACGTGCGGCTGCCCGGCCAGGTACTCGGCGAAGACGATCCCCTCGCGCTCGCCCTTGTGCGCCAGCATCGGCGGTCCCGCGACGTCGCCGATAGCGTAGATCCCCTTCACGGATGTTTCCATCCGCTCGTTGATCTTGATGAAGCCGCGGTCGGTGGTCTGCACTCCAAGTTCCTTGAGACCCATGTCCTCGATGTTAGGCGATCGGCCTGCCGCGACGAGTACCTTCTCGACTTCGATGTCCTGCTTCTTCCCGTCGACGTCAACGCTGAACTTCACCGAGTTGTCACCGGCCTTGACGTTGCTGATCTTGGCGTTGGTGATCATGGTGATGCCGCGCTTGCGGAACGACTTGGCGAGCTCCACACCAACGTCATCATCTTCCAGCGGCAGAAGCTGCTTGGCAATCTCCACGATCGTCACCTGAGTGCCGAACGCGGCAAAGACATCGGCGAACTCGCAGCCAACGGCGCCAGCGCCGATGACGGCGAGCGATGCGGGAGCCTTTTCGAGCACGAGCACCTCGTCCGACGACAGGATCGTCGTCTTGTTCAGCTCCAGCCCAGCCTGCGGCAGACCGCGCACGCGCGATCCTGTCGCGAGGCAGATCGCTTTCTTGGCGTCCAGCTTCTCTTCCTTACCATCGGCGGTCTTGACGCTGACGGTGTTCTTGGAAGTGATCCGCCCGGTCCCTTTCATCCAGGTGATTTTGTTCTTCTTGAACAGAAACTCGACGCCCTTGGAGTTCTGGTTGCTGATGCCGCGCGAACGGTTCATCGCCACACCATAGTCCAGCTTCACTTCTCCAGCCGCGACGCCGAACTCCGCCCCCTTCTTCACCTTCTCGGCGATCGATGCGGACTCCAGCAGCGCCTTGGCGGGGATGCATCCCCACAGCACGCAGGTGCCGCCGAGTCCCTCGCGCTCGATTACGGCGACCGACATGCCAAGTTGCGCGCAGCGAATGGCGCCGACGTACCCTGCCGGGCCGCCGCCGATGAATATCACATCATATGATGCCATGTTAATCCTATTTGGAAATTATGCGGTGCATGAATTGGCGCCTGTACACGTATGCGTACACCTCGTCAGAACACCAGAACGAGTGGGTTCTCAATCATGCGCCGAAGCGTCTGAAGAAACTTCGCTCCCGTAGCACCGTCGATCACGCGGTGATCGCAGCTCATGGTGACGCGGAGCCGCTTGCGAACGACGATCTCCCCGTCCATGACAACGGGCTTCTCCTCGACCGCGCCGATGGCGAGAATGCCAGCTTCCGGCGGATTAATGATCGCCGTGAACTGATCGATTCCGAACATGCCAAGGTTGGATACCGAGAATGTTGAGCCGGTGTACTCCTCTGGTTTCAACTTGCGCGCGCGCGCTCTGCCTGCGAGCTCGCGGACCTCCGCGGCGATATCGGCCAGTCCCTTCTCATTCGCGTCGAAGATCACCGGCGTCATGAGTCCTTCCTCTACGGCGACGGCAACCCCGATGTGCACACGGTTGAACTGGCGAATTGCGTCACCGGTCCAGTGCGCGTTTACTTCCGGGTGCTGCGCCAACGCTGTCGCAACTGCCTTGATGATGATGTCGTTGAACGACACCTTGTACTCGCTGCCAAGCTCCAGCATCGACTCCCGCAACTCGGCGACGCGCGTGACGTCCAGCTCGACGGTGAGGTAGAAAGTAGGGATGGGACCGATCGATTCGCCCAGCCGCTTCGCAATGGTCTTCCGCATCGACGTGAGCGGAATGTCGGTGTAGTCGCCGTTGCTCACCGGCTGCGCAGCATGTGGCCGCGAAGTTGCCCGCGACTGGGCCTTTTCCTCGATGTCGCGCTTGACGATGCGTCCGCCCGGCCCGGAGCCCTGCATGCCGCCGAGTGCAATGCCGCGCTCGGATGCAAGCCGACGCGCAAGCGGGGAAGAGCGGGGGCGCATTCCAGGTCCAACAGCGCCGTCACCCTGTTCCGCTGCGCTGTTGATGCGTTGGTGCCCGCGCCGCTCTCGCTCCTGCGGCGGAGTGGAAGCCTCACCCTGCGACTGGCCGGGTTTACCTGGGGCCGGAATCGAGGTGATCCCCTCAAACTCCTTGGCGTCAGCGATCACCAGTGATGGATCAGCCGGCACGCCGACGGGCTGCGGTGTGGTATCCGAAGGCGTCGGCGTCGCCGGGCCCGCGCTCTGCAGAAGGGCGTCGATGTTCTCGTCCGGTGCCGCGACCACGCCCAGAAGCGAGCCGACGGGAGCGGAATCGCCTTCGTGCGCGATCTGCTTGCGCAACACTCCGTCGCCGCGCGCCGCCAACTCCATCACCGCCTTGTCCGTCTCGACTTCGGCCAGAACGTCGCCGCTCTTGACCGCGTCGCCCTCGTTCTTGACCCACTTCACGAGGCGCCCCTCTTCCATTGTCGGAGAGAGCGCTTCCATCAGGATCTTGGTCGCCATAGTGGGTTTAGTCTGCGAGGTACATGACGCGCTTCACCGCGGCGATCGTCTTCGCGGCATCGGGCTTGGAAAGCTTCTCCAGGTTCTCGGCGTACGGCATCGGGACATCGGCCTGGTTGACGCGCACGACCGCCGCGTCCAGATCGTCGAAACACTCGCGCTGGATGTATTCCACCACCTGTGCGCCTATACCGCAAATTTCCCACCCTTCCTCGACCACCACTGCCCGGTTCGTCTTCTGAACCGAGGTGACGATCGCCTCCACGTCCATCGGCCTCACCGTGCGCAGGTCCAGCACATCCACGTTGATTCCGTCCTTGCGTAGCTGATCCGCCGCCTGGAGTGCGACAAGCACCATCTTCCCGTAGGTCACGATAGTACAGTGCTCGCCTTCACGCTTGAGCTCCGCCTTGCCGATCGGGATCACCAGGTCAGGATTGTCGTCCACCTCACCCTTTGTGTTGTACAGCATCTCGCCTTCGAGCACGATCACAGGATTGTCGTCGCGGATGGCGGCCTTGAGCAGCCCCTTTGCGTCCGCCGGCGTGCCGGGCGAGACCACCTTGAGTCCCGGGATGTACGCCAGCCAACTGTCCCACGCCTGCGAGTGCTGTGCACCAAGCTGGAGCGCAGCGCCGTTGGGGCCACGAAACACCATCGGCATCTTGAATTGGCCGTTGGACATGTACAGCATCTTCGCAGCTGCGTTCACCACCTGGTCCAACGCCAGCAGAGCGAAGTTCCACGTCATGAACTCGATGACCGGCCTCAGCCCCACCATGGCCGCTCCAACACCGACGCCCGCAAAGCCAAGCTCCGTGATCGGCGTGTCGACAACGCGCATCGGACCGAAGTCGTCCAGCAATCCGCGCGAAACCTTGTAGGCGCCGTTGTACTGCGCCACCTCCTCGCCCATGAGAAAGACGCTCTCGTCGCGCTGCATCTCCTCACGTAACGCCTGGTTTAGCGCGTCGCGATACGTCATCACCGTCATCGCCCCGCCTCCGCTAACTGCTGCTCCGTTCCGGAGGTTGTGCCGCTGCGGGCTGTGCCGCCGCTGGTTGTGTCTGCCAGAACGTGCGTGAACAGCTCTTCCGGGGCCGGCTCCGGCGCCGCGTCGGCGAAGTCCCACGCGTCCTGCGCCGCGGCCTTGGCTTCATCGTCCATCCTGGCGAATTCTTCGTCCGAAAGCGTGCCGTCTTCCTTCAGCCGGTCCTTGAGCAGCGTGATCGGGTCTCGCTGCAGACTCCGGTCCAGTTCCTCTCTGGACCTGTATGTCCCACTGGCCGCGTCGGACATGGAGTGACCCATGAAGCGGGTGGTGCGGATCTCCAGTAGCGTGGGACGCTTCTCGGTCCGCGCCCGTTCAACCGCGGCGGACATGGCATCGCGTACCGTGAACACATCCTGCCCGTCGACCGACTCGCCAATCATTGCATACGATTCTGCGCGCTTCTCAACATCCAGCTGAGCCGTTGAGCGAACTATCGCGGTGCCCATTCCGTAGCCGTTGTTCTCGATCACGTAGACCACGGGCAGATTCCACAGCGAGGCCATGTTCAGCGCCTCATGGAACGCACCGATGTTCACCGCCGCTTCGCCGAAGAAGCAGACGCATACCTGATCGCCCCCCCTGTACGCGATGGCGAATCCGACTCCAGTAGCGATCGGGATGTGTCCGCCGACGATCCCATGTCCACCCAGGAAATTCAGATCGCTATCGAACATGTGCATCGAGCCGCCCTTTCCGCCGGCGCACCCGGCCGCGCGGCCGAACAGCTCGGCCATCACTTCGCGCGGCGTCATACCACGCGTGAGAGCGAGCCCGTGATCGCGGTACGCCGTGATCACGTAATCGTCCGGACGGAGCACTGACATCGAGCCCGTTGAGATCGCTTCCTGTCCGATGTACAGGTGACAGAAGCCACCAATCTTGCCGATCGCGTATGCCTCGGCAGTCTTCTCCTCGAACCTGCGCTGCAGCAACATCGATCGGAGGAAACCGAGCGCGGTATCGTTGGTAGGGCGAGATGTATTCTTCTTGGCCATGATTACGGATTTATCGTATACGGGCGACCGGCGGTCGCCCCTCTCTCGGCGGTATCGAACCCGGACTGCCGACCATTGTTTGAGTACGGGCGACCGGCGGTCGCCCTCAGGCTCACCCGTTGTATAATGTTCGCTGTGATCAATTCACCCCAGCTGCCTGCACCTGCTCCCATGCGTGATAGCTGCTGCGCACGAGCGGACCGGATTCGACGTGGCGGAAACCCATCTCCATGCCCACATCGTACAGGCGCCGGAACTCTTCCGGGGTGACGTAGCGGTCCAGTGCGATGTGCCCATCGGACGGACGCAGGTACTGACCGAGCGTGAGGATATCGACGTCAACGGCGCGGAGGTCGCGCATCACGATCTCGACCTCTTGGAGTGTTTCACCCATCCCTAGGATGATTCCCGTCTTCGTGGGAATGTGCGGCGCGATCTCCTTTGCCGTGCGGAAGATGTCCATCACCCGAGGATACCGTCCGCCGGGCCGGCACTTTTTGTACAGCCGCGGCACCGTCTCGGTGTTGTGGTTGTAGATGTCAGGCTCCGCGCCGAGCACCGTGCTGATGCTGTCGCGGTTCCCCTGGAAATCGGGGACCAGTACCTCGACCGAACAGTCCGGCAGTCGCTGCTTTATCTCCCGGATCGTCTGGGCGAAGATGTAAGCGCCGAAATCGGGTAGGTCGTCGCGATCGACCGATGTGATCACCGCATGCCTCAGCTGCAGCTCGGCAACCGCCTGACCCACGCGCGAGGGTTCCGCGATGTCGTACTTGGGCGGACGCCCGTGCGACACGGCGCAGTACGCGCAGTTGCGCGTACACACGTCGCCCAGGATCATGAATGTCGCAGTGCCGTGCTCCCAGCACTCACCCACGTTGGGGCAGCGCGCTTCCTCGCACACGGTGTGCAGGTCCATCTCGCGCATCATCTGCTTGAGACGGACGTAGTTCTGACCGCCGGGTGCCCTGACCTTTAGCCACGACGGCTTTCGCTCGGGGAGCGGCTCCGAGCGGTGACGTCCCATTATCTGGTACAGCGTTTCAGCCATAACCTGCCAATCTATTCTAAAAGCGCCCTGGCCGAAATTGACGCAGGTCGTAACGTGGTTCAGTACCAGTGGCTAAATCGGCCACTACTTCGCCCGTGAGCGGGGTAAGGAGAATTCCGTTTCGGGAATGACCGCACGCGTAGATTACGCGCGAGCGCTCCGGATCGCGGCCGATGATTGGCCGAAAGTCCGGTGTTACCGGACGCAGCCCGGCCCAGCTTGCAGCAATTGCGGCGCCAACCAGAGCGGGACACAGCCTTTCAGCCGCTACGCGAATCGAAGCTAACCCGGCCTCGGTGGTCTCCGCGATGAAGCCGGCGTGCTCACTGGTGCTGCCGGCAATCGTGCTGCCGTCTGTCTTGGGCACGAGGTAGCCACCGGACCCGTACACCACGTGCCGGACCGGGCGGCCTGCAAAGGCGAGCATCTGCCCACGCAACGGCTGCACCGCGGCGACGCTCGGACCGGTGCCCTGTATCAACGGTGTCCACGCGCCAGCCGCGAGCACCACCTGATCCGAAGCATAACGACTCTCCTGGTCCGTCAGTACGTTGCACCCTAAATCTGTCGCGTTTACAGCGCACACGTTCTCGCTCGCTGTCGTCACGTTCTTGTGACGAGAGATCAGGGCCCGCAGAGCGTCCATCAGTGCAAGCGGCTCGACGCTCCCATCACCTGGGTGAAATACCGCGCCCGATGCATGCGCCAACTCTGGCTCCTCCCGTGTCAGCTCTGCACGGTCAAGCCACGATGCGGGACCACTCACGTCAGCACGCAGACGCTCTGCACCGTGCTCCTCCAGTGCGAGCTCCAGAATCCCCAGTGTGTTCAGAGGGACGGCATGGGCGGTTCGCGCCTCCAGTGCCGCCAGATACCCAGGGTACCGATCGCGTGATGCGACGGCGAAGTCGTGTGCCGGCCCGGCCTCCGCTCCAATGGAAGGCGCCAGCATCCCGGCCGCCGCCGCCGACGCCTCGCCTGCGCGGCTCGTTCCGATCAGGCGAACCCGCATTCCGCGGTCAGCCAGCTCCGCGGCACACGCCAACGCGATTACCCCGGCTCCAATCACTGTAACGTCAGCAACCATTTCGCTTGCCGTCGGTGTCAAACGAACGTAACATTTTAAATCAAATTTCCTCGGCGGAGCACGAACTGCTCCGTACTATTCTAACGGAGACCCGTCCAATGCTGCGCACTCTTTTCTTCCTCGGTGTCATCATCGTCGTCGGCAGCGTTGCGCTGGGCATGGTGCTCGGTATCG
>JBPCQO010000135.1:0-16370 GCA_050998035.1 Gemmatimonadaceae bacterium | reverse complement strand
CTGCACCTCACGCTGTTCCTCGGTGAGCGGGAACAGAGCCGAATCGTTACGCTGGTCAGCCATAGGTGTAGAAACCGCGTCCAGATTTGCGACCCAGCCAGCCAGCCGCGACGTACTTTCGCAACAGTGGGCACGGGCGGTACTTGGGATCGCCCAGCCCCCTGTGCATGACCTCGAGAATGGCCACGCACGTGTCAAGACCAAGGAAATCGGCGAGCGTGAGCGGGCCCATCGGATGGTTCATTCCCAGTTGCATGACCGTGTCGATCGCCTCCGGTGTACCGACCCCTTCCATAACGCAGTACACCGCCTCGTTAATCATCGGCATGAGAATACGGTTGGCGACGAAGCCGGGATAGTCGTTCACTTCGACTGGCGTCTTGCCGAGTCCACGGCTCAGTTCCACCACTCTGGCGGTGGTCTCATCTGACGTGGCCAGCCCGCGAATTATTTCCACGAGCTTCATGACCGGAACCGGATTCATGAAGTGCATTCCGACGACCTTCTCCGGCCGTCTAGTCTTCGCGCCGATCTGGGTTATGGAGATCGAGCTCGTGTTGGTGGCGAGGATGGCTTCGGACTGAGCAATCCTGTCCAGATCGCCAAAGATCTTGTACTTGAGATCGACGTCCTCAGTCGCCGCCTCAATCACCAGCGATGCGTCGGTAGCTGCGTCCAGAGAGCTGGCGTACCCAATTCTGCCAAGCGTGGCTTCTCGCGCCTCGGCGTCTATTGTCCCCTTTTTCATCTGGCGATCGAGATTCTTTTCGATGGTGCCGCGGCCGCGCTCCAGAGCGCTCTCGGACACATCGATGATGCTGACGGTGAAGCCGGACTGCGCGAATACGTGCGCGATCCCGTTTCCCATCTGGCCCGCGCCGATCACCGCAATCTGTTCAGCCACCTATCTCTCCATACGGTGCAGATGCCGTCCAAACATGTAAAAGAGGAATACGAACATGCCGAGTCCCGCCGCGATACCACCCTCGGGACCCCAGGGACCACCCGTGAGCCAGTCTGGGCCACTGTCGACGACACGATAGTTAGGTGTCGCCAGGCCCAGACCACTCACGGCTGTGTGAAGTGCCGCAGCCATCGTCCAGTTCCACGCGAAGTGCGCAGCCCACGCTGCGTACAGGCTCTCCGTCACCATCACGATGGTGCCGAGGAAGAACCCCGCCACGACCACCAGCAGAATGGATTCGGGCGTCGCACCAGGATTGTTCACGTGTAGCAATCCGAACACGACGCTCGTTCCGATCAACGTCCATTTCCAACCGACCGACTCGCGCAGCACCGCGAAAAGGTATCCGCGCAGCAACAGCTCCTCGGTCAACGCAGCGGGAACCAGTACCAGTGCAGCCCGCCAAGCTGCAGTACCCCAACTTCCAGGCGCGTCTGGTATTAACCGAAGTTCGCCCGTGAGCAACAGCACCACCGACGGCACACCGATCGCGAGTGCACCAATGAGCGCACCGCTCGCCAGCAGCGATGGCCGCGCCGCCCATCTTCCCAGCCACACGAAGCTCCACGGCCTTCCGTCGATCCAGTGAAGCGCAACGTACGTAGCGCCCAATAACGTGATCGCCGATACCCATGAAAAAACAATCAGCCTCAGCCCGAGCGCGGCTGCAATGCTCTCGGCGTATCCTCCGAGCGTTCCGAATACGAGATACATCGGAACGATCGCTAACAGAAATATGGCTATCCGCCACGGCGCGCGAAGCTGCCGACGCTCCGTGGTGAGAAAGATGCCGCGCGCGGCCAATCAATTAGCTCGGCCGCTCTACGCTGAGCGCGACAGCGTTGCCGCCGCCGAGGCACAGCGTGGCAAGGCCTGTGCGCTTGTTCCGATCTTTCAATGCGTACAGCAACGTCGTGAGCACGCGTGCACCGCTGGCACCGATCGGATGCCCCAGCGCAATCGCGCCACCGTGCACGTTCACGCGGTCCCAGTCCCAGCCCAACCCTGCGCCATTTGCAAGCGCCTGCGCAGCGAACGCCTCGTTCGCTTCGATCAGATCGTACTCATCAATTTTTGTCCCCATCTTCTGCATCAGCTTCTTCACGGCCACAATCGGCGCGAAGAACAGATCCTCGGGAGCGCCGCCGCCCGTGGCGTATCCTGTAATGCGCGCCATGATATCGATATTGTGCTCGTTGGCGTACGCCTCGCTCACCACCACCAGAGCGGACGCACCGTCGTTCAGGCTGGACGCGTTGCCAGCGGTGACGCTGAGATCATCGCTCTTGTCCTTGCCGGGGAACGCGGGCCGTAGCTTGCCCAGTGACTCGGCCGTTGTATCCTTGCGCGGTCCTTCATCGGTATCGATGACGGTCTTGGCGCCTTTCTTCCCGGCGATCTCAACCGGGACAATCTCTTCCTTGAACTTCCCCGCCTCGATCGCCGCGGTCGCCTTGCTGTGCGACAGCGCCGAGAAGATGTCCTGCTCAGATCGGCTCACTTTCGCCTTTCGCGCCGTGTACTCGGCGTGACTGCCCATGTGGACGTCGCAGAAGGAGCACCATAGGCCGTCCTTGATCAGACCGTCGACCAGAGTCTGATCGCCGAACTTCACGCCGGCTCTATAGCCGTATACGTAGTAAGGCGCATTGGACATGGACTCCTGGCCGCCCGCGACGACCACTTGTTCGTCGCCTGCCTTGATGGACGCGGCGGCAAGCATCACCGCCTCGAGGCCAGATCCGCAGACTTTGTTTACCGTGAGTGCGGAGACCGTCCCAGGGAGTCCTGCCTTGAGCGCTGCCTGTCGAGCCGGAGCCTGGCCAACGCCGCCCTGCACGACGTTTCCCATTATGACATTGCCGACTGCTTCGGGATCGATTCCCGCGCGCTGCATGGCGGCGCGGATGGCTACGGCGCCCAGTTCGGGAGCCGTGAGGGGTGAAAGACCACCCAGGAAGCGCCCCACGGGCGTTCGGGCAGCCGAGACAATAACGGGTTGGCGGGTGGCATCTGACATGGTTGGAAAGCTAATCAGGGCGTGAAGTGGTCAGGACCGGCCCTCACAGCGTCAGCGACCGGGTGGCTATTTCGCGCCTGACGCGCTCCACGAAGTCAGCGGCGGGCATGACCTCCTGCTTGCTTCCGGCGCCGCGCGTGCGAACGGCAACCGCGTCGGAATCCGCTTCACGCCTGCCGATCACGGCCATGTAGGGAACCTTGAGCGTCTCCGCATCGCGGATGCGGTAGTTCAACGTCTGCGACCGGTCGTCCAGATAGGCGCGTACGCCAGCGGCGACGAGCATGTCGCGCACGCGCTCCGCGGCCGGCGTGAAGTCGTCGGCGATAGGTACGATGCGTACCTGCTCGGGCGCAAGCCAGAGCGGGAACGCACCGGCGAAGTGCTCGATCAGTATGGCGATGAATCGCTCGAAGGAGCCGCTCACCGCGCGGTGAATGACGACGGGCCGGTGCTCGGAATTATCCTCGCCAACGTAGCCGAGGTCGAAGCGCTCCGGCGCGTTGTAGTCGAGCTGGATGGTTCCGAGCTGCCAGGCGCGTCCAATCGAGTCCGTCACGTCGAAGTCAATCTTGGGACCATAGAATGCTCCGTCACCGGGCTTCAACTCATATTGCATTCCGGTCGCATCCAGCGCAGCGCGCAGGGCGGCTTCCGCGCGATCCCAGAGCTCGTCCGAGCCGATGCGCTGTTCCGGACGGGTGGCGAACTTGAGCGTCGCTGTGAGCCCGAACGTCTCGTAGTACGAGATGATGAAGCGAAGCAGGAAATGCACCTCCTCCGCGATCTGGTCCTCGCGCAGGAACACGTGGCAATCATCCTGCTGAAACTGCCTGACGCGGGTGAGGCCGGACAGAGTTCCGGACAATTCGTTACGATGCAGCACGTCGAACGTGACGAGCCGTATGGGCAGCTCGCGGTACGAATGCTTTGACGAGTTGTAGTAAACGTAGTGCGACGGGCAGTTCATGGGCTTGAGCGACATGTCGTGTTCGCCCGTTTCATTGTCGAGGATGAGGAACATGTTCTCGCGATACTTGCCCCAGTGCCCCGACTGCTCCCACAGCGTCTTGGTGTAGATCAACGGCGTCTTGATCTCCTGAAACGCGTCCCGCTGCCGTTCGCGCACGAACTCCACAAGCGCGTTGTACACCGTCGTCCCGCGCGGTGTCCAGAATACGGCGCCGGGCGAGATCGGATGGAACTGGAAGAGATCCAGCTCCCGCCCGAGCTTGCGGTGGTCCCGCCGCTTGGCTTCCTCCAGCCGGTGCACGTAAGCGTCGAGGTCGTCCTTCTTGAACCACGCCGTTCCATAGATGCGCTGCAGCATCTGGCGTTTCACGTCGCCGCGCCAGTACGCACCCGCGGTGTGGAGCAGCTTGAAGTGCTTCACACGCGACGTGTCGGGGACATGCGGGCCACGACACAGGTCGGCGAACGGTCCATCCGTATAGGTAGAGATAACCTCGTCGTCACCCAGCTCGGACAGGCGCTCGAGTTTGAGGGGGTCCTGTCGGAACACCTGTTCGGCAGCTGGCCGGTCAAGTTCTGCCCGGTCGAACCGATACTTTTCTGCCGCGACCTTGCGCATTTCCTTCTCGAAAGCTTCCAGGTCTTCGGGGGTGAACGGCTGGTCCACCTCGAAATCGTAGTAGAAGCCATCTTCGATAGAGGGTCCGAAGCCAATCTTCGCATCGGGGCGCAGGCGGCGAACGGCGGTAGCGAGCACGTGGGCGGTTGAGTGTCTCAGAACGTCGAGAGCTTCGGGATCCTTTTCCGTGAGGACGCGAAAGTTGCCGCTGGACCGAAGCGGGGTCATCAAATCCTGGACAGCGCCGTTCACCTCGACAGCAACGGCAGCGTTCAGGAGCCGCTCGCCGATGGTTCTGACGACTGCGGACGGGAGTGTCCCTTCGGGGACAGTTCGAACGGAGCCGTCCGGAAGCGTGAGCTCTAGCAAAATGATTGGTCTGAGTTGGAGTGCGCCTGCTGGCCTTGATCTTGCCCGGATTAGCAGGGAAAACCCACCCAGTCCCAAGCGTATGCGAAAGGTATCGTTCGAAGAAAACCTCCGCCACAGGTTGCACGAGGTCCCGCGCTTCCACTACCGCGACGAGTCCTCCAGCTCACAAGGAATTCTCTTTCTTGCTGTTGGCGCCGTGGCCGGAATCGCGGCTGGTGTCGTCCTGGCCCAGCGTTACGGCGGTCTTGGCGCACTCACCTCGGCTCTCCGTGAACGCTTCGGCGCGGACGAAACGGCGGCCGAGTTCGCTGGCGGGAAGTATGTCGGCGAGGAGTACGACGATGAATTCGGGGGAGAGCCCGAAGAATTGTCGCCCATGGAGGAGCTGGAAGAGCGTGTGCTTGAGGCCTACCACAATGATCCCGTCCTGAGCGAACGAGCGGTTGACATCGGCGCCATCGACGAGGCGATCATCGAGCTTACCGGCTGGGTGTACTCAGCGGAGGAAGCCGAGCACGCCGTTACCGTCGCTCGCGGCACGCCGGGCGTCGACACCGTCGTGAACAGACTGGCGGTCCGGGTTGAAGAAGACCGAATCGAGGAAAGCGCAGAACACTACAAGCAAGGCGACGACCAGTTTACCGAAGCGCACTGGGAAGGCCAGCGCGTCGGTACTGGACGCACCCGGCAGGGGCACTCCGGCGAGCCTGGCCGTCACGCAGACCCTAAAGTCGATCTTGAGGATCGTTGGATGAGCGAAGAAGAAGCATATCGTGAGGCTGCAGACGCAGTGGAAGGATCGGCGGAGCGACGCACCCCGAAGGAGAAGGCAAAGGGTGGGCGCAACGACGGCTCGCAGGCCACGCCTATGGGGGTGCCCAAGGCGGATCACGTCGCCAAACCTGAAGAGTCCCCACAGTACAAGGAAGCGAAGGAGTAACACGGCGCGGTAACGGGGCGCGGTTGCGGCCCCGCCGCGTTAAATTGGGCGTTGAATGACGACGCCTGACATCCCCGACTTTCCGCCACAGTACGATCCGGCGGCGACAGAGCGCGAGTGGTATCAGCGCTGGCTCGCCGCCGACGCATTTACAGCGCACGTCGACCGCTCCTCGCGTGTGGGTGGGACTCGCGATCCGTTTACCATCGTCATGCCGCCGCCGAATGTTACGGCGGTGCTGCACATGGGGCACGGGCTCAACAACGCCGTTCAGGACGTGATCATTAGGTGGCGTCGCATGTGCGGCGACGAAGCGCTGTGGCTGCCGGGCACCGATCACGCAGGCATCGCAACCCAGAACGTCGTCGAGAAGCAGCTCGCCCGCGAATCACGAAGTCGTTTCGATCTCGGGCGCGAGGCTTTCGTCGCACGCACAGCTGAATTCGTGAGCGATACCGGCGGCGCCATCCTCGAGCAGCTACGCTCGATCGGCGCGTCGTGCGACTGGTCCCGCACGGCGTACACGCTCTCTCAAGAGCTGTCCACATCGGTACGTGAAGCGTTCGTGCAGCTGTACGAGCGCGGGCTGATCTATCGCGGCCATCGCGTGATCAACTGGTGCCCACGCTGCCTCACGTCGTTGAGCGACGAGGAGGCGGTGCACGCAGATGAGAGGGGCGCGCTTTACCACGTGAGCTATCCGCTCGCGGACGATCCGTCGCGCAGCATCACGGTCGCGACCACTCGGCCGGAAACGATGCTTGGAGACGTTGCGGTCGCTGTGCACCCCGGCGACGAGCGCTATGGCGATCTCGTCGGGCGCACGTTGCTACTGCCGATCTCCAACGTTGAGATCCCGATCATCTCCGACGAGTACGTCGATCCCGCGTTCGGAACCGGCGCGGTCAAGATCACGCCGGCGCACGACGCCAATGACTTTGAAGTTGGCAAGCGGCACGCACTCCCAATGCCCGTGATCATGACGCCCGAGGCGACCATGGACAACGGCATCGATGCAGTGGATCGTGTTCCCGCCGAGCTCGTGGGCGTGGACCGTTTCGACGCGCGTAGACAGATGGTAGACATGCTTCGCGCGCGCGGACGGCTCGTGAAGGTGGAAACGCATCAGCACGCGGTGCGACACTGCTACCGTTGTGACACCGTGGTGGAGCCACGCCTTTCGGATCAGTGGTTCGTGCGCATGGCAGCACTAGCGGAGCCGGCGCTGGAGGCTGTGCGTACGGGTCGGGTGCGCGTGATTCCGGAGCGATGGGAAGCGGTATACGTGAACTGGCTGGAGAACATCCGCGACTGGAACATCTCGCGGCAACTCTGGTGGGGCCACCGCATCCCGGTGTGGTACTGTCTCGATAACGGTTGCGTTACAGTGAGCCGAGACGACGTGACCTCGTGCGCGAAGTGCGGCGGTGATGTGCGTCAGGATGAGGACGTGCTGGACACGTGGTTCTCGTCGTGGCTGTGGCCGTTCTCGACTCTGGGCTGGCCCAATGTGAGTGCAGAGGATCTGCGCGCGTTCTACCCAACTGATGATCTGGTCACCGCTCCGGAGATCCTCTTTTTCTGGGTGGCACGCATGGTCATGGCTGGCTATGCGTTCATGGGTGACGCGCCGTTCCACACGATCTATCTGCACGGGACGGTTCGCGACACCAACCACGTGAAGATGTCGAAGTCACTTGGCAACGGGATTGACCCGCTGGACGTGGTGCGGTTGTACGGCGCGGATGCATTGCGGTACACAGTAATTGCTGGAATGGGCGTGGGCGCGGATCTCGTTCTCGACCCAACAGATCTGGAGAAATCATTTGCGCCAGGGCGCAACTTCGCCACCAAGCTGTGGAACATCGGCCGTTTCCTGCTGACGAAAGTCGGCAGCGAGGCCGTCGGCAGCATGTCGGATGTGGACGAGAGGCTGCTCACGCGTGCGGATCGCTGGATACTGGCCCGGCTCAACCTCGTGATCGCGGAATGCGATGCGGCGTTTGGGCCGCCGCGTCCGGACGGCGACAGCTGGCAACCCGCCGAGCTGCGCACCGGGCTCCGCCTCAACGACTACGCCGAGTCGGCGCGGCGTTTTGTTTGGAATGAACTGGCGGATTGGTATCTGGAGAGTGTGAAGCCGCGGCTCGGCGTCCAAGGCGCGGACCGCGACGTTGCACGGGCAGTGCTGGTACACGTGTTCGATGCGGCGTTGCGTCTGTTGCATCCTGTGGTGCCATTCATCACCGAGGCGCTGTGGCAGCGGTTGCCTGACCGAGCCGCGAAGGATGCTTCTCTGCTCTGTCTCGCGAGCTGGCCAGCGGTTGGCAGACACTATGATCGTGCGATGGAGTTCGAGCGCGTGCGCGACGCAGTGAACGCGCTCAGAACGTTACGCGCAGAGTACGCGATTCCACCGGGCAAGATGGTGGAAGCGGTGATTCGGACCACCGACGATCCGGCGCTGTACGCATCGGAGTGCGAGCTCATAGCTCAACTAGGGCGCGCCAAGCTCAAGATCGGTGGCGCCGTGGACGGCGCGGCGGCGCACGCCCTGCTTCCTGATGGATCCGATCTCGCACTGGCACTTGGCGGTCTGGTAAATCTGGAGCAGGAACACGCGAAGATTTCCGTGGAGCTTGATGCTCTGCAGAAGCAACTCGGGGTGCTGAGACAGCGCCTTGCGAACGATAGCTTTGTGAGCCGCGCGCCCGCTTCGATAGTCGAGGCCGAACGTGTGAAGGAGCGGGAGTGGTCAGCGCGCGCAGAGGCTCTGCAAACGAAGCAGGAGTCGTTCGAGGGGTGATGCCACCGCCCAGCTCTCTGCGCTCTATGCTGCGTCGTTTAACCCAGCCGCTACTCCCGTTGGTAGCCCCGGCCGTCGCGGCTGCTTGCTTCACAGCCGCGTGCGCTTCGCCTGGAGTTCCACCTGGGGGACCTGAGCGGCACACACCGCCGATGATCACGCGAATAATTCCGGACACCAATGCGGTGAACGTGCGAGGGCGCGAGTTGGTCGTGCACTTCGACGAGGTGATCAGCGAGCGCCCGGCGGTTGCGGCGCCAACGCTGGCTGATCTCGTGCTCGTGTCGCCGCGTGACGGCCAGCCCAACGTCGACTGGAACCGGAATGCGATCACGATCGCGCCGCGACGTGGGTGGCGCGCGAATACCGCCTACACGGTGACGCTGCTTCCCGGGATCGCGGACCTGCGTGGAAATGTCAGGAATACCACAACTCAGGTTACGTTCTCCACTGGACCGCGAATTCCCGCGACCACTGTTCGCGGCGTGGTCTTCGACGCGCTCACTGGAGTGCCGATCCCAAATGCGCTGATTGAAGCGCGACCGGTGACCGATTCCACGCTTGTCTATATTGCCGCTGCGGACTCCGTCGGACAGTTCCACATGCGCGGGCTGCAACCGATGCAGTATGCGGTGCGTGCATACTCGGACCAGAACCGAAACCGGGGCCTCGATCCGGGTGAGCCAGTTGATTCGACGCGCCTGAACCTGGCGGACTCACTCTCGCTGGAGCTGCTGGCGTTCGTTCACGACACCGCTGGTCCCAAGATCAGTGCAGCGGTCGCAGAGGACTCGGTCACCGTTCGTGTGACGTTCACGACTCCATTGGACCCGCGTACGCCGCTTGATGCAGCGCATTATCTGGTGCTTCGCTCGGATTCTACCAGACTTCCGGTGCGTATCGTAACAGCGCGCCCCGACACCGCGTCGAACGCTCCGCCACCGCCACTAACACCTTCGTCGCCCACCGCGCCCGGGTCCACGTCGGCGGTTCCGATCCCGGCAATCCGAGGTACCGCTCCCGCGGTCACCCGGGCACGGCCGACGCGGCCGCTGCTCTTCAGAGATGTCGCCGTTGTCCTGAGCGCCAAGCTGCAGCCGGGTGCCACTTACACTGTGCGCGCGATTGATGCATTGGGACCTACGGGGCGGCGGCTCACTTCGGCACGAACCTTCTCCGTGGCCAAGCTCCCTGCGCCACGTGATAGCGTGAGAACACGGACGCCATCGGCTAAACCGGTGGGACCTGCAACACCTCTACCTGGGCGACCGCCAGTCGCCCCTATAATCACACCGGCGCGACCTATTCCGACGCGATCTACGCGTGTGCCGCCCATGACGACCCGGCCCTGATGGACGCGCGCCGTAGCCTGCCAAGTGTCACGGCGCTAATCGAGCTGGACGCGGTGCAGGCCATGAGGTCCAGGCAGTCGCACAGCGAAATTGTAGATGCAGCGCGTTGTGCGCTCGCTGAAGTGCGCGACGGACGTGCGCATTTCCCCGTGGACGCGGGTGAGTGGGGCGATCGCGTTGCAGCCTCGTTGGCGCAGCGAAGCGCACCCGCTCTGCGCCGGGTGATCAACGCCACGGGCGTTGTACTCCACACCAATCTCGGCCGCGCTCCTCTGGCGACAGCGGCCGTGGCAGCGATACGTGCGATTGCAGAGGACTACTGCGACGTCGAGTACGACGTGGCGAGTGGATCTCGCGGGTCGCGCCACGCGCACTGCGTCGAGCTTCTGCGCCAGTTGACGGGGGCAGCCGATGCAATGGTGGTGAACAACTGCGCCGCAGCCCTGACACTGGCACTGCGCGCGCTCGCAGGAGGCGGCACCGTGGCCATCTCGCGCGGGGAGCTGGTGGAGATCGGGGGGAGTTTTCGCGTGCCCGAGGTGATGCAGGTCGCGGGCGTTCAGCTGGTGGAGGTGGGGACGACCAATCGAACCCACATGTCCGACTATGTGAGTGCACTGAACGGGGGAGCTGCCGCTGTTGTAAAGGTGCACCGGAGCAACTTCCGAGTAGAGGGATTCACCGCCGAAGTCTCCGTGGCGGAGCTGGCGCAGCTCTGTGCTGACCGCGGAGTGCCGTTAATCCATGATTTTGGAAGCGGGCTGATGCTGTCGCTCGACAGGTACGGCCTTTCTGGTGAGCCGACGGCAGCCGACGCCGTGCGGTCTGGCGCCACGATCACCGTGATGAGCGGCGACAAACTACTCGGTGGCCCGCAGGCTGGCATTGTACTGGGCGACATGAATGCTGTCGACACGATGCGCCGCGATCCACTCGCGCGCGCGGTCAGAACGGACAAGTTGACCATCGCGGCGCTTGCGGCCACTCTCCAGCTGTACCGTGACGAGGATCACGCATTGGAGTCGATCCCGGCGCTTCGCATGCTGACAATATCCGCAGACCAGTTGCAGGAGCGGGCTGGTGCCGTTGTGGACCGTCTGCGGCACGCAGGGGTCATTGCCACTACCGTCGCGTGCGACGGTGCCGTGGGCGCCGGGGCCTTTCCGACCACGAGCATCCCGTCGTTCGGTGTCGCCACTGCGGGTGACGCGGAGGAGATCGCGGCAGCTTTGCGACTTGGGGCCGTGCCGGTGGTCGGCCGGATCCGCAACGACGCGTTCGTCCTCAACTTGCGTAGCGTCCCCGAGCGCGACGACGATCTGCTCGGCGACACAGTCGCTACGGCGCTGGGCTGATGTGCATTCCGAGCGTCGCATTTCTTGACCGGGATGGGACGATTATTTGCGACGTGAATTACCTGAGCCGCCCGGAGCAGGTGGAGCTTATCGACGGCGCCGCGAACGCGATCCAGAGATTGAACGTCGCCGGAGTTCCAGTGATCGTCGTGACCAATCAGTCCGGGATCGCACGCGGTTACTTCACAACGGCCGATTATGAGCGAGGCCGAGCCCGACTGGATGAGCTGCTCGGCGAGCACGGTGCACACATCGATGGGAGCTACTTCTGTCCCCACTTGCCGAGCATCGGCGAGGAGTGTGAGTGCCGGAAACCAGCAGCTGGTCTCTTCCGTACAGCTGCTAGGGAACGAAAGCTGGACATGAGAAGCCCGGCATTCGTCGGCGACCGTTGGCGCGACATCGCCGCCGTGCGGGAGTTGGGCGGCCAGGGATTTCTGCTGCGCTCGCCCGGTGACGACTCGCAGGATGTGGTACTGGCGCGCGAGTCAGGCGTTACAGTGGTTTCAACGCTTGGTGACGCGGTTGAACGGATGCTGCGCGGACGTGCTCGCATCGCTGTTCTTGCGTCCGGCGCTGGGAGCAACTTGCAGGCGATCCTGGATCACTTCGGGTCGCTCGGCGACGCACGGTCAGGTGACGTGGTGCTGGTCGCGTCAAACCGCTCGCGCGCACCGGCTCTGGACCGGGGTCGTGCAGCAGGCGTGGCGTCCGAGCATTTCGATGCCGGTGATCCATGTGTACTGCTGGACTTACTGGAACGACATCATGTGGACATCGTAGCCCTTGCCGGCTATCTCAGACTGGTTCCCGCGAATGTGATCGAACCGTTTCGTGACCGGATCGTGAACGTTCACCCGGGGCCGCTCCCGCGATTTGGAGGCTCCGGTATGTATGGTGCACGGGTGCACGCCGCCGTGCTCGAGTCTGGGGAGTCACTCACAGCTGCCACCGTTCATCTGGTGGACGAGCGATTCGACCATGGAGCCGTGCTGGCTCAGCTGCCCGTCGAGGTGCGCGTGGACGACACACCCGCACGGCTCGGAGCGCGCGTTCTCGGCGCGGAGCATATTATCTACCCACGCATTCTCGATGCTCTCGCGGCGACTCTCGTTCGCAAGCGCCTCGCTCTCACCGATTGATCCACGATGCCAACCGCCCTCCTCTCAGTCTCCGATAAGACCGGCATAGTCGAATTCGCTCGCGGGCTCACGGATCTGGGCTGGGATCTGGTGTCCACCGGCGGTACTGCGCGCGCGCTGCGCGAATCCAGCCTCACCGTTCGTGACGTGGCGGATCTCACACAATTCCCCGAGATGCTGGACGGGCGCGTCAAGACTTTGCACCCAATGGTGCACGCTGGCCTGCTCGCGCGACGTGATGTCGAGGTTCACGTCAAGACGATCGTGGAACATGGCATTCCGTGGATCGATCTGGTCGCCGTGAACCTGTATCCGTTCCGTGAAACCGTCGCGAGCGGCAATGCAACCGAGGACGCGGTGATCGAGCAGATCGACATCGGAGGGCCGGCAATGTTGCGTTCAGCGGCGAAAAACTTCGATGCGGTCACGGTGATATGTGATCCGCGGGACTACTCGCGCGTGCTGGCCGCGCTGCGCGCGGAGGATGACGATGGCGACCTGCGCGCGCGCCTCGCTGCGAAAGTGTTTGAGCACACCGCGGCGTATGACGGCGCCATCGCCGACTGGTTCATGTCCCAGAGAGGTGACCGCTTCCCGGAGACCATGGTGATCCCGCTGGACCGCGCACAGATCCTCAGATATGGCGAGAACCCTGGACAGCGGGGAGCATTCTACGTCGACGCGCGCGGCGCCGGGCTGGATGGACTGGTACAGCACGGTGGCAAGGATCTCAGCTTCAACAACCTGATGGATCTGGAAGGGGCGCTGCTCGCGGCCGACGCCTTCGAGGGACATACCTGCTGCGCGATAGTCAAACACACCACGCCCTGCGGGCTCGCGATCGGCCACTCGCCTCTGGAGGCATATCAAAAGGCGCTTGCGTGCGACCCCACGTCAGCGTTTGGCTCTGTAATCTCCTTCACCGTCCCGGTCGACGATATCACGGCGGAAGCTGTCTCCAGCCTATTCGTAGAGTGCGTTGTCGCGCCCTCCTTCTCGGCCGCCGCGCTGGAGACACTCAGCCGTAAGAAGAATCTGCGCGTTCTTGAAGGCAAGGCGGAGTGGGCTAAGGGCGATCTCGACTTCAAGCGAGTCCGAGGCGGGCTGCTTGTGCAGGATCGTGCTCAGCCGCCCGTTCCCTATGCATACTGGCGCGTCGTCACGGATCGCACGCCTACCGATCACGAGCGCACCACCCTTGCCTTCGTCTGGCAGGCCGTCGCGATTGTGAAGTCCAACGCCATAGTTCTCGCGCGCGACGGCGCCACCATCGGAATCGGAGCCGGCCAGATGTCACGCGTGGACGCGGCATTTCTCGCCGTGCACAAGGCGCGCACCGCCGGGCACGAAACGGCGGGATCGGTGCTGGGCTCGGACGCCTTCTTCCCGTTCAGGGACGGCGTGGATCAGGCCGCCGACGCGGGGGTAACGGCGATCATCCAGCCAGGCGGGTCGGTTCGGGATGAGGAGGTGATTGCTGCCGCTAACGAGCGCGGTATCGCCATGATCTTCACGGGCCAACGACAGTTCCGCCACTAGCCTATCTTTCCCCGCATGACCGCATCTACAGCCGCCGCGCACGCGGAACTGGACTACCGACCGTCGTACGCTGCGGCGGCAATCGCCGCAACGCTTGTTTTCCTTCTGTACCTCGTCACCCTGTCGCCGAGTACCGCGATGTGGGACACGAGTGAGTATATAGCGGCCGCGTACACGCTCGGTCTGCCGCACCCGCCGGGCAACCCGATGTTCGTGCTGCTCGGGCGCGTCTTCAGCATTCTGCCGATCGCGCCGAACGTGGCGATGCGGATCAACATTCTGGCGGCGCTCTCTAGCGCGGTCTCCGCCGGGATGTGGTTTCTCATCGTCGAGCGCGTGCTCGTTGCGTGGCTACCAAAACGCTGGCAGCGCATTTCCGGCGGCGCGCTCGCGGCACTGATCGGCGCGACGGCATTCACGGTTTGGGCACAGTCGGTAGTGAACGAAAAAGTTTACACGGTGTCGCTCGTGGGGATGGCCATTGTTGCGTGGCTCACGGTGCGCTGGTGCGATGATCCGGAAGGTCCCAAGGCCGATCGACTGCTCATTCTCGTCGCGTATTTGAGCGGGTTGGGCTACTCCAATCACATGGCCGGCTTTCTGGCGCTTCCCGCGGTGCTCGTGGCGGTGCTGGTCATCAGGCCGCGCAATTTCCTACGCGGCAAACTCATACTCGCGGGTGCACTTGCCATCGTACTGGGGATGACGCCGTTCCTCACGCAGCCAATTCGCTCGGCGTACTTCCCTCGGATCAATGAAGGTGAGACCACCGGCTGCGCGACCAAAATCGCGGTGGGCTGCACATTCAGTGACACCACGTATCAGCGTTTCATGTACAACTTCAACCGCGAACAGTACCAGAAGCCCGCGGTGACCGAGCGCCAGATCCCGTTCCCGTCGCAGGTCGGGATGTGGTGGCTGTACTTCAAGTGGCAGTGGCTGCGCGACCCAGACGGTACGCATGCAGCTGCGCAGTCGGCGTTGGCGTCGATCTTCCTCATCCTGGGGCTTGTCGGCGGCTACGTACACTGGCGACGCGACCGGCGAAGTTTCTGGTTTTTCGGTCCACTTATCTTCAGCGTCACGCTGCTGTTGATCTATTACATGAACTTCAAGTACGGAGCGTCGCAGGCACCCGAACTTGGAGACGCGGTTCCGCGCGAGGTGCGCGACCGCGACTACTTCTACCTGTGGAGCTACAGCGCGTGGAGCGTATGGGTCGCGCTGGGACTGTTCTACGTTTGGGAGCAGGTTGCGCAGATGATCGGCTCCGATCCTGCGCGCGTGGGTGGCGAGACCGTTCAGGTCCCGAGACAGCGAAGCTGGATTGCGGCGTCACCGCTCCTGGTGGTCGCATTTGTTCCGCTCTTTGCGAACTGGTCGTCTGCCTCACGTCGTGGTCAGACGGACACGCGTGATTTCGCGCACGATCTGCTCGAGTCGGTAGAGCCGTACGGCGTGCTGATCACGGTCGGAGACAACGACACGTTCCCGCTGTGGTACGCGCAGGAGGTGGAGGGAGTACGTCAGGACGTCACCGTGCTGTGCACTTCCCTGCTCAATACCGACTGGTACACCCGGCAGCTCATCCGCAATCGCATTCGGCCGTACGATGCCGCGCACGGCCCGCAGGCCTACGCGGGACGCATCTGGCCCATGCCCACCAAGGCACCCGTCACCCTCACCTTCGCGCAGTCCAATGCAGTGCCGCCGATCGTGGAGATCAACGGCACTCAGGAGCTCAAGACCGCGAGCGGGCAGACGTTCACCGTTCATGCGCGCGACCTGGGCAATGGATACCACGGCCTCGAGCGGGCCGATCTGTTCGTGCTGTACATCATTCGCGACGCGTTCCCGGGAACACCGGTATTCTTCAGCCGCACCGACGGCAGCTATCCTGACGAGATGGGCTTCGGCGAACATCTCGTCAGCACGGGACTGGCGAGAAAGTTGGTCGCTAACGTTCCCACGCCAACTCCCACGCTGCTGAACGTGCAGGGCGAAGGGTGGTTCGACCTTGGCACCACGTACAGCTTGTGGACCCGCACGTTTGACGGACCAGCCTCCCTGGCGCGGAGAACTCGTTGGGTCGACGGTCCATCGGCCGGTATCCCGTTCGCGTACGTGCACACGGGCGCGGTGCTGGGTCGGGCCCTACAGCAGGCCGGGCGCCCGGCGGACGCACAAAACATTCTGGCCACCACGGAGAAGATCACCCACAGTACTCGGCTCGGCAGAATCTTGGCGGCCGATAGAGAAGGCCAATAGACTGTAGTGCTGGGCTCGAAG
>JBPCQO010000106.1:0-17682 GCA_050998035.1 Gemmatimonadaceae bacterium | reverse complement strand
CGCCTTTGTTTGGCGCACGAAATGCTGTCTCAAGTGTAGAATTATGGACGGGTGGACTTCTGGTCCTTACGCCCCTCAAATCTTTCTTTTGGAGTCGAATGGCAGCCACTTCCACTTCAGTATCCTCGTCCGTTGCCGCGGCTCAGCGTGCCGCGGCCGTCTGTATCGACATGAAGGCGAACGAACCGGTCATCCTCAACCTGCATGGCGTTACGGACATGACCGACTGCTTCGTGATCGCCAGCGGAACTTCCGACACGCACGTGCGTTCCATAGCGGAGCACGTGATGGAGGAGCTGCGCAAGGAAGGACTGCGGGCGCATCATGTGGAGGGGTTGCAGCAGGGACGATGGGTGCTTCTGGACTACGTCGATTTCGTAGTCCACCTGTTCCATCCTACTCTGAGGGAGTTCTACCAGCTCGAACGTCTCTGGGGTGACGCCGAGTCTGTTGCTGTAGAGACCTAGTCCGCGACGGAGTCGCTTAATGACGAAGGGATGGTTGGGGAAAGTGACGGGCGCCGGGCTGGTCGCCACCGCGCTTCTGGGCACGCCGGCGCGGAGTAACGCGCAGAGATACTTCGGACAGAACCAGGTTGAGTACCGCCATTTACGGTGGCGGGTGCTCGAGACGGAACATTTCTTCATCCACTACTATCCGGAAGAGAAGCTCCCGATCCGCGACGCCGCGCGAATGGCAGAGAGGTCGTATACACGCCTATCGCGTGTGTTGGGGCACCAGTTCCGGGAGAAGAAACCAATCCTGCTGTACGCATCGCGGGAGGACTTCGCTCAGAGCAACATCAATGGTGACTTGGGCGAGGGCGTTGGTGGTGTTACTGAACCGTTACGCCAGCGGATCGAGCTGCCGTTCACGGGTGATTACGACAGCTTCCAGCACGTGCTCACGCACGAAATGGTGCACCAGTTCCAGTTTGACGTCTTCTCGCGCGGGCGCGCCGGAGAGAACATCCAGGCGTTGGAAACTGTCAACCCACCCGGGTGGTTCATGGAAGGGATGGCCGAGTATCTGTCGGTCGGACCCAACCACCCACTGACGACCATGTGGATCCGCGACGCCGTTGCGGACGGCAACATGCCGACCGTGAAGCAGATGACAGACCGCCCAGACAAGTACTTCCCGTACCGGTACGGTGAGGCGCTTTGGCGCTACGTTGGCGAGCGCTGGGGAGACGATGCGGTTGGTGAGATTCTGGACGCGGTTACCACCATGGGTGTGGAACGTGGCTTTCAGCGAGTGCTCGGCGTCACGCTGGACCAGCTGAGCGACCAGTGGCGCGAGGCAACCCGTCAGCAGTACCTGCCGCAACTTGCCGGATTACAACGGGTGCGCGATTTCGCCACGCCGTTGCTCACGCCCAAGATCACGGGCGGCAACATCTTCATTTCACCAGTTTTGTCTCCAGACGGCCGCACCATTGCCTTCCTGGCCAATGGGAGCGTAAAGCGCGGCGAGGTCTTCATCGACCTGTACCTGGGTGACGCACGGACCGGCAAGCGCATCAAGCGTCTGGTGGAGACCACGACGAACCCCCGATTCGAGGAGCTGCGGCTGCTGTACTCGCAGGGGTCGTTTTCGCCTGATAGCAGGAAGTTTGCGTTCACAGCGCAGACGGGTGGCAAGGACGTACTGTCAATCGCAGACGTGCAATCAGGTGACGTGAAGCAGCTCACCGATCTCCCAGTAGACGGTGTGCTGGACCCGTCGTATTCGCCAGATGGCAAGCACATTGTCTTCGCCGGCGTGGCGCAGGGGATTACCGATCTGTACATCATGGACGTCGACGGCAAGAACATGCGTCACCTGACGCAGGACCGGTATGGAGACCTACAGCCATCGTGGTCACCCGATGGGAACATGATTGCCTTCTCCACCGACCGCGCGAGTACCAACCTGGCAGATCTGAATCTGGGTAAGCCGCAGATCGCGGTGATGGACATGCGGGACGGGAGTATCAGGGTACTCCCGGGTCAGACCGGTACCAACATCAACCCGGTCTGGTCTCCCGATGGCAGCACTATCGCCTACGTGTCGGACAGGAATGGCACACCCAACATTTACATGCGCGATCTGCGGGCCAGCGTGGATCTGATCGTAACAAATGTGCAGGGCGGCATAAGCCAGTTCACCGAGACGAGCCCGGTTATCACCTGGTCGCGCGGCACAGACCGGTTGGCGTTCACATACTTCACGAACAACGATTACACGGTTTGGTACCTGGACCACCCGCGCACGTACGCGCAAGCGATTCCGACTGCATCGCCGGCGGTAGTAATGGGCCCACCCACCGGGACAGTCGTCAAGGACTCGACGCCCGGCGCGACGAGTGGCGCGATCTCGGTGTACCGCTCGCCTGTCGGAGCCAGACAGTCGGCCTCGGTGAGCCGGACCGAAGCGGCGGACAGCAGCGCGGTTTCGAGCATCGCAACATTGTTGAACGAGCCAAACGTCGGCCTTCCGGATACGCTCAGTTTCAAGGATTACCCGTACAAGGTTCGCTTCGCGCCGGACTACATCTCCGGCGGCACGGTGGGCGTCTCCACGGGTGGCGGATATGGGACGCAGTACGGCGGCGGCACCACGCTCGTGTTCAGCGATCTCACGGGGGATCACGAGCTGGCGGTCGGCGCTGGAATCAACGGCCAGATCAGAGACGCGAGCTTCCTCGTGGACTACGCCGACCTCGGTCACCGGTGGCAGTACCTAACGGGGATATCCCAGGACATCGCGTATATCGGCCTGGGTGCTTCGGTAAGCGCGCTGCCCGATAGTGTAACGACACGTTACCAGGAGCAGTATCTCCGTTATGTCATCCGGTCTGCGTCGATCAGTGCGGCGTACCCGTTCGACCGGTTCAAGCGGGTGGAGTTCGGCGTCGCGGCGCAGTCGTACGGCCGCGGCGTGGTGAACCAGAACTACGACTATGCGAACGGGGGCCTCTACAACATTTCGCAGAGCAATGGCGAATCTGTGGGCACGCTCGCCTTCGTGTCGCCTCTCACTGCCTTCGTCTCTGACAACTCGCTCTTCGGGACCACGGGGCCGATCAGCGGCCACAGGATGCGTTTTCAGGTCCAGCCGTCGCTCGGCAACATCCACACGGTCAACTATTTAGCAGACTATCGCCGGTACGATCCAGTGGTGTTCAACACGCTGACCTTCGCGACGCGGATCTTCTACGACGCGACCACCGGGCGCGACGCGCATCTCTTCCCGATATACATCGGCCGGCCAGAGTTTGTCCGCGGGTATGATCAGTCCAGCTTTTACGGCGGCTACTCATGCGCGTCGTTCCTTGGGTCGGCCAACAACTTCGGTGCAGCATGCTCCACCGTACAGCTTGTTGGGACCCGGGTAGCAGTGCTGAATGAGGAGCTTCGCTTCCCTGTGATTCGCAGGTTTGACCTCGGGAAGTTCCCAATCGGACTCCCGCCCGTAGACGGCGCGTTTTTCTATGATGCAGGGCTGGCCTACAGCGACGGCCAGCGGCCGTATTTGACCAAGCCGGCCAATTACAACTATCAGACGCAGCGCTATTTTCTGCGGAGCTATGGCGCAGGGGTCAGAGTGAATCTGTTCAACCTCGCCGTGCTCCGGTGGGATTATGCGAAGCCACTGGATCGTGTCCCGAACAAGTTCAACTGGACGTTCTCGCTGGGAGCCAGCTTCTAGAACTTGCACTCTGGACGAGCATAAGCCTCTGCCACACTCTGAGCCGCGTCAACAGCTGTTGACGCGGCTCAGCTCGTCTCCGATAGGTGCCCGGTGGGGCGCGGCTTCTATTAAATTGACGCCGTGCAGCGACCGTTCCTATTCTCCCTGTTGCTCCTCCCCACGCTTGCATGCAACAGAGACAAGCAAGCTGGTATCGGGTCCGGAGCAATCGCCGCGCGTGCTGAAGGCAGCCGCGGCCCCGACCCAGTATTGATTCGTCTCCCCAGGAATGGGGGGACTGCCCGCGCGTACCTGTATCCCAAGCTGGATTCCGCGATCTGGAGAGGCCGCGGAACATCGGTGGATCGGGTGCTTGGGTTTGATCCCGAAGGCGGCGCGCTCGCCGTGGTCGACGCCAAGGGCGAGCCTGCCAGAATCGACTTGCGGCTGGGCGAGGCGAATGTGGCAAGCAAGGCAAAGCTCGCGTCGCTCGTTGCGCCCACCGGTACGGACATATTCGGCATCGACGGCAAGGGTGCCGTGGTGCGTCTCACGCGGGCGGGCGGGTGGAGCTTTACTCCACCCGTCGAAGCACGAGGGGTGTTCCCGCAGAGTGACGGTTCCGTTCTGATCGCAGGCCAACAGGGCGGCCAGACAGCGGTCTGGAAGCTACGCCCGCCTGACACGGTGATCCGCGACACAGTGCTGCTGCCCATCACAATGCGAGGAGTGCGAGCGCAGGTAGGTGACAGGGTGTACTTCGCCACGGACAGCGCGCTCGTCGGAGTGCGCGCGCGGGATATGAGCGTGGTGCCGCGCATTGCGCTTAAGGGGCGAGTGCTCGCGCTCGCCCCCACCCCGAGCGGTGACCGCGTGTATGTCGCGACGGCCGGCGACTCGGGCATCGCTGTCATCGACAGATACACCGACAAGGTCGCGGCCCGCGTGGCGCTCCCCGGTCAGGTAAGCGATCTGCGCATGGATCGGCTTGGCCGGTACGTTCTGGCTCGCCCGGTCCGCGGCGATTCGGCCTGGGTCATCGCAGTTGCGACCGACAGCGTCGCCGGCTCGGTACACACAAAGTGGACGGACGATCTTCCAACGGTCGCACCGGACGGGGCGATTGTCGTCAATAACGGGCGTGACGTTGTCTTCCTCGACGGCGAAACGCTACAGCCCGTTCGGACTGTGGCCGGAGGAGCCCAGGACTATTGGTACTTTATCTTCTGGAATGGCTTCAGAGCACGCGCGGCCGGAATGGACCAGCCGGTATCCTTCGCCTCAGCAGACTCAGCGAAACAGGACTCGTCGGCAGGTGCTGACTCCGCCGCTCTGGGCGGCGCCGCAGCCGAATCGACAAGTGTCGCCACAACTGCACCGCCCCCGTCTGCAATGCCACCAGCTGCATCGCCCGTGCGTGTACCCGAAGGCGGTACCGCTGGCGCAAATCCGCCTGTGGCACCCCACACCGCTGCTCCCCTCCCTCCTCGGCAACTGCCGGCGCGCACGCCACCCCGCGCGCCAGCGGTGCCTACGCTGGGTGCCGCAGCCGCTCCTGGTCCAAAGCCCTCCGTAGCGGCATCGACCGCGGGCCCGTACACTGTATCCTTTGCAGCACTGCTCACCGAGGAGAAGGCAAAAGCATTGGCTGACAGCATAGAGGTTGAGGGAGTGAAGGCGCGCGTCGCCGCAGCTCAGCGCGGCGGAGCGACGGTGTATCGCGTGGTGCTCGGCCCCTATCCCAACCGGGCCGAGGCTGAGCGAATCGGCCACGAATCCAAGCGATCTTACTGGGCATTCCAGGGGACTCAGTGATCAAGGAAGCTTCCGCGCCCCCGGTGGCGACGCCCGCAGGGTGGGAGAGAGCAGGACGAAGGATCGCTCCGATGCTGGGGAGCTACTCCGCCGCGGTCATAACATCATCTGACGTACTTGCCGCTGCGCATGTGGCGATCGGAATCGGCCTGGCCGAGGCAGAGCACCGCAGGGTCGCAATTGCCGACCTGGTGGGAGAGGTCGAGCCGATCCAGTCGCTGGTTACCAGCGACGACCCGCACGGCATCTCTGACAGCTTCACATACGGCGTCTCGCTCAACAAGATCGCGCAGCCTATCGACACCACCGGCAATCTTTTCGTGATGCCTAGCGGCACGGGGAGCGTCTCGGACCCCGCAATCTTCGCGAACTCGCGTTGGCAGCGGCTCGCCAACGGCTTTCGTGAAGTTGGAGCGCTGCTCATCATTGTCGCACCGGCAGACGCGGCTGGGCTCAAGGAGCTGATCGACCAGACGGATGGAGTGGTGCTGGTTGGCGGGACGCCACTTGACTTGGCACCATATATCAATGTCCTGGCTCGTGTCCCGGCGCCATCGTCGGGAGCACCACCGGGCGAGACGAAGAAAGCGTTGCCATTGTGGCAGATTGCGGCGCTCCTGCTCGTCCTTGTCGCAATTGTGGGGAGTGTGCTGTACTTCCGAAATGCAAACGAAGCTGCCGTGGCGAGCAAGCGACCCGCGTTCGGTCGCCCCACTGTCGCTGCCACAACGCCACCCGTTGGAGCATTGGCGCCGGTCGCGCCAGAGACACTGACCGTTCCGCCGCCGGTGAACGTGGCTGACTCAGCGGCGGCTTCAGCTTATGCCGTAGAGCTCGGCGCATGGAACGCGCCGGAGGATGCGACGGATCAGGTGATGCGCTTCCGGTCCACTCTCCCCGCAGCAGCGATCTCGCCCGTCCCCACGGGCGCAAATCGCGAGACGTACTACAAGGTGATCTCGGGTGCGTTCCCAACGCAGCCTGAGGCGCAGGCGCTACTGGATCAGCTACGATACAAGGGCGTTGTTCAGGATGGTCTCGGAACCGTGGTGCGCACGCCGTACGCGTTGCTGCTCGACAGCGCCGCCGCCGGACACACGCAGCGCATCACCGCCAAGTATGTACGGTCGCGCCAGACCGTGTACGTGCTGGCCCAACCAAACGGTTCGCTTAAAGTATACGCGGGCGCCTTCGAGCGGCCCGAAGATGCCGCGTCTCTGCTGGCTACGCTTCGCGCGGCACAGTTCAATCCAACGCTCGTTTATCGCACCGGGAGAACACCGTAATTGCGGCTTACCAAGCTCGAGCTTCACGGCTTCAAGTCTTTTGCTGACCACACTGAACTCGTATTCGAGCGGGGCGCAACAGCGATCGTAGGGCCGAACGGCTGCGGCAAGTCAAACGTGTCCGACGCGGTGCGATGGGTATTGGGAGAACAACGCGCTCGGGCTCTCCGTGGCGCGAAGATGGAAGAGGTGATTTTCCAGGGATCGTCCGCACGCAGGCCAGTGAACATTGCGGAGGTATCGCTGCACTTCGAGAATGACGATGGCGCGCTGGACATTCCGTTTCGCGAAGTCGTCATTACCCGCCGGCTGAGCCGCTCCGGCGACAGCGACTACTTCATCAACCGCGCCCCCGCGCGGTTGCGTGATATTCAGGACATGGTCCGCGGCACGGGGCTGGGCGCGGACTCCGGCGTCGTGATCGAATCGCGCATGATCGACGCGCTGCTCTCCGACCGTCCTGACGATCGCCGCGAGCTATTCGAAGAGGCAGCCGGCGTCGGCCTGTACCGCGATCGCAAGCGTAGCACTGAGCGGCGGCTGGAAGAGACAACACTCGACCTCGCGCGCATCGGTGACCTCCTCAATGAAAAGGAGAGCCACGTCCGGTCACTAGCGAGACAGCGCAAACGTGCTGAGCGCCACGCCGAGTTGACGAGCCGCCGCTTTGCCGTGGAAATGACGCTGGCCGCGCGAGAGATGGCAGCGTGGACCGCGGAGCTTGACCAGTTGCGTGAGCAACTCGCAATGTTGCGTGAGTCGGCTCCGACAGAGTCGGAGCGCGTAGGCGCCGCCGAAGCGGAGCGAGACAAGGCTCATGCAGCGCGCTCCACCACTGAAGCCGGTCGCGGTGAGCTCGCTCGACTGGTCGGCGAGCAGCGCGAGCGCGCGCAACAACTACGCGCAGAGATCGCGGTAGCGGACGAGCGTCGCAAGAACGCGGCGTCCCATCGCGAACGTGCAGAGGAAGAGACGCGAGAGCGCGGTGACACCGCACAACGCGTTGCGGCCGAGCTGGCCGATGCAGCCGCGGCACGAGCGCAGCTGGAAACGGAGCTGACGGCGCTGAGTGGCCAGCTACACCAGCGTGCACTGAGCGAAGAGACCGCACGCGCGGCTCTTTCTGCCGCGCGTGCGGCCGTGGAGCAGTCCGAGCGGCGCTCGCGCGAGCTGCGCGAGCAATCGCACCGCCTCACTCTAGATCGCGACGCCGCGGAGCGCGAGCGGCAGGAAGTGGTGCGCCGACACGAGACGATCAAGAGCGAACAGCTACAGCTATTCGACGCCGCGGAAACCGTGGCCCGTGAGGTGGAGGACGCCAGGATCGCGCTGGACTACGCACGCGTTCGCGTGGTCGAAACGGCCGAAGCGCGCGAATTCGCGGAAGCAACCGCGCGTGCCGCCCGCGACGCCGATGCAGTTGCCCGAACGGAGACGCTGCGCGCTGGGGAGATTTACGCTGCTCTGGAAGGACGGTCACACGCGCTGGAGGCGCTGGAGCGGGAACGTGTGGGTCTGGCTCCCGCGGCTGCCCGCCTGCTCAAGGAGCGTGAACGGTTCGGTAGCGGCGCGGTAATTGGTCCGCTGAGCGATTACATCAGCGCGGGCAGCGCGCCGGCCGCACTGGTCGAGCGCTACCTCGGCGCAACCGTCCACGCGGTTCTCGTTCGGGACAGCGCCGCCGCGGATGCGGTGCGCGCGTGGCATGCAACGACAAACCCGGGACCTCTTCTTCTATTGCCGCTGGACGCTGTCGCAGCGTCAGCGACGCAGGTCGACGACTCCGCGGATCTGGCCGCGTTGGTGCGTGCGACCGACGAGAGCGCCGCCAGTTGGGTCCGGACACTTCTGGGACACGTCCGTGCGGTGGAAGAAGGAACAGCTTTCATCGACGCTCGTGGCGCCGTCTGGCTCCCCGCGATCGTGGCTGGCCCGGGCCCGCTGCGGCGGCGTGCCGAGCTCACGGACATCAAGCGCGATCTCAACGCGGCTGCAGCGGTACTCCACGACGCGGCAGCGGGTGCTGCTGCATCACGCGGGGCGTTGGACGAGGCGAACCGTGCCGCATCCGCTGCGATGGATGTTGCGGCGGTAGCGACACGCGAGGCTCGTCTGGCGGAGGAGCGCGTCGGCGAGATCATCCGGCGGCATCAACGTGCTACGCGAGAGGTGTCGGAAGCCGATGCGGCGCTGGCCAAGCTCGTCATCCGCGGTGAATCGCTTGCGCTGCGCGCGTCCGAGCTGGACGGGAAGATCGCGCAGGCCAATGAAGCCGCGCAAAGCCACGAATCGACGATCCTTGATGCACGCCGGCTGCTCGGCGAGGCCGAGAGTGCGCACGATGCCACGCGTGAGCAGCGCACAGCCGCGCAGGTGGAACAGGCACAGGCTCAAGCTCGGCTCCAGGTAGTAAGCGACCGTGAGCGTCGGTTGCGGCAGGAGCAGACGACCGCCGCATCGCGGCTGGCCGCGCTCCAGACGGAGCTCAGCACCCTTTCCAACGACGACGCAATGATCACCGCCCAGCTCGCGGACTGGGTGCTCGACCTGGAGGCACGCGATGGCGTCCTCCAAGACGCGGAAGGGCAGCTCGCAGACGCGGAGCGCAACGTGAGCGCGGCCAACGAGTCGCTGTCCAACGCAGAGCACGAGCTTGACCGCATTCGCCGCGAGGTCGCTGCGGGATCCGAGCAGCTGCACTCGACCGAGCTGCGCTACACCCAGCTTTCAGGACGGCAGGCGGCGATCAGGGAGCGCCTGCAGACAGACTGGCGCAGGCCGCTGGAAGAGCTGCTCGCAGAGTATGGCGAGCTGCAGGAGCCGGATGAGATGCTCCAGAGCGAAGCCGTAGAGTTGCGCGCCCAACTGGATGCGCTGGGCCAGGTGAATCCACTCGCGATCGAGGAGCACCAGGAGGAGAGCAAGCAGGTGGAGTTCCTCCGGCAGCAGCGTGCGGATCTGGACGACGCCAAGGGCAAGCTGCAACAGGTGATCAAGGAGATCGACAACACCGCGCGGGAGCTGTTTCTGGAGACCTTCGTGAAGGTACGCGAGAATTTCCGGCACATCTTTATGACGCTGTTCGGGGGCGGCGATTGCGACCTCCGGCTGGAGAACCCGTCGTCTCCACTCGACGGTGACATCGAGGTTCACGCTTCCCCGCGAGGCAAGAAGACGCAGCGCATCCACCTGCTCTCGAGCGGGGAGCGGGCGTTGGTAGCGTTGTCGCTCCTCTTCGGGATATTCCTCATGAAGCCGAGCCCGTTCTGCCTCATGGACGAGGTGGACGCGCCGCTGGACGATCAGAACATCGGCCGCTTCGTGCGCATGTTGAATGAGTTCAAGAAGAACACGCAGTTCATTGTCATAACACATAATCCGCGTACGACGACAGAGGCCGCCGACGCGGTGTATGGTGTTACAATGCAGGAGCCGGGAGTTTCGTCCATCGTGAGCGTCCGTCTTCGTGGGCGAGCCGTAGAAGAGGCCATAGAAGGTTCCCTTGCGCGTGAGCCCGAAACGGCGGACGTGTAGATAGTCGCACCTCGAGTTGGTGCTTAGTTGAGCGGAGCGCAAGCCGGTTCCGACAGTGTCTTACCTGAGATCCAGAGCATCATGCTTGTAGTCATGCGACACGACGCGCCGGCCGGCGATGTTGAGCGCGTTGTTGCGGTAATCGAAGAGATGGGTTACGAGGCGCGCGCCATGCCCGGCGCGCAGCGAACCGCCGTTGGCGTGGTTGGCAACGACGGCAGAATCGATTCGAGCCGCCTTGAGGCGTTGCCCGGTGTCGCCCGCGTGATCCATGTGACACAGCCGTACAAGCAGGTCTCCCGCGAGTGGCGCACGGAGCCGACGATTGTCACCATCGCACCAGGCGTCTCGTTCGGGGGTGTAGATGTTCCGATTGTCGCGGGCCCCTGCTCCGTCGAGTCTGAGAAGCAGATCGTTCGCGCCGCTCAGATCGTGAAGGACGCCGGCGCCACAGCGTTGCGTGGCGGAGCGTTCAAGCCGCGCAGCTCGCCGTACGCATTTCAGGGACTCGGGCTTGAGGGACTCAAACTACTCGCGCTGGCGCGTGATGAAACAGGGCTTCCCATCGTCACCGAAGCGATGGACGACGAGGGTGCTCGCCTGGTTGCGGAGTATGCCGACTGCATCCAGATCGGCGCGCGTAACATGCAGAACTACTCGCTCCTCAAGACTGTCGGCAAGCTCGGCAGGCCTGTGCTTCTCAAGCGCGGAATGGCGGCAACGATCAACGATCTGCTACTCAGCGCGGAGTACATTTTGGCTGAGGGAAACGGTCAGGTGATCTTGTGCGAGCGCGGAGTAAGAACCTTTGACAATGCCGTTCGCAACATGTTCGATCTGACATCCATTCCAGTGGTCCACGGCCTGTCTCATCTTCCAATCGTCGCCGATCCGAGCCACGGAACAGGCGTGCGCGAGAAGGTGATTCCGATGGCACGCGCAGCCATCGCGGCAGGCGCTGACGGGATCCTTGTGGAGATGCATCCGGAACCGGACTGCGCGCTTTCCGACGGTGCCCAGTCGCTCTACCCCGATCAGTTCGCGCAGCTGATGACTGAGCTGCGCGCGGTCGCGGCGGCCATAGGACGATCGATTCCACCGGCACCAATCCAACGGGACGTGTCAGAGCGACACATCGGAGCGACACCGCCGACCGGAACGCCGGCGTCGTGAACGGGTAAACGCTGTACATGAAAGCCTTAGGTATAGCGTCTCTCCTCGCGCTCTGCGCCGCTGCCGCCAGTGCACAAAAGCCCGAGGCCACGCTGCAACGCGCGGTCGTGGCGTACAGGGGAGCGGAAACAGTGTCGGTTCGTTTCGACCAGACGGTCACCAATCCGCTCACCGATCGCTCGGCCCAGTCCCGCGGTGAGCTCCTCCGCAAGCGGCCCAATCTTCTGTCGATCACGTTCTCGACTCCCGCAGCAGATCGCATCGTTGCCGACGGGACCGACCTGTGGGTGTACCTGCCGAGCAGCGCGCCAGGCCAGGTAATCAAGATGCCTGCGACTGGTCAGGAAGGACTGCTGCTCGATCCACTCGGGCAGATCCTGTCGAACCCGGTGGATCACTATCAAGTGACACCGATGGGGACCGCCAGCGTTGGCGGTCATGATACGCACGCGGTGAAGCTCACGCCGAAAGCGGGACGCGATCTGTTCACCACGGCCACACTGTGGATCGATGACGCCGACGGCGCCGTTCGTCAGGTGGAGACCACCGAGCCGAGCGGTCTGGTCCGGCGTGTGACCATCACCCAGTTCAGAAAAAACATCCCGATCCCGAGTTCAGCCTTCCGCTTCACGCCGCCCGCCAACACGCGCGTCGTCGACCAGCGTGGCATGATCGGCGGCTAGTGTCCGTGCGGCGCGGGTGAGTGCGTCGTACACCGCAGCAGTCTCGGGATCGCCAGCCATTGCGTCTCTGTGCGCAGCGATAATGGCGGAGTCATTGCGCGCAGCCGGCCCGGTGAGCACGGCGGCGGGAGGCCCGGAGTCGAGGTTGGCGACTGCGGCGCGCATGAGCTGTTGTACCACCTGCCCCGCAGCGCGCTCGTCAATCCCGACGTTCACCAACATGCGCGTGGCGAGCGCAACCAGCACCACTGGGAAGTTCGACGCCATCACCGCGGCCGCATGGTACGTGGCCTTTGCGTCTGTCGGGATATTGATGGTGCGCGCGCCAACCGCGGCGGCCAGACGTCGGGCCGTGGAGCAAGCGGTAGCGTCACCTTCGATGCCGACCCATCCGTTTCGTACCGCTGCCGCGCCCCGCTCCGCTGTCGCGAACGGCGCAAGCGGGTGAAATGTTCCGCAGGGAAAGCCGAGTGTGCGCAACTCGGAGTACGCCTCCGGCGAGATCATTCCAGACGTGTTCAGCACCACCGTTCCCTTGGCCATCGCCCGCGAATTGGCGCGAACCGTCTGCACGAGATCTCTGCACACGTCGTTGATGGAGCCGTCAGAAACCGCGATGATGATCACGTTGGCATCGCTCAGCACGCCGGCCAGCACAGCCTGCGCTGCTTCGCAGAGTAATCCGCTACTCGTAGCGCCTTCGCGCGCGGTGCGGGCGTGCACACCCAATACGCTGAGGCCGGCGGAGCGAAACGCGGCTGCAAGTCCGCGCCCCACCTGGCCCGCTCCGATTACAAGGAGCCGCGCACTCACGCGCGCGCTCCCGCGCGCGTTGCAAAGCAGCTGCTCGCTCCAGTGCATCAGCCTGGCTGTGCGATGCCGCCAGCAGCCGCTGAGCCTCTATCAGCGTCTTGTCGTCAGCCGCTTTGCGCCGGAATTCGGCGTCCGCGCCGAACACATAGCGATCCACCTCGTACGCGAGGAGGCGCGACACCAGCGGGGCCGCATCATCGTACACGTTCCGCGGAATGCCTACTCCGCGCTGCACCATGCGCTGATAGATGTCGGCGCGCATGGCAGGCGTCACGACGAAGTCCGGTGACTTGACCGCTCCCTTTGCCTTGACTGTCAGCGCGTAGCTCGCGAGCGCATCATGAAACACTCCGACATTCCCACCCAGAGCTCGCATCAAGGCGACATTCTCCGGCGCCGCAATCGTGTCTCTGACCAGCACGTCCGGGGTGATGCCGCCCCCTCCAAGCACCGTCCGCCCGGCGTCAGTCTTGAAATGAGGGTGCATTGCAGCCGAGTCGGTGATGTCTGCGTCTGGCGCAAGATCGCGGGCGATGAGCCTCCCCGCCGGCGTGACCCAGCGCGCGGTCGTCAGACGGAGCGCGCCTCCGGCCGGCACTGGGAACACATGCTGTACGCTGCCCTTGCCATACGTGGGAGCACCCATGATTACGGCTCTGTCGTGGTCCTGCAGCGCACCAGCGACAACTTCCGCGGCACTGGCGGTCTTGTCATCAACGAGCAGGACGATCGGCAGCTTCGGCCACCGCTGCGCCGCACTGTCCACATAGACCTTGGTCTCGGCGGAGTCGCGACCGCGCGTGCTCGCGATCCGCTCTCCACGATCGAGAAATAGGTCGGCGACACCGACGCCCTGATCCAGCAAGCCGCCCGGATTGGAGCGGAGATCCACGATGAGCGACGCAGCCCCGGCACGAACCAGTGAGTCCGTGGTACGGGCTAGCTCGCGCGCCGTAGAATCGCTGAACACGCTCAGTGCTACATAACCGACCCGGGACGGCAGCACGGCCGCGCGGCGGACCGCGCTATGGTGGATATCCGCGCGCGTCAGCGTCAGGGAAACCGGCTTGGGCATTCCCGCACGGTCAACCGTGAGCTGCACGGGAGAGCCCGCAGCTCCGCGAAGCAGCCGCTGTACCTCCTCCGCAGTCCAGCCACTTACCGTCTTCCCATCAATCTGCGCGATACGGTCTCCGGTGAGGATGCCCGCCCTGTCACCCGGGCCGCCGGGGAGCGGATTCACTACAACGAGTGAACCATCGCGCACGTCGACTTGCAGCCCGATACCGGCATAGCTACCCGACGTGTGCTCCGACAGACGGGCGAGCCGGTCTGATGTCAGATACGCATCGTATGGATCGTTCAGCTCGCTCAGCATTCCGTCAACGGCCAGGCGGTGCAGCTGCGAGTCGCTCACCGTGTCAACGAACTGGTCGCGGACGAGCGAACTCACTTCATCAAAGAGCTTCGGGCCGTTGGCGGACACAGTCATTGCACTCGCTGCACCTCGGTGCAGCATCCACGCGCCCGCGACGAGTGCAAGAGCAAGAATAGCCGAGAGAACCAGCGTTTTCGGCCGGGTGCGTCCTCCGCTCATGGATTCACCGATGTGCTCGTCAAAGCGGCCTTCAGTGCGGGCACACGGTGCGAGACCGCTTCGCAGATGCGGACAGCCACGTCATCCTCGTTCCCGCTCGCGTCGATTCGCACGATCGGTCCGCACTCGCGGTGCGCCTGCTGCCAGCCATCGCTCGTGAAGGTGGAGAACGCCGACGCCACGCGATGGTGGAAGTCCGTGTCGGCCAACTCCATTCTATCCCGCTCACCACGAGCTGCCGCGCGCGTGAGCCCGGTCTGTCCCGGCAACTCCAAGACCAGCGTCAAATCGGGAATGAGCCCGCCCACCGCAAGCTGGTTCGCCTCCATTACCTGTGCCTCGTCCAATCCGCGGCCGGCGACCTGATACGCGTAAGTGGACAGAAAAAAACGGTCCAGCAGTACCACCTCACCCCGGGCCAGGGCGGGCCTGATGGCGTCGGCAACCAGCTGCGCCCTCGATGCAAGAAACAGCAGCGCCTCGGTGCTCCCCGACGGTACGAGCGCCGGGTCCAGCAATAGCCCGCGGATAGCCTCTCCCACGCCTGTCCCCCCCGGTTCGCGCAGCATCACACATGTGGCACCAGCGCGCTCGACTGCGTGGGCAAGACGACCCAACTGGGTAGTCTTGCCCACGCCTTCGGCTCCTTCCAACACGATGAGCGCACCGGGTTTCACGGGGATCTAGCCTAACCCAGATTGATGATGGAACTCTGCGCACCCTTGGCGATGCCGTCGCTAATCCAGTCATTCACGCGACGCATCAGCTTGTCCATGTTCTCCTGGGCCACAGCCATGCCCTGGTACACTGGATTGCCCTGCACCTTGGTGAGCAGTTCGTCCAACTGCTGCTCCATCTCCGCCGTCGGCTCCTCGCCACGCGTGATCATCGCCTGCGCGTCCCGTCGCAACGTGTCCATCTGCTGCAGCACGGCCGTCGCCCCTGGATCGCCGGTCAACGCGTCATTGGCGCGCGTCACTGCCCGGTATTCATCGCTCTGGCCGATAAGCCGCCCGAGCTCCTTTGCCTTGTCCTCAACTGCCATCTACGCTTTCCTCCTTCCTAAGCTCGGCGCGCGATGACGAATCGCTCGCGCCCCGTAAGGTCAAGCCGGACGGCGACTTCGCGGTACCGCGGGTCGACAGCCAGCAACTCAGCGGCGAGCGATGCGCGCCGTGTATCAACTTCCACCGCCAGCACCCCCGCAGGTTGCAATACGTCGGCCGCACATCTGATTATCTCGACCGTTGCCGCCATCCCCTCAGCCCCGCTCAGAAGAGCCAGCGCCGGCTCCCAATCCCGCACAGCGACCGGAAGTGCCTCCGCCTCAGCGAACGAGATGTACGGCGGGTTGGATACGACCACGGTGGCCTGTACTCCGCGCACCGGGCACATCAGCGACCCGTGCCTGAACTCCACCTCCGCGCGCAGCGCGCCGGCCAGACGAGATGCATTCCGTCGAGCGACGGCCAGAGCGTCCATCGACACATCGGTCGCGATCACGCGCTCGAAGTCGCCCTCGCTGGCGAGAGAAAGAGCGATAGCTCCCGAGCCGGTCCCGATGTCGATCGCCACCCCCCTGGCTCCCTTGGTGAGGCGAAGGACCTCGTCCACCAGAACCTCGGTCTCCGGACGAGGAATCAGTACGCGCTCGTCCACGTCCAGCGTGAGATGTCGAAACGTGGCGCGCCCCACAGCATACGCGAACGGCGCACCGGACCTGAGCTTCCTGACCGCCACCCGCGCCTCTTGGCACACACCCTCAGCAACAGCGTCGCGCGCATTGGACGAAGGCCAGAACCGCGGCACATCCAGCAGCGCGGCAATTATGTCGTGCGACCGCCGCGGCGATGCGTCGCCTAGCAGGGTCTGTAGCTCAAGTGCGAGCCCAGCTACCGTGAGCACGTCAGCACGCGCAGTGCCATCGCTACTCACCGCTCAGTCGCTCCTCGACATCGGCCATGCGTAACGCGTCGATGAATGGCTCGATACCACCATTCATCACCGCGGCCAGATCGTGCGAGGTGAGCCCGATACGATGATCGGTCACGCGGCTCTGCGGGAAGTTGTACGTTCGGATCTTGGCCGACCGGTCACCCGTCCCCACCTGCGTCTTACGCATGCGCGCACGGGCGGACTCGCGCTCGGCGAGCTTCGCATCCAGCAGCCGGGCACGTAACACTTCCATCCCCTTCATCTTGTTCTGCAGCTGTGACTTCTGGTCCTGCTGCGACACCACGATCCCGCTCGGGATGTGGGTGATACGCACCGCGGAGTCGGTGGTATTCACAGACTGCCCGCCCGGCCCGGACGAGCGAAAGACGTCTATGCGCAGATCCTTGTCCTCTATCCGCACATCTACTTCCTCAGCCTCAGGCAGCACGGCCACAGTTGCGGCCGACGTGTGGATACGCCCCTGGTTCTCGGTGAGCGGAACCCGCTGCACCCGATGGACGCCCGACTCCCAGCGCATCACGCCGAACGCACCGGTCCCCTTGATCTTGAAGATTGCTTCTTTGATCCCGCCCAGTGTAGCATCGGACAGCGACATCATCTCCAGCCGCCACCCTCGCCCCTCGGCGTAGCGCGTGTACATGCGCCACAGCTCGGCGGCGAAGAGAGCTGCCTCGTCGCCCCCGGTACCAGCGCGAATTTCGACGATTGCAGGTCGGTCGTCCAGCGGGTCCGGTGGAAGGAGCGCCGGCTTAATGTCGATCTCCAGCTGCGCGATCTCGTCCGTCAGGCGCCGCTCTTCACTCCGGGCCTCCTCGGCCATCTCCGGATCGCCCAGCATCTCACGGACCTCGCCCAGCTCCCGCTCGGCGCGCTCGAGCTGCTGCGCCAGTGCTACTACCGCATCCAAGTAACGACGCTCGCGCCCCAGCTCGGTGAGCAACTTGGAATCCTTGGCCGTCGCGGGCTCGCCAAGCAGGCTTTCCACCTCCGCGGCACGTGCGACAGTTGATGCGAGGCGGTCTCGGAGGCTCATGGCTGATGTGCAATCATACGCGCGGTCGGGCTCCTAAATCAAGACTGAAGTGAAGCGGGATCACCGCGGCGGAGTATCCGGGAATATCAGGGTGTATCCAAAAGACGAGGGCCCACG